>NZ_JAWRXB010000223.1:0-319 GCF_046535245.1 Paraburkholderia sp. SIMBA_030
TAGGATATCTGCTGTAGTGCTTTCATTGGATACGATATCACGTGGTTTGCCTGAGATAAGCGGCCGCGCAAGCAATGCAACTCTGCGTATGCCTTGGTAACGTATAAGCGGTATTATTTGCTGTTGTAAATCAATCAAGGCAGCAGTCAGCCAACGTGTGCGCGCTGGATGATAAGGATGATTTGATATCACGAGATTAGCAATATAGTTTGGCTGGTTACCGTTACTACTGATACCAAGTCCGACTTGCTCACGTGTACGTTTGTTGAGTAAGCAGCTACCAACATTCAGACTACCATCGCGGCACGCACGATGATAG
>NZ_JAWRXB010000224.1:0-319 GCF_046535245.1 Paraburkholderia sp. SIMBA_030
GCCTGCACGAGGTCGAGCGCGTTGCAGACCGGGTGGTCGTTCTCAGGGATGGGACGCTGGCCGGCACACTCGCCAAAGGCGAGATCAACCACGATCAGATGGTCAAGCTGATGATCGGGCGCGCGCTCACGGCGAGGGACGCCGAACCGCAACGGGCGCCAGGTAAGGTCGCCCTGAAGACTACAGACATTCGTTCTGCCGCCTATCCTGCCAGAACCGTCAATCTCGACATCCGTTATGGCGAGATCCTAGGCCTTGCCGGCCTTGTTGGCTCCGGCCGCACCGAGCTTGCCCGCATTCTCTTCGGGATTGACCGCAG
>NZ_JAWRXB010000225.1:0-319 GCF_046535245.1 Paraburkholderia sp. SIMBA_030
TATGCCCTCGCCGGAATATACAGCTTGGTACTGGAGGATGAGCCACAGGAAAGCTGCTGCCGGGACGGCGGCAAGCACGTAGAAAGCGTTCCGCCCGATTTGCCTGAAGATCAAGGGCGCCACAGTTGCCGCTACAAAGGTGATGGCGAGAACTGTGATCACTGTTTTCTCCGCAAAGTCAGGAAGGCATTATCAAAAGTTGGAGCACGCGGGTATTCGTTGGGTTCAGTGTCCCTAGTTTACCAAGGCACTCCGACCGGATTACCCTCCGTCCTCTGCCCGAAGCCGGACCACTCCCTATAGCATTCATGCTATGAAC
>NZ_JAWRXB010000226.1:0-318 GCF_046535245.1 Paraburkholderia sp. SIMBA_030
TCAGCTGGGAGAGCACCTGCTTTGCAAGCAGGGGGTCGTCGGTTCGATCCCGTCATCCTCCACCAATCCTCAATGCCTAGCGTTCGGTATTAACCGGGCTTTATGCATTGGCGATTGAGCCAGTCAGAGTGATACGCGGTTATAGCAACTGCGATATCGGCTGTCGTTCTTTAACAATCAGGAAGAAGTAGTAAAGAGATTCACGAAAGCGTACCTGGAGATGGGTATGCGAGTAGGTGAATCAGGGTTGTGATTGTATCAATGTATGAAAAGGTGATCGAGAGATCGCCTTGGAATACGGCGCAACACGAATACTCA
>NZ_JAWRXB010000227.1:0-318 GCF_046535245.1 Paraburkholderia sp. SIMBA_030
GCTGCACGACCCGCCTCAAGCCGTGCGTAAGCTTTCCGAAAGCACGCGAGGCGGGCGGCTATAATCGCGGGACTGTTTTTCCGGTAACCGTATGCAAGACGTCCAGCCTCCCTCGTCCGCTCCGTCCACCCCGCCGGAGCCGCCCGCCCCGACCCGGCGCAAGCGGCCCTGGTGGGTCAAGCTGCTGATCGGTTTTGTCGTGCTGATCGCGGGCGGCGCCGCGTGCGTCGCGCTCGTGCTCGGCTACGCGCTGATCGTCGCCACGCCGAATCTGCCGTCGCTCGAGGCGCTCACCGACTACCGGCCCAAGGTGCCGCT
>NZ_JAWRXB010000228.1:0-318 GCF_046535245.1 Paraburkholderia sp. SIMBA_030
GAACTCGGCGATATCGGCCGCAACAATTTCCGCGCCACCACCGACCGGATCAAGAAGACGGCGCGCGAGAACGGCCTGACACTGCGCGAGGTAGCGCTCGATGCGGCAACGCCGCGCACGGCCTTCATCGGAACCGCCGATCATATCGCCGACGAGATCATCCGCTGGATCGATAGCGAGGCCGCCGACGGCTTCATTCTCGGCTTCCCCGTGATCGCCGAGGGCTTCGACGACTTCGCGCATCACGTCCTGCCCATCCTGCAGCGCCGCGGCTATTTCGATCCCAAGCTGAAGGGCGAGACGCTTCGCGATCATCTG
>NZ_JAWRXB010000229.1:0-318 GCF_046535245.1 Paraburkholderia sp. SIMBA_030
GGTGGTCGACCATGACCTGAACCTGCTGGGCTTCGCCCTCGAAGCCGGCCGCGCCATCGTCATCGCCCTGAACAAGTGGGATGGCATGGAGCCGGGTGAGCGCGCCTACGTGAAGACCGAGCTGGAGCGCCGGCTATTCTTCGTCGACTTCGCCGACATCCACTTCATTTCCGCGCTGCACGGCACGGGCGTGGGCAACCTCTACGCCTCGGTACAGAACTCGTTCAAGTCCGCCGTGACCCGTTGGCCGACCAACCGCCTTACCCAGATTCTGGAAGATGCGGTCGGTGAGCACGCGCCACCGATGGTCAACAACCG
>NZ_JAWRXB010000230.1:0-318 GCF_046535245.1 Paraburkholderia sp. SIMBA_030
TTCGAGAGCACGTTCGAGGTGAAGGGGCGCTCGATGCTATTGATGGTGTTGCAACGCGAGGAAGAGTGAACCCGAAGGGCCCTGACCGGTCCCTTGTAGGAGCGGCCTTGCGTCGCGAAAGGGCCGCGAAGCGGCCCCAGGCCGTCAGCCTTTCCCTTGCAGAATGGCCGCATACCCTTCCTTGTAGCTCGGATATGCCGGCACCCAGCCCAATGCCCGCACGCGGGCATTGCTGCAGCGCTTGCTGCCGGTACGGCGCACACGCTGCTCATCCGACCACTCGGTAACCCCCATGTACCCGCGCAACCAGGCCACCAC
>NZ_JAWRXB010000038.1:0-30418 GCF_046535245.1 Paraburkholderia sp. SIMBA_030
GCGGCTGTAGCTCAGTTGGATAGAGTACTTGGCTACGAACCAAGGGGTCGTGGGTTCGAATCCTGCCAGCCGCACCATCTATGAAGGGCCTTCCGATCGGAAGGCCCTTTGTTTTTTCAGGCCGGGTTTGTCAGACCGCGTCTGCCCGAATGCCGCTGCAGCGCCGCTGCCATGTCTACTATCGCGGCTCCGATTTGATGTCGCCTATCTGCGCATCGGGCTTCGGTATGTCTTCGAAGGACGCTCCGGCATTTTGCTCATCGATCGGCTCCGCCCTCGTGCCAAACAGCGCCTGCGCCTGATGCATCACGTCGTCGACGCTGTCGCCGAAACGGCTTTCGACAAACGCCCGCAGCAGTGCGACCCGCAGCGATTCCCCTCTCCCTTCCACCGTTCGATGTCCGCCTTCGAATTCAGCGACGCAATGCGCCGGGCCGTGATCGGCCCGCTCGCGCACCTCCAGCCGCTGCGCGCGCTCCAGCACCGCTGCCGCCGCTTCCCATGACGTAGAGGGCGTGAAGCGGCCATCCCATGCCCGGCCGCGGTCGTTGCCGCGGATCGAGACGGTTTCGCCGCTGTCGGTAAAGTGGATTTCGCGCACGAAGTCGTGCAGGCTGCGGGCGACCCAATAGTCGAGCGTCACGCCGGTGAGGTCGGTTACATGCATATGCGCTCCCCCTGAAGCTCAGGCAAGACTCGCGAGTGCACCGGGTGCTCAGATTCGAACTGGGCCGCCGGAAACAACTCGAAGCAACCGAGGTAACCTGACGCAGCCGTCAGATCAGTAGTCCGCCCGCTCGCGATCGACCCGCATGCCGCCGTCGTGACGGTGATGTCCTTCGTCGCTCGGCCGTTCGCGGGCGATGCGCATCACGTCCGGATTGGTCCGCACACGCCGCATCACGTTCGCGAGATGGACGCGATCGCTGACCTGAATCACGAAGCGTAGCACCGTCGATTCCTGCGACAGGTCTTCGTCCATCGCGATGTGGACGATGTTCGCATCCGCCGACGTGATGTCCGCTGCGACGCGGGCAAACACGCCCTTGGTATTCTTGACCAGCACCTTGACGGCGACGTCGAACAGACGCCCGGGCTGCGGCGCCCAGGCGACGTCGATCCAGCGGCCCGGATCGCGCCGATGGATCCGTTGCGCGACGCGGCAGTCGGTGGTGTGGATCGCCATGCCGAGGCCGATGCCGATGTAGCCCATGATGTCGTCGCCCGGAATAGGACGGCAGCATGCGGACAGCTGCACGGACATCCCTTCGGTGCCGGTGATGACCACCGGCGGCGCATGCGACGCTGTGCCGTCGCGCGAGCCGTCGTCGTCGGCGTCGCGGCCGCTCATCAGCACTTCGATACGCTTGGCCATGACCGCGGCGACACGCCGGCCCAGCCCGATATCCGCGAAGATTTCCTGACGGTTCTTGTTACCCGTCCACTGCACCAGCTTTTCCCACGCTTCCGGCGTCACGTCCGACAGCGCCAGCCCGTAGCCCTTCAGCGCCTGATCCACCAGGCGCTCGCCGAGCTGCACGGATTCGTTCAGCCGCATCGTCTTGAGGTAATGGCGGATCGCCGAACGCGCCTTGCCGGTGCGCACGAACCCTAGCCAGGCCGGATTCGGCTTCGAATACGGCGCCGTGATCACTTCGACGATGTCGCCGCTCTTCAGCTCGGTGCGCAGCGGCAGCAGTTCGTTGTTGATCTTCACCGCGACACATTGGTTACCCAGGTCGCTGTGGATCGAATACGCGAAGTCGAGCGCGGTGGCGCCGCGCGGCAGCGCCATGATCTTCGACTTAGGCGTAAACACGTAGACCGCATCCGGGAACAGATCGATCTTCACGTGTTCGAGGAATTCGCTCGAATCGCCCGCTTCGCTCTGGATGTCGAGCAGCGACTTCAGCCACTGATGCGCGCGCTTCTGCACATCGTTCAGATCCGCGCCGCCATTCTTGTACAGCCAGTGCGCGGCCACGCCCGCTTCGGCGATCTCGTGCATCTTGCGCGTGCGCACCTGGAACTCGATCGGTGCGCCGAACGGACCGACCAGCGTGGTGTGCAACGACTGATAGCCGTTGACCTTCGGGATCGCGATGTAATCCTTGAACTTGCCCGGCACCGGCTTGTAGAGCGCATGCAGCGCGCCGATGCAGGTGTAGCACTCCAGCGCGCTTTCGACCACCACGCGGAAGCCATACACGTCGAGCACCTGCGAAAACGACAATTGCTTGTCGCGCATCTTCTTGTAGATACTGAAGATGGTTTTCTCGCGGCCGGTGACTTCGGCGTCGAGCTTCGCGTCGGCAATCGCGCGCTGCACCGACTCGAGAATCTTGCCGACCACTTCGCGACGGTTGCCGCGCGCCGCCTTCACCGCTTTTTCAAGCGTGGCGTAGCGATGCGGATTGAAGTTCGCGAAGCTCAGGTCCTGCAACTCGCGATACGTGTTGTTCAGGCCGAGCCGGTGCGCGATCGGCGCGTAGATATCCAGCGTTTCGCGCGCCACGCGGCGGCGCTTTTCATGCGGCACCGCGCCCAGCGTGCGCATGTTGTGCAGCCGGTCGGCGAGCTTCACCAGAATGACGCGGACGTCGCGCGCCATCGCGAGCAGCATCTTGCGGAAGTTTTCCGCCTGCGCCTCTTCGCGATTACGAAACTCCATCTTGTCCAGCTTCGACAACCCGTCGACCAGTTCCGCGACCTTCGCGCCGAATCGCTCGGCGAGTTCGGCTTTGGTCACGCCCTGGTCTTCCATCACGTCATGCAGCAACGCCGCCATGATCGCCTGGGCGTCGAGATTCCAGCCGGCGCAGATTTCCGCGACGGCGACAGGATGCGTGATGTAGGGTTCGCCGCTCTGGCGATACTGGCCGAGGTGGGCTTCGTCGCTGAAATGGAACGCCGCCTTGACCTCTTTGATCTCTTCCGGCTGGAGGTAGCCGGACAAGACAGACGTCAGCCTGGCGATCGAAACGACGTCATGCCGGCGCGGTTGCTCCGGCGTGGCGGTCGGCCCGAACAGATGGCGAAACGACTGTTCGAGGACCGCGTCGATGTACTTCCGTGCAGACGAGGGCGAGTCGGCGTCGTGTTCCACTTCCGTGGCGGCGGGCGGGGTAGCACTCATTTTCGCCTCCGTAGCGGTTAGGGTTAGACGCCGGTCTGCACGTTGATGCAATTACGTGTGGCAAATTCGTGGCAATCGAAAACGGAACAGTGCGCCTTAAACCGGCACCTTCTTCAGCATTTCGACGCCGACCTGGCCAGCTGCGATTTCACGCAATGCGACGACCGTGGGCTTGTCGCGGCTTTCGATCTTCGGCGTGTGGCCTTGAGCGAGCTGACGCGCGCGATAGGTTGCGGCAAGCGCGAGTTCGAAACGATTCGGGATCTGTTTGAGACAGTCTTCGACGGTAATGCGGGCCATGTTGGGTTCCTTCTCAGTATGTTGCTTATTCTACCTTATGTGCTCGGTACGCCGCCGCGCTCACGCGTGCGGCAGGTGAATGCCGAGCTGCACGAAAAGCTGCGTGTGGCGCGCGTATTGCGAGGCGAAGCGCGAACGCGTCGCGGCCACGAGACACCGCAGTTCGCCGAGCGCGCGATCGAAGTTGTCGTTGATCACGACGTACTCCGCTTCGGCCGCGTGCGCCATCTCGCTACCGGCGGCAAGCAGACGCCGCGTAATCACATTCGGCTCGTCCTGGCCGCGCTTTTTCAAACGCTCTTCGAGCGCGTCGAGCGACGGCGGCAAGATGAAGATTTCGACTGCGTTGTGAAACTGCTTCTTCACCTGCTGCGCGCCCTGCCAGTCGATTTCGAGCAGCACGTCGTGGCCGCTTTTCATCTGCTCTTCGATCCACACGCGCGAGGTCGCGTAGTAGTTGCCGTGCACTTCCGCGCTTTCCAGAAACTCGCCGGCGGCATGACGCGTCAGAAAATCGTCGACGGTCGTGAAGTGATAGTGCTCGCCATCCTGCTCCTTCGGACGCGGCGGGCGCGTCGTGTACGAGATCGACAGACGGATCGCCTCGTCGCCGGCGAGCAGCGCGTTCACGAGCGTCGACTTGCCCGCGCCCGAAGGCGCGACCACCATAAACAGGTTGCCGGGATAGGCACCGGCGTAAGGATTGCGCGGTGCGCTGGTTTCGCGTGTGTGGTCGGTCATATTGTCGGTGCTCCAGCCTTACTCCAGATTTTGTACCTGCTCGCGCATCTGTTCGATGAGCAGCTTCAAGGTCATCGACGAATCCGCCAGTTCCTTCGCGGCCGCCTTCGAGCCGAGCGTGTTCGCTTCGCGATTCAGCTCCTGCATCATGAAGTCCAGGCGTTTGCCGACCTTGCCGCCCTTCTCGATCACGTGACGCGTTTCGTTCAGGTGAGCCGTAAGGCGCGACAATTCCTCGGCGATGTCGATGCGGATGCCGTACATCGTGACTTCCTGGCGAATCCGTTCGTTGATTTCTTCACGCGAGACGATCGTCGCGGCCGTATCCGGCGCGGCGATACCGAGCGCTTCCTGCAAGCGTTCGACGATCTTCTGCTGATGCCTCGCGATCAACTCCGGCACGAGCGGCGTGATCTTCGTGACGATCGCTTCCATTTCGGTGACGTTGGCGAGCAGCATCGTCGCGAGTTGCGCGCCTTCGCGGGCACGCACGTCGATCAGATCGGCAATCGCCTGCTTGCCGCATGCCAGCACCGCATCGCGCAACACTTCCGGCGCGACGCCGGTTTCGGCCAGCACGCCCGGCCAGCGCAGAATTTCGCCGCTGCGCAGACGTCCTGCTTCCGGGAACGTCGACAGCACGGTGCGCTCGAGCAGCGCGAGTTGCGTCAGCGCATCGTGATTGACCGAGCCGGCGTTGGCCGACTGTTCGCTGCGCTGCAGGTTGATACGGATATCGACCTTGCCGCGCGAGAGCTTGTTCATCAGCATTTCGCGCAGCGTCGGTTCGCAGACGCGCACGTCTTCCGGCATGCGGAAGTTCAGATCGAGGAAGCGCGAGTTCACCGTGCGCAGTTCGACCGATACGCTCACGCCACCTGTGCCTGAGGCCGCAACGAGTTCGCGCGTGGCGCTCGCATAGCCTGTCATGCTGTAGATCATCGTATATCTCGCGATTGTGGCCATGCGTTCGACGATGGCCGTAGAGTCGAATCGCCCGGCGTGTACGAGACGCGGGGCGGAGAACCGGCATTATCCCATTTTTGACGGTAAGGCCCCTTGGAGAGCCCCGGCAGATGAGGGCAGCTGCCCCACGGATGGCCGCCTCCGCTATCAGCGGTAAAATCGCGTTTTCCCTCCCGCTTTTCTTCCAGACCATTCCCGACATGACCAACGACACTCAACGCCCCAGCGGCCGCCAGGCCGATCAGCTGCGCGACGTGCGCATCACGCGCCACTACACGAAGCATGCGGAGGGCTCGGTTCTGGTCGAATTCGGCGACACCAAGGTCATCTGCACGGCCAGCATCGCTGAAACAGTGCCGTCGTTTCTGCGCGACCGCGGCCAGGGCTGGCTGACCGCCGAATACGGCATGCTGCCGCGCGCCACTCACACGCGCAGCGACCGCGAAGCGGCGCGCGGCAAGCAGACCGGCCGCACGCAGGAAATCCAGCGCCTGATCGGCCGCGCGTTGCGCTCGGTGTTCGATCTTGAGAAGCTCGGTGCGCGCACGCTGCATATCGACTGCGACGTCATCCAGGCCGACGGCGGCACGCGCACCGCCAGCATCACCGGCGCGTTCGTCGCCGCGCATGACGCCGTGTCGAAACTGCTGGCGGCCGGCCGCATCGAAAGCTCGCCGATCAGCGATTACGTCGCGGCGATTTCGGTCGGTGTGTACGACGGCCTGCCGGTGCTCGATCTCGATTACGATGAAGACTCGCAGTGCGACACCGACATGAACGTCGTGATGACAGGCGCCGGCGGTTTCGTCGAAATTCAGGGCACCGCCGAAGGCGTGCCGTTCTCGCGCGACGAAATGAATTCGCTGCTCGATCTCGCGAGCGACGGCATCAACATGCTGATCGCGAAGCAGAAAGCAGCGTTGGAGCACAAGGGTGAGTGAGGTTCATCAAACCAACGGCGGCGTTGCTTCAGGCTCGCCGTTGCGGAAAGTCGTGCTGGCGTCGAACAACGCGGGCAAGCTGCGCGAGTTCGCGGCGCTGCTCGGCTCGGCCGGCATCGAGCTGATTCCGCAAGGCGCGTTGAACGTGCCCGAGGCGGAAGAGCCGCATCCGACCTTCGTCGAAAACGCGCTGACCAAGGCGCGTCATGCGGCGAAGCTCACCGGCCTGCCCGCACTCGCCGACGATTCCGGCCTGTGCGTGCGCGCGCTGCGCGGCGCGCCGGGCGTTTATTCGGCGCGCTACGCTCAGCTTGCGGGCGGCGAGAAAAGCGACGCGGCGAATAACGCGCGCCTCGTCTCGGCGCTGCAAGGCGAGGCCGATCGCCGCGCCTACTACTACTGCGTGCTGGCGCTGGTGCGTCACGCGGACGATCCCGAACCGTTGATCGCCGAAGGCCGCTGGCAAGGCGAGATTCTCGATATGCCGCGTGGCGCCAACGGCTTCGGCTATGACCCGCACTTTTTCTTGCCGTCGCTGAACGCAAGCGCAGCTGAACTCGAACCCTCGGTAAAAAACGCCAGCAGCCATCGCGCGATTGCCTTGCGGCATCTGCTCGCGCGTTTGACGGAGGAAGCGTGATTCCGATCAAACCGGCCCCCGCCGATATCGGCCATGGCGTCATCAAGGCGTTTACATCGCCGGGCAGCATTCGTCTGACGTCGCTGCCGCCATTGGCGCTATACGTGCATTTTCCGTGGTGCGTGCGCAAGTGCCCGTATTGCGATTTCAATTCGCACGAGTGGAAAGGCGACACGTTTCCCGAGGCCGAGTACCTCGATGCGTTGCGCGCCGATCTCGAGATGGCCTTGCCGCTCGTGTGGGGACGTCAGGTGCATACGGTGTTCATCGGCGGCGGCACGCCCAGCCTGCTGTCGGCGGCCGGGCTCGACCGGATGCTGTCCGACGTGCGTGCGCTGTTGCCGCTCGACGCCGACGCGGAAATCACGCTCGAGGCCAATCCCGGCACCTTCGAATCCGCGAAGTTCGCGCAGTTTCGCGCGAGCGGTGTGAATCGATTGTCGGTGGGCATTCAGAGTTTCAACGAGGCGCATCTGAAAGCGCTCGGCCGGATTCACGACGCGACGCAAGCACGTCATGCGGTCGAAGTCGCATCGACCACCTTCGACAACTTCAACCTCGACCTGATGTTCGCGCTGCCGCAGCAGACGCTTGCCGAATGTCAGGCCGACGTGGAAACGGCGCTGTCGTACGCGCCGCCGCACTTGTCGCTGTATCACCTGACGCTCGAGCCGAACACGCTGTTTGCGAAATTCCCGCCCGCGCTGCCCGACGACGATGCCTCCGCCGACATGCAGGACTGGATTCACGAGCGTACGACGGCGGCCGGTTACACCCGCTACGAGGTGTCGGCGTATGCGCAGCCGCACCGGCAAAGCAGGCACAATCTGAACTACTGGCGCTTCGGCGACTATCTCGGCATTGGGGCTGGCGCGCATACCAAGCTGTCGTTTCCGAACCGCGTGCTGCGTCAGGCGCGCTACAAGCATCCGACCACCTTCATCGAGCAGGCCAGGGCCGGCACGGCGGTGCAGGAAGAACACGAGGTCGGGCCGCGCGATCTGCCGTTCGAGTTCATGCTCAACGCGCTGCGGCTGGTGGAAGGGTTTCCGGTGTATCGGTTTATCGAACGCACGGGGCTGTCGATGACGTCGATCGAGCCGGCTTTGCAGGAGGCGGAACGGCGCAAGCTGATTACGCGCGATCACGAAAAGATTGCACCGACGCCGCTCGGTCAGGCCTTTCTGAACGATCTGCAGGCGTTGTTTCTGAAAGATCCGCAGTGATTGCGGCTCATCCGGACGACGCAGCCGGGATTTTTCAGGTTACAATTTCGGGCTTGGAGGTGTGGCCGAGTGGTTTAAGGCACCGGTCTTGAAAACCGGCGAAGGAGTGATCCTTCCGTGAGTTCGAATCTCACCGCCTCCGCCAGAATCTCAATGGATACGGGCCTTTTGGCCCGTTTTTCATTTGTGCCCGGCAAAGAATCCCCCACTCCCGTGCCATCGGTATCAAGCAGATCTAGCTTTTCGCGCGCGTCCGCGCAACGGCGATTCAGGTCACGGTGCATCAACTGACTATCGAGCAGGGTCGATACATCAGACAAACCGTAATCAAAGCGCAAGACGTATTCGATGTCCGTGTAATCGTGATATGCGCCGCTGTCTGCCAGCTTCTGCGCTTCGGCGAAGGCAGCATGTTGCCGCTCGCCGTTCATCAAATCTCTGATCGCCATGATTGCCGCTCCGAGGAACAGTGTCTCCATCATAGCAACGCAAATTGAACCGCACGGTCGCGCGCACGCAACACCTGGTGTTTTCCGTAGTCGCTCTGTTACGCGCCCGGTGGGCTGGCGCAAGCGCCCTGCTTGCAGGCTCAGGAGCCGTTGCGCGGTTCCATGCAGGCAAACGGGATCGCCGCCGCCGAGCAGGTCACCGTCAGGCGGCAACCACGGCCGCCTTCTTTCTGTGCCACCTGACGACCAGAATCCGGCCGACGTAACTCAGCGTGCCCGCGACACCGATCACGATGCCCATTCCCTTGGGCGAGCCGTCCTGCCAGAGCCCAACGGCCAGACTCGACAGTGCGCCGAGCGCCAACTGCACCGCGCCGAACACCGCAGCCGCAGCGCCGGCATTCATCGGATAGCGATGCATCAGATCAGTGGTGCAATTGGCGGACAGCAGCCCCACCACGCCGACCACGAAGAACAGGCCGAACACGATCGACCACAAGCCGCCCCAGCCGGTCAACGACACGAGACAGACAAACAACGATCCGACGCAACTGACGGTAGCCGCAAACGAAATGATCGGCAGCGAGCCGAGCCGGCCGACCAGACGCGTATTCATCAAGTTGCCGAACATGATGCCGATGATATTCAGCGCGAACAGAAACCCGTAATGCTGTGCCGACACATGGAAGTACTCGATGTACACGAACGGCGTCGCCGTGATGTAGGCGAACATCGAAGCGAACGCCATCCCGCCGCACAACATGTGTCCCCACGCGACCGGATCGCGCAGCAACTTGCCGTAGGCGCCGAACGATTGCAGCAACGCCGATTGTGCACGCTTTTCGCGCGGCCACGTTTCCGGCACCTTGAGGAACGCCGTGACGGCGCACACGGCACCGAACAGCGTCAGGACGACAAAGACGACGCGCCAGCCGCCGAGCAGCAGCAACTGCCCGCCGATCAGCGGCGCGAGTAACGGCCCGATCGACGTCACGATGGCGAGCATCGACAGGACGCGCGCGGCGTCGGACGGCCCGTGCGCATCGCGGGCAATGGCGCGCGCCAGCACCGAGGCCGCGCCCGCGCCCAGCGCCTGCACGAACCGGAACGTCACTAGCGACCCGATCGAGAACGACAGCGCACACGCGACGCTCGCCAGCGCATACATGACGATGCCACCGAGCAGCACGGGGCGTCGACCGTACGTATCCGACAGCGGACCGTACAACAGCATGCCGATCGAAAAGCCGAACATGAAACTGGTGAGCGTCGTCTGCGCGGTGCCGGTGCCGACCGCGAAGGCCTGCGCAATGGTTGGCAGACTGGGCAGATACATGTCGATGGAAATCGGCCCGCACGCGGCAAGCGCGCCGAGCAACAGAATCAGCCGGCCATCGGGCCGGCGTCTGGTGGCGTGAGACATGGGAATCCAGATGAAGCGCTCCGCCGCCATTGGCAGCGAAACACGGTGAAACATGAAACAGCAGCTTGACGGCGTCAATTGTACGCGAGGGACAACGTTCACCACGCCATCGAACGGGGCGTCCGAGCGTCGCGGCGCGCATGGAAACGAACGCAAAAACCTCTTCACGCTGACTCCGGTACAATTTCCCCACCAACCCCAGCGCCGCGCGAAGCGCAAAAAAGTCACCCTCCCGCGCCGCTGCGCAATCCCGAATCCAAAGGCATCGCCACCACCCATGTCCAAAAACCAGACCCTCTTCGAGCGCGCACAGCGCACCATCCCAGGCGGCGTGAACTCGCCGGTAAGAGCATTCCGCTCGGTAGGCGGCACCCCGCGCTTCATCGAGCGCGCCGAAGGCCCCTACTTCTGGGACGCCGACAAAACCCGCTATATCGACTACATCGGCTCGTGGGGCCCGATGATCCTCGGCCACGTCCACCCGGAAGTCCTCGAAGCGGTCCAGCGCGTACTGGTGAACGGCTTCTCCTTCGGCGCTCCGACCGAATCCGAAGTGGAAATCGCCGAGGAAATCTGCAAACTGGTGCCGTCGATCGAGCAGGTCCGCATGGTATCGAGCGGCACCGAAGCGACCATGAGCGCGCTGCGTCTCGCGCGCGGCTTCACGAACCGCAGCCGCATCGTCAAGTTCGAAGGCTGCTATCACGGCCACGCGGATAGCTTGCTCGTCAAAGCCGGCTCGGGCCTGCTCACGTTCGGCAATCCGACTTCGGCAGGCGTGCCGGCCGACATCGCCAAGCACACCACCGTGCTCGAATACAACAACGTCGCCGAACTCGAGGAAGCGTTCAAGGCGTTCGGCAACGAGATCGCGTCGGTGATCGTCGAACCGGTCGCGGGCAACATGAACCTCGTGCGCGCCACGCCCGAATTCCTGCAGGCATTGCGGCGTCTGTGCACCGAGTACGGCTCGGTGCTGATTTTCGACGAAGTGATGTGCGGTTTCCGCGTCGCCCTGGGTGGCGCGCAAGCGGTCTACGGCATCACGCCGGATCTCACGTGTCTGGGCAAGGTCATCGGCGGCGGCATGCCGGCGGCAGCCTTCGGCGGACGGCGCGACATCATGGCTCACCTCGCGCCGCTCGGCGGCGTCTACCAGGCGGGCACGCTGTCGGGCAATCCGATCGCGGTAGCCGCGGGCCTGAAGACGCTGCAACTGATTCAGGCGCCGGGCTTCTATGACACGCTCGCCGCGCGCACCACGCGTCTCGCGCAGGGTCTCGCGAATGTCGCGCGCGAAGCGAAGGTGCCGTTCGCGGCCGATTCGCTTGGCGGCATGTTCGGCCTGTACTTCACCGAATCGATCCCGACGAGCTTCGCCGAAGTCACGAAGAGCGACGTGCCGCGTTTCAACGCGTTCTTCCACAAGATGCTCGACGCGGGCGTGTACTTCGCACCGTCGGCGTATGAAGCCGGCTTCGTGTCGATCGCGCACGACGAAGCGATTGTCGACGCCACGATCGACGCAGCGCGTGGCGCGTTCGCCTCGCTTGCGGCCTGAGGCCGGCGACAACACGAACGCGAACCCGACACTCAACGACACAGCCTAGCCACCGAACCCGAGCGGACAACGATGTTTTCGCAAACCGATTTCGTCCATATGGAACGCGCGCTCGCGTTGGCCAGGCGCGGCATGTACACGACCGACCCGAATCCGCGCGTCGGTTGCGTGCTGGTCAAGAACGGCGAGGTGATCGGCGAAGGCTTCACACAACCTGCCGGCCAGGACCACGCCGAAATCCGCGCATTGAAAGACGCGCGTTCGCGCGGCCACGACCTGCGCGGCGCGACGGTCTACGTGACGCTCGAGCCATGCAGCCACTTCGGCCGCACGCCGCCGTGCGCGAATGCGTTGATCGACGCGCAGGTCGAGCGTGTGGTCGCGGCGATGGAGGACCCGAATCCGCAGGTCTCCGGGCGCGGTCTCAGCATGCTGCGCGATGCCGGTATCGAAGTGCGTTGCGGGCTGCTCGCCAACGAAGCGCACGAACTGAATATCGGCTTCGTGTCGCGCATGACGCGCGGCCGCCCGTGGGTACGCATGAAAGTGGCGGCGTCGCTGGACGGCCGCACCGGTTTGCCCTCGGGCGCCAGTCAATGGATCACCGGCGAAGCGGCGCGCGCCGACGGTCACGCGTGGCGCGCCCGCGCGTCGGCGATTCTGACCGGCATCGGCACCGTCAAGGGAGACGATCCGCGCATGACCGCGCGCGCCGTCGACACGCCGCGCCAGCCGCAACGCGTCCTGATCGACAGCCAGCTCGACGTGCCGCCGCAAGCGCAGATTCTGGCGGGCGCGCCCACCTTGATTTTCTGCGGCAATCTCGATCAGCGTCATACCGAACGCGCTAACGCGCTGCGCGAGCGCGGCGCGGAGATCGTGCAACTAGCAAATGCGGCCGGCAAGGTCGACCTGCCCGCGATGCTGAAAGTACTCGGCGAACGCCGCGTCAACGAACTGCATGTCGAGGCGGGCTACAAGCTGAACGGCTCGCTGTTGCGCGAAGGCTGCGTCGACGAACTGCTGGTTTATCTCGCCCCGAGTCTGCTCGGCACGGACTCGATGAGCATGTTCAATCTGCTCGCGCCCGACACGCTCGAGGGCCGCGTGCAACTGAACTTCCACGCGGTCGACCGGATCGGCGACGATCTGCGGATTCTCGCGCGCTTCGTGCCGCATCCCGCACCCGAAGCCGAGCCCGGACCCGCACCCCAACCTACTTCGAATTGATCGAGGAACCAGCACGATGTTTACAGGAATCGTCGCGGCGGTCGGCCGCATCGCATCAGTCAAACCCCTCGCTGACGACGGCAAGACGGACGGCGACGCGGGCGTACGCCTGAACGTCGAAGCCGGCGGCCTCGATCTCGACGACGTGCAACTGGGCGACAGCATCACGATCCAGGGCGCCTGCATGACGGTTGTTGCAAAAACCGCGCATTCGTTCGAAGTCGACGTGTCGCGCGAAAGCCTGAACTGCACGGCCGGCCTCGGCGAGCCGGGCGAGGTGAATCTCGAGAAGGCGCTGCGCGCGCATGACCGGCTCGGCGGCCATATCGTGTCCGGGCATGTGGACGGCCTCGGCACGGTCACGCATTTCGCGCCGGTCGGCGAGTCGCATGAACTGCGCGTCTTGGCACCGCGTGAAATCGGCCGCTATCTGGCGTACAAAGGCTCGATTACCGTCAACGGCGTGAGCCTGACCGTCAACTCGGTTAAAGATCGCGACGACGGCTGCGAGTTTTCGATCAACCTGATTCCTCATACGGTCCAGGTGACCTCGCTGAAGAATCTGCATGAAGGTTCGCAGGTGAATCTGGAGATCGATTTGATCGCGCGGTACGTGGAGCGGATGCTCAGCACGTCTCGGGACGGCCATAACCCGTTTAAATAACTGAACTTTTCCAAGAATCAGCATATATTGTCGTCTCACTGCGTCCAGCTAAATCTACGGTTTCGTGACGGTATACTTGACGCTATACCGTCGTTTTCCTGCGGCAAGTATACCGTCACGCCTCCGGGAAAACGCCTCCCGGCGCAGCCAAACCGGCTGTCTACCGCGCCGGCATTGGGATCGGCGGCGATCCCCGGAGATAGAGCAGAGCAGAGAATTCGCAGTTTTTCACCGGTTTTCCACGTACACAGCTCGCCATTCAAAAACTGCAGGTCGAGCGTCAGATCAGCTACCCGCCAGACCATAGGCCGCACCATACCCATATGGATTACCGAGTCAGTTACGAGCACAGCCTGAAAAGCGATCCCGACGCGTTCATCGTTCAGGTTCCGTCGCAGTTCGTAGGAGGCATTCCTGGCAACATTCCCCGCGCGCTCCTGCCCGAGTACATCGCAGAACTTATCCTAAACCGGTCGCCGACCATCGGAAACATCCGAAACCTTCGGGTTCTCTGAACGCCACGCGCCTCCAGTGGAATGCTGGTGAATGCGAAATGCGCGTCTGACTCAAGCCGGCCAGGAGACGTCATTCGACGCGCGAGGGTGACAGCGTGACCCTCGGGGAGACAGAGACATTTCTGGATGAGGCGCAAATTGCTTTTGCTCCTATTTACGCTGCGTGGGGACGAGCGATTCCTAACGCTTGGATCGAAGCGACGATGATCAAGGCAGGGGATGCTGTTTCTGGTGAAGACGCCACGACATCGGCTTGATTCGTCGGCGAGCGTTCGGATTGGAGAATGGCGAGAGGCCGCAATGGGTCGACAAAGGAGGCTCGCGTTACTGAGCGATCCATGTCCGTTGGGCCGGCGCGAATTTCCGGGTACGGCCATCTGCCGCCACTCGTCCAAACTGTCTACGAGTTCCCCGAACGACGGCTCCTGCCTGTGTTACTGACCGTCGCGTCAGAACGGTGCCTTGGCCGATCACGCCTTGCCCAGCGAGCCGCCGTATCAAGCATCGCCCGTCTTTCGCTGACAGAGCCGCCATTGATGGCGAATGGCGCCGCCCCGGGAAGCGGCGACGCTTCTTCCCGCTCACCTCCCTTCGAGGACATCGGGATCGATGTATCCCGGGACTGTCAAAGAAAGCGTCGCTTTCAGCGCCCGGGTACCGGCATCCGCCAGCACTTCGCTCTCGCCCGCTTCGAGCGCGTCGAACGTCTGCCGGACGACGTCGACGGGATTCGCCTTCGGAACGTCGAAGTCCTTCGTGAGATCGGTATCCACGAAGCCAACGTGCAAGCCCACCACGCGGATATTCCTTTCTTTCAGATGGGCTCGCACATTGTTGGTGAAGCTCCACGCCGCAGCTTTCGACGCCGCATACGGCGCGAGAATCCGCACCGAACGCCAGGTGACGTCGGAAAGCACGTTGACGATAGCGCCGCTGCCGTCGTCGGGAAGCGAGGGCTCGAAAGCGCGGGTCACACGCATGACGCCGTAGTAGTTCGTCTCGAAGATGCGGCGGGCTTGATCTTCCGCGCTGTCGGCGAATGGCGACCCGGTAATTTCCGCGATTCCTGCATTATTGACGAGCATGGTGACATCCGGCGTGGCTTTCGCGGCCGACTCGACCGAAGCGGGGTCCGTCACGTCGAGTGCGACGGGCACCATGCCGGGCTCGCTGAAGGCCGCCGGATTGCGTACGCCGGCGTACACCTTGGCCGCGCCGCGGGCAAGCGCCTCGCGCGCGAATGCGAGACCCAGTCCGCGGCTGGCGCCGGTCACAAATACAACGGAGTTCTCAATCTTCATTTCAATCTCCTTGGTGAGGATGGCGTAACGAATCACGGCTGGAAGAGCGGGCGCCTGGCGCGAACGAACTCCTCAACCGTTTGTGGCGCCTTCCCGGTAACCTGCTCGATCACGTGGTCGGAGCCTCTGAATACGCCGTTCTGGTAATCGACGGCGACTTCAATGAAGTGCTGGATTGCAAACTCGGGAAGATCGTACTTCTGCAAATGCGCGCGGTATTCGTCGAGCGTGGCCGGGCGATAGACGATCTTCCTGTCGATGACCTTGCTGATTTCGTTCGCGATGTCGCCGTGATCCATTTCGATGGGACCGCACAACTCATACGCCTTGCCGACGTGCTCCTGCGGCTGCGTGAGTACGGTAGCGATGAAACGGGCCTGGTCTTCCGCTGCGATCGGTGCATGGCGCCCTTCGCCGTACGGGAGTGCGATCTGTCCTTCCTTGACGATCGTGTCGAGCACCCACGGGAAGATCAGCCATTCGGAAAAAAATGTCGGGCGGATATGAATGGTGGGCACGCCCGACCAGTCCAGTACGCGTTCCGCGATCCAGTGATCGCGCGCGGCATGGCTCTTCGCGTTTTCGCGCGCGGATATCTGCGACATTTCCACCACGACTTCCAGGCCGGCGCGGCGCGCGGCATCGGCGAAATAAGCGGTGCCCTGGATGAAGCCCGGGCGCACCGGATAGCAGAGATACGCACCCGTGACGCCCGAGGTGGCGCGAATCAGGTCGTCGTGATTGAGCAGATCGCCTACTACTACTTCGGCGCCAGCGGCACGCAACGCCGCGCTGCGCGCGTCTTCGGTGCGCACCATGGCGCGCACCGCGTGCCCGGCTTCGAGCAGGTTATTGACGGTATGGACGCCTGTTTTGCCCGTGGCGCCGGTAATGAGGTACTTGCGTTGTTGCATGATGATTCTCCATTGCATAAGTTCAGGGGTATTGCGTTCCGAGGCATGACGCGAGCCGATTTTTGCGTCACCATTATGTGTATATGCACATTTTGAGGCGAACGAAGGCGTCGTTCGATGTCTCCGTTTCTGCCTTGATCGCTGCGATCTGTTGCCATATTTCGCCCAGCAGCGACGCCAGCTATGCTGGAATGTCCCGCACCACCTCCGTCAACTCGCCAGAATTCATCTCATAGAAGAAGCCGTAGAGTTTGACGTCCTTCGGTACAGCCGGGCTGGTACGAAGCAGCTCGACATCGTGTTTGATCGACTCCTCGAAATGTGAAATGGCGAGGCTATCCTGATCGAACATTGTTGAGATATCGGCGTGGTGGTGATCATGGAACTCGTCGACAAGAGTCTCCGGCGTGAAAGCCGTCGCGCCGCAGAATGAGTGATGCACCACCACGACGTTTTGTACTTTGAAAAGATAGTCCATCGTAGCGACCGATTGAAGAGCCGAAAAGGCACGGCCACCCGCGTTCGACACGGCGAACAGCGTCCGCGTGTTGCCGATCCGGTTGCCGGCTTCGTCGAGAATGTTTTCGCCCGGATAGACCTCGTCCCCGAAATAGTCGGCGACAGCCTGCGGTATTTCGGATGCCCGCGGATCAAAGCAGTGGATCACGATGGTCTTCATCGGGATGAACTGATTGAATCCCTGGAAGGCGGACCGATCGAACCATGCCGGGTCAAACCACGGTTGCGTCCTGAATTCGAATTCGCTGTATTTGGTCATTTGGCTTGCTCCACTTTGTACGGTCTTTGCTTAAACGAAGGCAGCGTTCGGGTGCTGCTATCGCTACCGAGTATAGGTTTGTCGAACTGCCGCACAAATGACGTTGAGCCCTCGATTTCTGCCAGCAACACAGGCGCTCGAAGCACCGCTCATTCGTCGAACGGCGCCCAGTCCAGCACAACCGGTGCATCCACGATTGTGAGCGGCGACCGATTGTGCGCAACGCGGGAGCAAATGTGAAACCAGTGCGGGTACGGCTGCTTGCAGTCGACCTCGTGATTGAGCATTTCGTTGAAAGCGCGCTTGAAGTTCCGGCGGGGGTATCGTCGTAGCACTTCGGCGACGTCTGCTGGGTCGAGCTGCGCGCCGGCCACGCCAGAGACGTCATACGCCAGGCCCAACTGCATCAGGCGGCTGGTGTCCCCCCTGAAATGATTCATATCCCACGTATGCAGCGCGATGTTGTCCCAAACCTTCTGTGCACGATCCTCCGATACGCCTTGTTCAACAAGGAACATCCGCGCCGCACTAGCGCCTTCAATTTCGAAGCGGTGAGGACCGGGGGCATGATCGGTAAGTCCCAGATCGTGCAGCACGGCTCTCGCGGACAATGCTGCTGTCCGGTACCTTGATATCTGAGATCACGAGAATGTCCTGTCTGGCTGACTGTCAAAATAGTCAGCCGAGTATAGGATCACGAACCATTCCGCAATTGACATTCACACCTCGTTTTCTGCCGAATGGTAGCGTGCGCGCCCGTCCCGCCCGCATTCAGTGCGAATTGCGTGAGCCCACGTCGAACCATCCGCCCTCGAGACGCCCAGTCAGGCCGGCCTATAACAGCGGCGGCAGAAAAAGAGGGGTAATTGTCATTGCTGCCGCACACCAAATGCCTATAACCTGTCGCCAGGACGCGCCGCCAGTTGCTCCCGGCGGTCTTGTCGTCGTGCGTGCCGGCGGACCTCGAAGGTTGCTGGCTGGATCTGCAATCCGGGAAACTCGCGACACCTCGATGCCTCAGGCAAATGGCTAAGACCGACAATTCGGACGGACAAGTACCTCGCAAGGTTGTCATCGTCGCTTATGACGGTGCCAAGCTGATGGACATATCCGGTCCGCTGCAAGCATTCTGCGACGCCTGCTTTGAAGATGGTCGTCCCGCCTATCAGGTCGTTCTTGCCTCCGAGGCGGGCGGCCCGGTCTCCACCGATACTCGCGTCAAGCTGGAAACCGTACGGCTCGACGACGCAGTGATCGACTCCGTCGACACGCTGCTCGTTGCCGGCGCCGACCTGATCATGCCCGCTGACGCGACTGCATCGCTTCGGGCGAGGCTCGTGGGTTATCTCGACCGGCCTCGTCGGCTCGGCTCCGTCTGCACGGGCGCGTTCGTCCTCGCTCAGTTGGGCGTTCTGGATCGCCGCGATGCGACGACACATTGGGCTGCGTGCAGCCGGCTCGAGGACCAGCACCCGACCATCAACGTCAAGCCGGACGCGATTTTTGTCACCTCCGATCATATCTGGACATCGGCCGGTGTCTCCGCTGGGATTGACATGGCGCTGGCAATGATCGAGGACGATCTGGACCACCTGGCGGCGCTCAATGTGGCGCGCGGCATGGTTCTTTTTCTCAAGCGACCCGGCGGTCAATCGCAGTTCAGCATGGAACTGCGTCAGCAGATGCGCGACGCGCGCGGCCGATTCGACGACCTTCACGATTGGATTCGAACCCATCTCGAAGCGGACTTATCCATTCCGGCACTCGCGGACGCAGCGCGGATGAGCCCACGCAACTTCGCTCGTGTCTATCTTCGCGAAACCGGGGAAAGCCCTGCGCGGGCCGTCGAGAAGATCCGCATAGAAGCGGCCAGACGTCTGCTCGAATCCGCGCGCGATCCTATTCAAGTCATCGCGCGTCGGACCGGTTTTGGAGATGACGAACGGATGCGCCGGGCATTCGCAAAGGTTTATGGCGTGTCTCCGCAGGACTATCGCAGCCGCTTCGGACAGCCGAAGTCTTGACGCGCAACCCGGCAGAGATGCTTTTTCCGTCGGAGCGAACGAATGTCCCGGGACGAGGGCTGTTTGTCATTGCCGCCAAAGACAGGGTGAACTATTTTTTCGAATCAGACTTTTGAGGAAAGTATATGAAAACCCCTGTCATCATCGGAGGCATAACTGCGCCGGACTCGGAGCTCGTCCGCAAAGCGGCCGCTCTCGTCGAGCAAGCCCATTCGAAGCCGTTTCTCAATCATGTCCACCGGACATGGTGGTTCGCTGAGTTCATCGGCAAAAAGCGGCAAATGAAGTACGACCGCGAGCTGGTTTATCTTGCGTCGCTTCTTCACGACCTGGGTCTGTCGAAAGATCACATTGCGGACAAGCGCTTCGAAGTGGATGGCGCCGACGCCGCGAGCAGATTTCTGCATGTGCACGACTATCCGAAGACAAAGGTCGACATCGTCTGGGATGCCATCGCCCTTCACTCGTCCGCCGAAATCGCCGATCGCAGGGAGCCGGAAGTCGCGCTCGTCCACTTCGGCGCTCACGTCGACGTCCTGGGGCTTAGGATGGACGAGATCTCACCCCAACTGATCGACGACACGCTCGCGCTCTACCCGCGGCTCGGCTTCAAGGAGGCGTTCACGGAGGCGCTAGCCGAGGTCGCGAGACGGAAGCCACACACTGCCATCGGAACAGGTCTGGCCGACGTTGGACGTCGCCTTGTCCCTGGTCTCGAGATTCCCAACGTTTGCGACTTACTCCTTGGGGCGCCTTTCGAAAGCTGAGCCTTTCACGTGATGCGCAACTGCACCACGGTCGCGGAAGCAAGCGTTTATTGGCGGCCTTCTTGCCACTGTGATCACGTCCGCTCTGTTGCCGCGTCTGCCCGCCGCGAACCGATCAATCGCAGCCGCCTCTGCTCGTTCAACGTCGGACCGGGTTCGGCCCAGGACCCGCCACTTCCCGACTGCCGGATGCTTTCGGTCACCCGGCTCGGCCCTCGTATTCGCACAACGTCTCGCGCCTCTGTGAACCGATCGCCTATCGGCGGAACCCCGGCTTGCCTTTAGCCCCCGGGTACGCGACATTCTGGAATTGCCAGTAGCGAAGCAGTAGACCCTGACCCAAGACGGTTCCCAACCTCTGCATCCAGGACAATGCGCATCCCACCACTAAAGTCCATCATCGCGTTCGAGAGTGTCGCCCGCACAAAGAGCGTGAATCGGGCGGCTGATGAATTAGGGTTAACGCCATCGGCGGTCAGCCATCAGATTGCCAACCTCGAATCCATGGTCGGAAGGGCCCTGTTCACGAGACTGGGGCGGGGACTCGTGCTGACGCCGACGGGTCAGCAATATCTGGCGGATGTCACCGGATCGCTCGCCGATCTGAGCCGCGCGACGGAGCGCGCATCGAGCGAGTCGGGCGTGGAGATCCTTCGCATTCATTCGAGTCCCAGCTTCGGACTGATGTGGCTGCTGCCGCGCCTCGCTTCATTCCAGGAAGCGAACGGCGACATTCAATTGAATCTGGCGTGTTCATATGAGGATGTTTCATTCACGTCCGGCTACTACGATGTCGACGTGCGACACGGCTATGCGCATTGGACCGACGGCGAGATCAAAACGCTTCGCAATGAATTCATCACGCCTCTTTCATCGGAGGAATACCTGAGAAAATTTCCGGTGCGCACCCCCGAGGACCTGCTCGAGCGCCGCCTGATCTTCTCGGAGACTCCGCTCGTGCAGTGGAAGCAATGGTTCGGAAAGTTCGGCGTCGCGGTGTCCCGCAAGGCATACGATTTCGCGTTCGACCGTTCGTACATGTCGCTCGAAGCCGCGGCGCTGGGACACGGCATCGCGCTCGAAAGCACGATGCTCGCATCGGTCCATCTCAAACGAGGTTCGCTAGTACCGGTCTTCGATCGCACGTATGCGGTCGAGGTCAGCGCCCATCACCTCGTTTACCCTTCCCAGAACGCGGATCTGCCGCGCGTCGCCAGGTTCCTCGCCTGGGCCAAGCACGAAGTCGGCCGCGACTCAACGGCACGCTAGCCCATGCCGGTCGGGCACTGGCGCCAGGCGTTCGATCCCAGGCGCTGACCTCCTTCCGACCAGCAACTTAGCGCCGCCGCGACACCTGAAAATTCGTCAGCAATAGTTGAGCCGGACTGCATTGATCGAGATGGTTGAAGCGCTGAAACTGCGTCTACCAACTAACACGATCCATGGAGACAAACATGTTGCTCGACAGCAAAGTCGTAATCGTAACCGGTGCAGCCTCGCCGCGTGGCATCGGCAAGGCGACTGCAAAAGCGCTTGCCGCCCAGGGCGCACGAGTGGTGATTCTGGACCTCCGCAAGGAAGACGCCGAGAGCGCCGCGCGTGACCTCGGCGAAGGACACCTCGGCCTCGCCTGCGATGTGACCGACAAGGCCGCATGCGTTGCTGCCGCTAGGGCGGTCGTCGAGAAGTACGGCCGCGTCGATGGATTGATTAATAACGCCGGTATCACCCAGCCGTTGAAGACGATGGACATCGGACCGGACAACTTCGACGCGGTCATCGATGTGAACCTGCGCGGGACGCTCTACATGTCGCAAGCGGTCATTCCGCAAATGAGAGAGCAGAAAAGCGGCAGCATCGTCTGTATGTCATCCGTTTCCGCGCAACGCGGCGGCGGTATCTTCGGCGGCCCGCACTACAGCGCCGCCAAAGCAGGTGTGCTCGGTCTCGCTCGCGCGATGGCGCGTGAACTCGGCCCGGACAACATCCGCGTCAACTCGATCACTCCAGGTCTCATTCAGACCGACATCACAGGCGACAAGCTCACGACGGAGATGCGCGCCGACGTCATCAAGGGCATTCCGCTGGGCCGGCTCGGCGATGCTGCGGACGTCGCGAACGCCTGCCTGTTCCTCTCGAGCGACCTGTCGACCTACCTCACGGGCATCACGCTCGACGTCAACGGCGGCATGTTGATTCACTAAGGATGACATTCGCCGCGATCGCGGCGGATGAGTCAACGCACCCGAGGAAACCCCGGGGCGATATGGCAGGAGACAAGCATGAAAACGAAGTTCACTGCGCCATCCATGACGGGCGATGTCACCTCGTTCGCCGATTCGGCGAGCTTCGAATCAAAAACGTATGCGAAAGTCGGACGGCGCCTGATACCGTTCCTGATGCTGTGCTATCTGGGCGCCTATCTCGATCGTGTCAACGTAGGCTTTGCGAAACTGCAGATGCTCAATGACCTGCGATTCAGCGAAACCGTGTATGGCTTCGGCGCCGGCATTTTCTTCCTTGGATATTTCCTCTTCGAGGTACCGAGCAATCTCATGCTGCACAAAGTGGGCGCACGAAACTGGCTCGCCCGCATCATGCTGACGTGGGCTGTGATCTCGGCCAGCTTCGTCTTCGTCAAGTCGCCCACAACCTTCTATGTTCTCCGCTTTCTATTGGGCGTGGCCGAGGCCGGGTTCGCGCCAGGCGTCATCCTGTACCTGACTTACTGGTTTCCTTCAGCGCGGCGCGCAAAGGCGCTCTCCCTCTTCTTCATGGCGATTCCGCTTGCCGGCATTGTCGGTGGGCCGCTGTCCGGTTACATCCTGCATGCGTTCCATGGCGTGAATGGCCTGGCGGGCTGGAAGTGGCTGTTCATCCTCGAAGCACTACCGTCGTTGCTCCTTGGCGTCGCCATCCTGCTGTACCTCGACAACGGGATCGCTGCCGCTAAATGGCTCACTGATGCGGAGAAGGCGCTTCTCGCACGCAACGTGGCGAATGACAACGCCCACAAGATCGCCCATGTCTCGATCAGGTCTTTCATCGGCGACCGTCGCCTGTGGTTGATGGCAGCCATCTACTTCTGCGTGGTGCTCGGCCAGTACGGCCTGACGTTCTGGCTTCCGACGATCATCCGCAAGTCGGGCGTCGCCGACCCGCTGTGGGTAGGTATCTTCACGGCCATTCCGTACCTCTGCGCGATCATTGCGCTGCCGCTGGTGGGCGCAAGTGCCGACCGCCATCGCGAACGGCGTCTGCATCTTGCGATCCCGATGCTGGTGTCGGCGGCAGGCTTTGCCACGCTTCCGATGCTGGGCGGAGTCGGTGCGTCGCTGGTCTGTGTCAGCGTGGCCGCCGCCGGCATCCTCGCTTCATCGTCGCAGTTCTGGTCACTGCCGACCGCGCTCCTTGGCGGCATGTCCGCCGCAGCGGGGATCGCCGCGGTGAAC
The DNA here is from genome assembly GCF_046535245.1 of Paraburkholderia sp. SIMBA_030. NCBI lineage: Bacteria > Pseudomonadati > Pseudomonadota > Betaproteobacteria > Burkholderiales > Burkholderiaceae > Paraburkholderia > Paraburkholderia sp. SIMBA_030. The sequence continues at coordinate 23,029 of NZ_JAWRXB010000038.1, forward strand.
TGTTTCGCCAATCTCGCAGGCTTCTTCTCGCCGGCCATCGTGGGCTGGTTGAACGACCTGACCGGTAAATCGACAGCTGGGCTCATCTTTATCTCGGTCGCTATCGTTATCGGTGCCGCGCTCGTTTTCCTCGTGCCAGCCAAAACCGTCAATCGCTGACACCGTCTGCTGCAAAGACTCACTTTTTAATTCAAGGAGACACCATGAACAGTCCGTCATCAGATGCGGTGACGCTCGCTGAGCGCGCCTACCGGATTCGTAGAAACGCCTTGCTGATGGGCGAGGTACAGGGCCAAGGCTATATCGGCCAGGCACTCGACATCGCCGATGTACTCGCGGTTTCCTACTTCGGCGCGATGCGCTACCGGGCCGAGGATCCCGAATGGGAAGGCCGCGACCGCTTCCTGCTGTCCAACGGCCACTATGCGATTGCGCTCTATGCCGCACTGTTCGAAGCCGGCTTCCTGCCACCGGAAGAACTCGAAACCTACGGCAGCGACGACAGCCGGTTGCCGATGTCCGGTATGGCGAGCTACACGCCGGGCATGGAGATGTCCGGCGGCTCGCTCGGCCACGGTCTCACGATCGCGGTGGGTCGCTGCCTGGGACTGAAGCGCAAGGGCTCGGACGCCTTCGTCTACACGCTCTTCTCCGACGGCGAACTCGATGAAGGCGCAATCTGGGAAGGCCTTATGTCGGCCGCTCACTGGAAGCTCGACAACCTGATCGCCATGGTCGACGTCAACAACCAGCAGGCCGACGGTCCTTCGTTGAAGATCATGGCGTTCGAGCCGCTCGTTCAGAAGCTCGAAGCGTTCGGCTGGTTCACGCAGCGCGTTGACGGCAACGACATCGATGGCGTGAAGGCGGCTTTCGATGCAGCGCGCAACCATCCGAAAGAGCAGCCCCGGATTATCGTTTGCGATACCCGCATGGGGTGCGGCGTGCCATTCCTTGAGGAACGGGAAAAGAACCATTTCATCCGCGTCGATGCCCATGAGTGGCAACTGGCGCTTGCAGCACTCGAAGCAGGGAGACAAGCATGAGCGACACCACCACCAAGTCGCGCCTGAAGACCTCGGCGATGATCGCCTCGATTGCCGGCGAAGGACAAGTCACGCGTTCCGCTCCGTTCGGCCACGCGTTGGCTCAACTGGCTCGCGAGAAGAAGAACGTGGTCGGTATGACCGCCGACCTCGGCAAATATACCGACCTGCACATCTTCGGGAAGGAGTTCCCCGAACGTTACTACCAGATGGGCATGGCCGAGCAACTGCTGATGGGGGCGGCCGCCGGTATGGCGCATGAAGGTGCCCAGCCGTTCGTGACGACCTACGCTGTGTTCGCGACGCGCCGCGCGTATGACTTCATGCACCAGGCTATCGCCGAGGACAACCTCGACGTGAAGATCATCTGCGCGCTGCCGGGTCTCACGACCGGCTACGGCCCCAGCCACCAGGCGGCCGAGGATCTCGCACTCATGCGCGCGATGCCGAACATGACGGTCATCGATCCGTGCGATGCGCTCGATACCGAGCAGATGGTGCCCGCTATCGCCGCGCATAACGGCCCCGTGTATGCGCGTCTGCTGCGTGGCAATGTTCCGGCCGTGCTCGATGAATACGACTATCAGTTCGAGCTGGGCAAGGCGAAACTACTTCGCGACGGCGCCGAGGTGCTGATCATCTCATCGGGCATCATGACCATGCGCTCGCTGGAGGTGGCGAAGCTACTGGCAGCAGACAAGGTGGGCGTTGGCGTGTTGCACGTGCCAACCATCAAGCCGCTCGACACTGAGACGATCTTGCGCGAGGCCCGACGCACGGGTCGGATGGTGGTGGTTGCCGAGAATCATTCGGTGATCGGCGGCCTCGGCGAAGCGGTCGCGACCACGTTGCTCGCTGCCGGCGTCACGCCGATGTACCGTCAGATCGCACTGCCTGATGAGTTTCTCGCTGCGGGCGCGCTGCCCACCTTGCATGACCGCTATGGCATCTCGACCAACGTCATGGCCGATACCATCAAGGGCTGGCTTCGATGAGCCGACTGTGTCATCCAGACGCTGCAGCACGGCAGACATCGCTCCGCCTGAGCGTGATACGAGTCGTCCGCTAGTTTGAGGGGGACGGTGCGTCGGTACCATCGACGCACCGTTACTGAAAAAGCAGAACGCTGACATTTGTTAAGCAAAGCCTGTCCGACTGAAGGAGAACTCTGACCGTCCGCTTGCCGATTGTATTCGGCCCCTCGGAATGAGCGAGTGACTGGCAGCTCCGGGTCGCGCTTGCAGTCGATCGACACCATCGCGTCGATCGTCGACAATCAGCAGACGTTCAGATGGCCGTCACAAAGGAATAAATGAAAGAAAGCCAACAATTTTTTGCCTTGCGGGACCGACATTAGGGTCGAAGATGGCGTTGCGAATATCGAATCGGGCCTTCCCGACGTACTTCCGGATATGAGTGGCCAGTCGAGAATGGACAGATAGTCGGTGTTGTTGAACATCTCAGCTTTCCTCCCACTGCTACGTCAGTGGTTTGGTACAACCGGCATTCGTGCACTGTGTAACGACCAAGCCTCTGCCGGCAGCCCAATATGCAACGTGTCCAGCAACTGCCCCATGCCGGCGAACACCCGGTAGGCGCTAGCCACCTCCGCATACTGGCCGCCAACGAAGGCAATGCGTGCACTGTAGTACTCGTTCTCCGCGTTGAGCAAATCGAGTAGCGATCGTTGGCCGATTCCGAACTGCAACAAATACGCCTCCCGGGTTGCCGCACTGGAATCGACGTATTGCTTTAGCACGACCACCCGATCGCGTGCCGTTAGGTACGCATTGAACGCGAGCGAGACGCTTTCCTGTATCTCCAGCCGCGTACGATTGCGTACGTCTTCGGCTTCCCGGATCTGGGCGTGCGTCTCCCCTATTCGTGCTTTGTCAGCCCCGCCCTGGAAGATGTTGTAGCGAAGGCGCAGCATCACGCGGCGATCGTTTATTGGCCCGAGAACGCCCTGCCGGTCATGGCTCGTGCTGAGTTCCAGATCAAGGCGTGGCCACAATGCGGACTTGGCGACGTCGTACTGTGCCCTGGCTTGAGCGACATCCGCCTCGGCGCCTGCGAGCGAAGGGTGGTTGACCAACGCCGTGTCCAGCGCCTGCTGTTCGGTTTGCGGCAAGTCGCTCTCCGGTGCTACTGGCTTGGCGAGAGCATCCGGCGGCATGCCCACCAGATGAGCGTAAGCAACCTCGGCATCTTTCAGGCTGCTTTGCTCGGATCGCAAATTGTCCCTGGCCAGAGCCAGACGACTTTCCGCTTGATAAAGATCGGCACGGCGTCCGACGCCGCGGTCGCTGCGTAGCTTGATCTGATCGTAGATACGGAGGTGGGATTCGATGTTGTCTTCGGCGGCGGCCGTTGTCTCCTTGCGGCGCAGAACTTCAAGGTAGGCGCCCACCACACGCAGCGCCACGTCCTCCGCGGTGGTGGCTACTCCATAGGCCGAGGAATCGATGCGCGCGCTTTGACGCGCCACTTCACTTTTGACCGCGAACCCGTCGAACAGCATTTGCGACAGCGTCACGTTGGCGGTGCTATGCGTGAAAGTAGTCCGGTTCAAGCCGAGCAGACGCGTCTCTTCGTCGTCGCGCCGCTCCCTGCCGATGGCCGTGTCGACGTCCAGACGGGGCCAGTAGCCGGCCTGCGCCTGCTTTAGGCCCTGGTCTGCCGCCTGTCGGTGATGAGTTGTGGCAAGTACTTCGGGATTGGTTCTGATCGCCTGTTCGACTGCTTCCTGGAGGCTTTGCGCGCCCGCGAGTGAAGGTGAAACTGCAATCGCCGATAGCAGTACAAGCATGATTAGCAATGGACTATTCTTATTCATTGCGCAATTCCTGTAACCCGACGGTGGCTTGTATTCACTGCCGCTCAAGCACAAACAGACATTTCGCGATGCTCGAACTATGTGGCCGACGCATGTTACTGGAGATGTGTTGCGCTTTCAATAAACGTATCCCCGCTCACCGGATACCCAGTGCGGTGTCTCGGCACCGTCAACTGTCGCGGGCAATGCGTTGAGAAATATAAGCCCCGCAAGGAAGGCTTTCACTGCTCGATGATTAGTTCAAGCGTTGCTCGCGGGGTGGTCTGGCTGTCTAATACTCCTGAACGTGAGGCAGCGGTGGCGTAACGTAAGTCACGGCGGTGCCAGTGCCCTGGTCATGCGTGAACTGGAAACCGGCGGCAGACAGCCCGCCTTGCAGCGCTATCTGAGCCGAGTGAACGCCGTCGCTGACGGTCAGCGTGCCTCCCGTTCCCGCATCATTGGCCGTAAAGCTGAGTGTCGTATGGTCGTTGCACAAGACGTCCGCAAGATCCAGGGTGTTGCCGGCGCCGAACCCGGAAACCGTACCGGTGAAGCTGCCTGATTGATCGAGCTTGAGCGTGCCCGCGGCGCCGTCGGCGAACGTCGTGTTTTCCGTGGATGCGGCGCCGAACTCGAGTGTCGCGGCACCGCTGATCGTCGCGCTTCCGTTGCCGGTGACATCACCATGGATCGCCAGGTTGCCGTTGTTGGCTAATAGGTGGCCGCCATTGGCCACTGCACTGTCGATCACCAGTCCTCCGCTGCCCGTTGCCTCAAGCGTACCCGTGTTGACTACGACATTGCTTCCTGTGTCGATCACGAGCGCGTTGGTGCCGCTGGCGACAATCGTCCCCTCATTGACGAGCGTCAGTTGGCCAGCTCCGATCTGACCGGCACCGGCGATCGTGTTGTCGACGTTGATGAGCGTCGCGTCGGGACTGCCGCCAAATAAGACGTTGTGGCTATCGTCGGACAGCATAAGGTGTCCGCCGCCTTCAAGCGATGCGCTCTTCACCAGAATCTCGAGGTCGGTTCCATCGCCCGTTGACGCAAGCGCGATCGTGCCTGTGTTGTTGATCGTCCCGCCGAGGGGAAGCATTGCGCCGTCGCTCACCGTCATGACGCCCGAGTTGACCATGGCCGGCTCCTGGTCAAACACGAAGTTGCCGCCGGTGAGGTCAGCGGAATGAACGCCCATGACCGTGATGGTTTCGCCTGCGCCCAGTGCAATCACTGCATTGCCGTTGGCGTCGTCGGTCATGTGCGTTTGGACGTCGCTGAAACTCGTGATGCCTGTGAAGCCCACGAGATCGATCTTGTCCGCTGCGAGGTCGAGGTTGTGCAGCGTGTCGTTGCCGATGGGTTGCGCGAAAACGAACAGGTCATGGCCGGCGGAACCCGTCAAGTGGTCGTCGCCCGACCACGCGAAAATCGGCGAGTTTGCCGCATAGGCCTCCACATTGTCGGCAACCGTGACGGTCGCATGGCTGCCGTCCGCGTTGGTCCAGTTCTCGGTCACCGTGAGCACTGTAGCGCCAGTGAAGGACGCTGACGGCGTGACCGCGAGAGCGCTGAGATCATTCGTCGGGACGAGCCATGTGCCGTTGCCGAGCTCGGTTCCGGCGTTCAGTTGCCAGCCGGAGGGAATGCCGGCGATCGTCACCGTGAGGTCGGTCGCATGGCTGGACAGATCGGTCAGCGCAAGGTTGATTTCGGATCCGGCTACGCCGGCGGGGGCTGCGTGTGTGGAGGTCTTGGTGTTGCCTGCGAGGTCCCACTCAGTCACCGTCAAATTGTGATTGTTTAGCCCAGGCTGGGATAGGACCCACGTTCCACCACTCTGCTGCGTCGCGACGTAGTCGGCCGAATTACTATTGTCGTGGACTGCGACTTTCCAGACGTTGGAAGTGTCCGTCGTAGCCGTTAACACGTCTTTCCCGTTGTTGTAACTCCACGACAAGTTCGCTGGAGGCGTTGTGTCCAGTGTAAAGCTGAAGCCCGTTGCGGGCGAAACGTTGCCGGCCACATCGGTCTGCCGGACCTGCACGGTGTTCACGCCTTCGACGGCGCTGAAGCTGCTGGTCCAGTGCGCCCCGCTATCGATGCTGTACTGTACGGTCGCACCGCTTTCGACGCCACCGAGCGTCAGGGTACCGATGCTGGTGACGTGATCGCTGGCACTGCTGCCGGAGTCGGTGGCGAGCGCCACGCCGGGTGCGGCGGCGGCCGTGTCGAGTGTGAAGCTGAAGCTGGTTGCCGCCGACACGTTGCCGGCCACATCGGTCTGCCGGACCTGCACGGTGTTCGCGCCTTCGACGGCACTGAAGCTGCTGTTCCAGTGAGCCCCGTTATCGACGCTGTACTGCACGGTCGCGCCGCTTTCGACGCCGCCGAGGGTCAGGGTACCGGCGCTGGTCACGTGATCGGTGGCGCTGCTGCCCGAGTCGGTCGCGAGCGCCACCCCGGGCGCCGCCGCAGCCGTGTCGAGTGTGAAGCTGAAGCTGGTCGCCGCCGAGACATTGCCGGCCACATCGGTCTGCCGGACCTGCACGGTGTTCGCGCCTTCGACGGCGCTGAAGCTGCTGGTCCAGTGCGCCCCGTTATCGATGCTGTACTGTACGGTCGCGCCGCTCTCGACGCCACCGAGGGTCAGGGTACCGACGCTGGTGACATGATCGGTGGCGCTGCTGCCCGAGTCGGTCGCGAGCGCCACCCCGGGCGCCGCCGCAGCCGTGTCGAGTGTGAAGCTGAAGCTGGTCGCCGCCGAGACATTGCCGGCCACGTCGGTCTGCCGGACCTGCACGGTGTTCACGCCTTCGACGGCGCTGAAGCTGCTGGTCCAGTGCGCCCCGCTATCGATGCTGTACTGTACGGTCGCACCGCTTTCGACGCCACCGAGCGTCAGGGTACCGACGCTGGTGACGTGATCGCTGGCACTGCTGCCGGAGTCGGTGGCGAGCGCCACGCCGGGTGCGGCGGCGGCCGTGTCGAGTGTGAAGCTGAAGCTGGTCGCTGCCGACACGTTGCCGGCCACATCGGTCTGCCGGACCTGCACGGTGTTCGCCCCTTCGACGGCGCTGAAGCTGCTGGTCCAGTGCGCCCCGCTATCGATGCTGTACTGTACGGTCGCACCGCTTTCGACGCCACCGAGCGTCAGGGTACCGACGCTGGTGACGTGATCGCTGGCACTGCTGCCCGAGTCGGTGGCAAGCGCCACCGCCGGTGCCGCAGCCGACGTGTCGAGCGTAAAGCTGAAGCTGGTTGCGGCCGACACGTTGCCGGCCACATCGGTCTGCCGGACCTGCACGGTGTTCACGCCTTCGACGGCGCTGAAGCTGCTGGTCCAGTGCGCCCCGCTATCGATGCTGTACTGTACGGTCGCGCCGCTCTCGACACCACCGAGGGTCAGGGTACCGGCGTTGGTCACGTGATCGGTGGCGCTGCTGCCGGAGTCGGTGGCGAGCGCCACCCCGGGTGCGGCGGCCGACGTGTCGAGCGTAAAGCTGAAGCTGGTTGCGGCCGACAC
>NZ_JAWRXB010000231.1:0-317 GCF_046535245.1 Paraburkholderia sp. SIMBA_030
CGAATATTCGCTGGCGAATGCGTCGAATCATGTCGTGCTGCTCGCGGGGCCGACGCCGATGGTGGGCAAATCGTTCGTCTCGGTGAATCTCGCCGCAGTGTCCGGCGCATCGGGCAAGCGCGTGTTGCTGATCGACGCCGACCTGCGGCGCGGCTCGCTGAATCTGCACACGGGCGTGCCGAGCAGCCCGGGTCTGACCGATGTGGTCGATTATCTGCAGGACTATGACCAGGTCGTGCATCGTCAGGTGATGCCGGGCGTGGACTTCGTGGCCACGGGCGGTTATGTGACCAACGCGAGCGAACTGTTGCGTCAGG
>NZ_JAWRXB010000232.1:0-317 GCF_046535245.1 Paraburkholderia sp. SIMBA_030
GTCAACACAATCCCCTCAGCAAGCGACTTAACCCGCGCCGTATAGCGGCGTTGCGAGGGAAGGCGAGCGCCCTGGCCAGCGATGGCCTCGAAGAGAACTTCGGCGCGGGCGAACGGGTCTCCGGCGCGACCTGATGCAAAGGCCCGTGGCGAGAAGGCAAGCACCAGTTCGCCGTGGCGCGGCGCCAGGGTCGTGGTGCCAAGATAGTCGAGCACTTCGGGGCTGGTGAGGTCGCCGATCATGATACCGGCCAGCAGTTCGACCATTGTGCTGATCGCCGAACCCTTATGGCCGCCGAAGGGCAGCATGGCGCCGGC
>NZ_JAWRXB010000233.1:0-316 GCF_046535245.1 Paraburkholderia sp. SIMBA_030
GTTGCAAGCCCCTGGTTGTCCTCCAGGGAGGCGTCATCGAAAAGGATAAGATGCCCGCTTTCCCCGTTGCGCAGTCGGTGGAGGGTGGCCAGCGCCGCCGACGGGGAGGCGGCAAGGTACGTGCCGGGCAGGAATCGGGCGGGCAGCGGTAGCCGGTCCACGGGCCCAAGGAGAATGATCGGTGACAAGGCAGATGCCTGAAAACTAACAAGCTGCATCACGATGAACCGAATCATGGCGTCAACATGTTCCGAACGCCCTCGAAGGATGACTAACGGAAGCCGCGGGTCAAGGGTAAGTGCTGCGGATCCGATAC
>NZ_JAWRXB010000234.1:0-316 GCF_046535245.1 Paraburkholderia sp. SIMBA_030
CGACCCTCGGCCGGTGGGGTGTGTTGAGCCGGGGCGTACGGTGCCTTGAGAGTCCTCGAAGCCCTCCGCAAGCTTGACCAGCACCTCGATCAGGTAGGCCACGGAACTGCGCGATGTGCCGATGTTGGTCATGAACAGCACGGTGTTCCGGGACGTCTTATTCACCTGGATCCCGTGATCGTCCATCAGATAGCTGTGGCGGAACGTGTCGCCGTCGATCCCTGTCCTGCTGATGTCCAGCGTGAGGCGGCTGGGGTCAATGACGAATTCGTCGCGCTGCCATGCGTCCTGGAGCTCGGCCAGGCCTTCCCGCAAC
>NZ_JAWRXB010000235.1:0-315 GCF_046535245.1 Paraburkholderia sp. SIMBA_030
AGGTATTTAACTTAAATACAAAAAAAGAACCTGATTCTAACATGGTTCTTTTCATTTTAGTAACTGAATGGGTTTTTAACCACATATAAATGATTCCTGTACATTAAGTATGCTCACTTAAGGGAGTCTTGCTCACTCCCTATAGAAAGGGGGGTGATGCTTATGTCACCATTTCAGGCATTAATGTTAATGCTTGCATTCGAGTCGTTTATAACCGCCCTGTTGACATATATAAATAAAAAATAGACCTCCCTTAAGCCTCAAAACCTGAAGGGATAGGTCCACTAAGAAACCGCATCGAGTAAGCCTTTTGAC
>NZ_JAWRXB010000236.1:0-315 GCF_046535245.1 Paraburkholderia sp. SIMBA_030
GCGCGGGCGATGTCGACCGCTGGATCGTCTGCTGCAGCACGCGCCCTGCCGGATCGTAGTGCGTACGCTGACCGATCTTGCTCGACAGCACGCGCACCGTCTCGCGATGAAGATCATCACGCTCGAACTGCACACGCTCCTCGCCATCGAGCAGCATCCCGTGCACATGGCCGGAACCGTACATCAACCAGTCGACGGCATGCCCGTCCGGCCGCACGGTCCGTCGCCGGTTGCCGAGTTCGTCGTATTCGTGATGCCACACGTAGCTGCGTCGTTCGCCGAACAGATCGTACGCATGATGCTCGCGCACCAGAT
>NZ_JAWRXB010000039.1:0-22937 GCF_046535245.1 Paraburkholderia sp. SIMBA_030
GCCCGCAACCATCGCGAGGGCGAACAGCCAGTCGGTCATGCCGAGGCGCTTCAGGAACGGCCGCTCGTCGAACTGCGCGGCGTTGAACGCCTCGCCGGCGGGCGATGTCTGGTGCCGTGACGGCGACGAAGAGGAGGATGAAGAAACCTGAGTCAAGTCCATGATCTTACCGGGTCGAATCTTGTGAGCGTGCGGACGGCGCGCCGGCGTGGCCGGGTTTGCCGGAGGCGTCGGATGCCTCAATGAGTTTGGCGCCCAGCGCGGCGCCTGCAGCGTCGCGCGTTTGGACGAACTCTTTTTCGAAATCGAGGGTCTTGCGCGCGCTCGACATCGCCATCACGACATTCGTGCCGTGATCGGTGTCTTTGAGCCAGAACCAGAGGCGCCGTTCGCGAACGTAGAACATCGAGAAGATGCCCAGCACGAGGAGCAAGCTGCCAAGATACACGACTTTTTTGCCCGGCGCGCGCGTCAACTGAAATACCGAAGCTTGCACCTGCTTGAAGGAGTCAAGCTGCAAGTAGACTGGCGATCCATACAAAAAGCTGTCAGATATTGCGTTGATCGCGCTTTGGACGAAGCGGCTGGCATCCGCATTGGCCTGTGCGTCAGGCTCGCCGAGCTGTTCGCGCGAGAGTTGCCAGAGATCCCACGTCGAGCCCTCCAGCATGCGCAGCAGCAGGCCCGCGGCCTTTTCCTGTTCACCCTTCGGCACCGAATGGTCGATAAAACCGGCAATCGCCTGGAAACCGCCCACCGTCTGGCCGTTCGGCATCTTGATGCTGCCGTCCGCGCCAGCGAAAAGGGTCAGCACACGCAGCGCGCTTTCTTCCAGATGCTGTTGCAGCTCGGTATTCGAGCCCGGCACCGACCGCAGCGCGAAACGATGCGCGGCCGCGGCGCGCATGGCCGGATTTTCCAGCGTGGCGCGCAGGTTCATCCATTCCTTGACGGTGCCGCCGGTATCGGCGGGAATGCGCAGGTAGCGGAACGGGTCGTCCGGATTCAGGCGCATGCCGGCGAGGAACATCCGCTCGCCGCCTACGTCCACCGGCAGCATGTAGTTGTTGTACTCGCGCGCCTGACCGTCTTTGTCGCGCACCTTGTACTGCACCGACGGGCCGACGTTATGCAGATCCAGCGGCTTCGAGCTCTTCGCGCCGGAGCCGAGGCGCTCGTCGAACGCTTCTTTCAGCGAGCGATGCGCGGCGACGCCGCGGGCATCGTTCTGGCCGCTGCCGTTCGAGACATTTTCGACGTTGATCGCACGGAAATCCGTGAATTCGACGGTCTGGCCGTCAGCCAGCGGCGTGGCCGTGCTCAACAGCGCATTGCCGCCGATCGTGCCGCCGAACGACGCGCCCTTCGCGCTGTTGCCGGTCATGGGGTACGCGGTCATCTGCATCTGCGAGCCGCCGTCCTGGAAGCTCGACTGATAAATCGACACGCCGTCGTATTCGAACGGCTTGTTCACTTCGACCCGCGCCGGCACGCGCGCGCCGGTCTTGTGGTCCACCACGACGATGTCGCTCGCGAACAGCTTCGGCATGCCGGTGGAGTAATAGTCGACGATGAACTTGTTCAGCTCGATCGAGAACGGCAGATCCTGAATCAACGAGCCGTCCGGCTGGTTCAGGATCGCCGTCGACACATGCTGCCCTTCCGGCACCCACGCATAACCGCGGAAAGTCGGATTCGATTGCGACAGACGATGTTCCGGCGGAATCTCGTTGATCACCGTGTTGCTGCGAATCGGCGACTTGTCGAACAGCCACATTTGCAGCTTGATCGGCAGATTGCTGTCCAGCAAACCGCCCAGACAGATCACGACGATCGCGAGATGCGCAGAGATGTAGCCGAACCTGGTCAGCGCGCCGCGCTTGGCGGCGATCAGTGTCGCCCCGTCCGACTCACGCGTGACGAACTTGTAGCCGAGCCTGGTGGAGAGTTTGGCCAGCACCGCCGAGGCCTGCGCGCGCGTGCCGTGCACCGCGAACTCGCCCTTGTGGTGGAACGCGCGCAGGCTGCCTTCGCGAACCTTGTCCTTCCAGCTTTTCGCGTCGGCGAGCATTTTCGGCGCGTTGCGGATCACGCACAGCGACACCGACACCATCAGGAAGCCGAGAATCAGCATGAACCACCACGAGCTGTACACCGCGTACAGGCTCAGCGAGCGGAAGATATCCGCCCAGAACGGGCCGAACTGATTGACGTAGTTGGGATACGGGTCGTCCTGCGTGAGGACGGTGCCGATAATGCTGGCGATCGACAGGATCACGAGCAGCGCGATCGCAAAGCGCATTGAACTCAATACTTCGATGATGCTGCGCACGATGCGATTGCGCGACTTCGACTGCATACCCGACGTGGTGACGCTCATTCATACTCCGACTGAACAGCAAAAAAGGGTGAAGGGCTGTCGTAGGCACGACGCCCTCACCCTTTTCTTGTTTTGTACCGGCCTTATCGGGCCGGTTGCACTTGCGAGCGGACTTCTTAATGCAAGCCCGCGATGTAATCGGCTACAGCCTTGATCTCGCTGTCCGACAGACGCGCTGCAGTTGCATGCATCGCGTCGTTATTGTTACGCGCACCTGGACCTTGCGTGAACGCGGTCAGCTGCGCCACCGTGTAATCCGCCCACTGCCCCGACAGACGCGGATATTGCGAAGGAATCCCCTGACCGGTCGGCCCGTGGCAGCTCGCACACGCCGGCACACCCTTATCGGAAATCCCACCGCGATAAATCTTTTGACCGAGCGCTACAGTGTCTTTGTTATGCGCGTAGCCTGGCTTCGGCGCCTGCGTGGCGAAATAGGCAGCAACGTTGACCATGTCCTGATCGGACAGCGCCGCGGTCATGCCCGCCATGATCGCATTGTTGCGCGCGGGCTGCCTGGCGCCCGGCTGCGTCTTGAAATCCTTGAGCTGCTTGACGAGATACTCGGGATGCTGGCCCGCCAGCTTCGGATACGCGCCGCCGGCACTGTTGCCGTCCGCGCCGTGGCATGACGCACAAACCTGCACCGCGATTGCCTGCCCCCGATTGACGTCCGGTTTTGCCGGATCTGCTGCTCGTGCCTGAATTGCCAAACCTGAAAGACCTGCCGCTACTTGAAGCACCATCAGAGCCTTGCACAGTCGATTCATTCGCACACCCTGTTTCGTCTTGTGGGATTTTAGAGGTTTTGCAAAATACGACGGCGACTGAGTGACCGCAGAGAGCCGCCAAGGCACGCGGGCTGGCCCCCTCAGGTTTTCAGTAAACCGTCGTATTGTACAATAACTCGCTAATCGCTAAGACGCCAGTCGGGCTTGACCCGTCCCCACTCCGGGTTCCCCGGCGTCTCGAATCCTGCCCTGATCATGTCCTTCCTGCTCCACCAAGCCCGTTTTTTCACGACCGTCAATCACCTGCGTGATCTGCCGGCCACCGCGCAACCTGAGATCGCCTTTGCCGGGCGTTCGAATGCGGGGAAGTCGACCGCTATCAATATTCTGTGCAATCAGAAGCAGCTGGCATTCGCCAGTAAGACGCCTGGGCGCACGCAGCACATCAATTACTTCTCGGTCGGCAAGGCTGACGAGCCGACTGCGCATCTGGTCGACCTGCCGGGCTACGGCTATGCGGAAGTACCCGGTGCGGCCAAGGCCCACTGGGAAGCGCTGCTGTCCACCTACCTGCAATCGCGCTCGCAATTGCGCGGCATGATCCTGATGATGGACTCGCGCCGCCCGCTCACCGATCTGGATCGCCGGATGATCGAGTGGTTCGCGCCGACCGGCAAGCCGATCCACACACTGCTGACCAAGTGCGACAAATTGACGCGCCAGGAAAGCACGAACGCATTGCGCGCGACGCAGAAAGGTTTGGCTGAATATCGTGCCGCCGGCTATCAGGGCGAACTGACCGCCCAGCTGTTCTCGGCGCTCAAGCGCATCGGGCTGGACGAAGCGCACGAGTTGATCGAAGGCTGGCTGATTCCCGTCGCAAAGGGCGAAGCCGACCCTGCTGCGCAGTAAGCGCGGCGGCTCCGGATAAACGGGGTGAAAACAGGGCGAGTACGCCGTTTGGGCCGCCCATAAAAAAACCCGCCGCTTTAACGGCGGGTCAAACAGCCTAATCGAAAAACGACAGGCACCCGCTCAGGGAGGAGAAGCGGGGAGGTCAGCGCAAGGCGCCTTGCTCGATCGGTATGATATACCATTGTCTCGAAAAGTTTCCGGGAGCGGAGGCAGGCGGTACTTGTCCGCTCCACGACATCCACGATATCCGATTCGATATGAGCCTCTACCCGCACTACCGTCCGCGCCGCATGCGCCGTGACGACTTCTCGCGCCGTCTGATGCGAGAAAACATCCTCACTACCAACGATCTGATCTACCCCGTGTTCATCGTCGAAGGCACCAACGTGCGGCAAGCCGTGCCGTCGATGCCGGGCGTCGAGCGCCTGTCGGTCGACCTGCTGATGGGCGTCGCCGAGCAATGCGTCGAACTGGGCGTACCCGTGCTGTCGCTGTTTCCTGCGATCGAGCCGTCTCTGAAAACGCCTGACGGCCGCGAAGCGACCAACGCCGCAGGTCTGATCCCGCGCGCCGTTCGTGAACTGAAAAAGCATTTCCCCGACTTGGGCGTGCTGACCGACGTCGCGCTCGATCCGTACACGAGCCACGGCCAGGACGGCGTGCTCGACGAAACCGGCTACGTGATCAACGACGAAACCGTCGAAATTCTGGTCGAACAAGCCCAGGCGCAGGCTGAAGCGGGTGTCGATATCGTCGCGCCCTCGGACATGATGGACGGCCGCATCGGCGCGATCCGCGAGATGCTCGAGAGCGAAGGGCATATTCACACGCGGATCATGGCTTATGCCGCCAAGTTCGCGTCGGCGTTTTACGGCCCGTTCCGCGATGCCGTCGGTTCCGCGACGAATCTCGGCAAGGGTAACAAGATGACCTACCAGATGGACCCGGCCAACTCGAATGAAGCGCTGCGCGAAGTTCAGGCAGATATCGACGAAGGCGCGGACATGGTGATGGTCAAGCCAGGCATGCCGTATCTGGACATCGTGCGTCGCGTGAAGGACGAATTCCAGTTCCCGACTTACGTGTACCAGGTGAGCGGCGAATACGCGATGCTGAAGGCAGCGGCGCAGAACGGCTGGCTCGAGCACGACAAGGCGATGATGGAATCGCTACTGGCGTTCAAGCGGGCCGGCGCGGACGGCGTGCTGACCTATTTCGCATTGGACGCCGCGCGGATTTTGAGGTCGCAGAAGTAAGCTGATGCGCCGCCTTTCGGGGCGTGGTTAGCGTGACGAAAAAACGGAGGCGGACTTTTGAGTCGCGCCTCCGTTTTTTATGTTGGCCGTGCCATGCCGCGAATCGTGCCCGGGCGCGGCTTAGGGTTCGCCAGTCTGCTCAACCACGATCGCTTTTCGGCTACGCCTTGGGCGCGATTGCGCGATCGAGGCTGCGCAAGAATTTGTCCGCAGACTCATATCCAACGACACGCAGCACTTCCTTGCCGCCATGATCGAAGAAGATGATACCGGGCGGCCCGAACAGACCGAAACGCTTGAGCAGCGTTTGGTCGTCCGTATTGTTGGCGGTGACGTCCGCGCGCAGCAGGTTCATCTGCTTTAATCTGGCGTGGACGCGCGGATCGCTGAAAGTGAATTTCTCCATCTCTTTGCAGCTCACGCACCAGTCCGCGTAGAAATCGAGCATGGCGGGCTGCGCAGCCGTTTTGACGGCCTGGTCGAGTTCGGTCGAGGAGCGAACCGGGGCGAACGTGAGATCGCTCTGTGGCGGCGCATTCGGCGCTTTAGCAGCGTTTGCGACACTCGTATCTCCGCCGCGGGCTGCCAACACAGCAAGCGGACGCAACGGATCCGACGATCCGGCGGCCAGGCCCACCAGCAGCACAGCGGCCCAGATTGCCAGCGCCGCACCGATGCCCCGGCCGAGCCGGCGCCACACAGAAGCCCCCTCGGCGAGCGACGAGAACAAGCCGAGCGCCGCCGCAGCGACCAGCAACCAAAACGCGCTCAGCAGCATCGTCGCGGTGGCACCGAGCACGGGCCACACGATCCACAGCGCAGCGGCAAGCAGCACAACGCCGAAGAACACCTTCACGCCGTCCATCCACGCTCCCGCGCGGGGCAACAAGGTGCCAGCGCCAAGGCCGATGATCAGGAGCGGCACGCCGAGCCCGAGCCCCATCGAGAACAGCGCGGCACCGCCAAGCAGCGCGTCGCCGGTATGCGCAATGAACGCGAGAACGGCGAAGAGCGGCGCCGTCATACAGGCCCCGACCACCAGCGCGGACACCGCGCCCATCGCTGCCACCGCGGCGAACTTGCCGCCTGAGCGCCCTGTCGGCGCGCGCGACACGCCGTCCTGCCAGCGCTGCGGCAACGCGATGTCGAACCCAGCAATCAGGGTCAGCGCGAAAATCGTCAGCAATACGCCAAACGCGCCCAGCACCCACGGGTTTTGCAGCCACGCGCCGAGACTCTGCCCGATGAGCGCGGCAGCTATCCCAAGCGCGGTATAGACCAGCGCCATGCCGATCACATACGCCAGCGACAACGCAAACCCGCGAGCACGCGTCACCCGGGCCCCTTCGCCGATGATGATCGCCGACAGGATCGGAATCATCGGATACGAGCACGGCAGCAAGCTGAGCACGGCGCCGGCCATAAAATAGAGCCCGGTGATCGCGAAGAAGCCGCCTCCTTGCAGCAGCGACTGCGCGTAGTCAGCGTTGGTGGCACGCTCATACCACGGCGTGTCGGCGCCTGCGGATTGCTGAGCGGCAGCCGTCGCGCCGACGCTGCCTGCCGGCTGCAATGCTGCGCCGCTCACATGGTAGACGCGCTCCATCGGCGGATAGCAGATGCCCGCGTCCGCGCAACCCTGCGAAGTAACCGCGAGGTCGAACGGCCCTTGCGCCTGCTTGACCGGAATGCGGATCATCAACTCATTACGGTATGTCTCGACGTTCTTGTTGAAGGTCTGGTCGAACTTCACGTGTCCGGCTGGCAATTGCGGCTCGCCGATCGTCGTCGTGCCGTTGCGGGCCGCGAACGCAAACCGCTCCCGGTACATGTAATAGCCGTCCGCGATCTTGTAGGTGACGTCGACTTCGCCCGGTTTCTCGGCTGCACTGAATTTGAAGGCTACAGCGGGATCAAGGAAGTCGTCTGCGGCATGGGCGAGCGTGCCGAACTGGGCCAGGATCAGGTAGCCGAACAGGAAAAAGACGGTGCGCAGTGCATTGCGCGCGCTTCGGTCAAGACCGTTAAACATGGAGAGGGCGTTGGGTTTCAGCAGTAATCCACTGGCCGTACGCAGCCGAGGCCGTCGCTTGCCATGAGAGGATTTCCGGCGTGTCGTAGGGATGGTGCGCCTGAATGTATTGCTCGAGTTCTAACGCGCGTGCAGCGCTCGTCTTGAACAGCAACTGGATCTCCTGCGCAGTTTCTAGCGCGCCCTGCCAGTGGTAGCTGGACTGCACCGCACCTAATTGGGTGACGCAAGCGCATAGCCGCGCGGCGAGCGCATCTGCCGCGAGCTTCTGAGCAGCGGCGGCATCCGGCAGCGTCGTCAGAATCAAGGTCACATTCACGCTCACACAAGGCTCCGGCCAAGCACGGTTCAGGTGCCGTTATCGTATCACCTAGCCTTGCGGTACTGCCGACGCGCCCACTGCTCGCCTGCGACATTTGGCCGCCTTGCCTGCTGGCACGCCGGGACATCCGACACCCCAAAACGAAAAAGCCAGGCTCAAAGCCTGGCTTTTTCGTCAATGCTAAAAAAGCTTACTCAGCTTCTTGCACTTCAGTTTCTTCAACTTCCGGACGGTCGAGCAATTCGACCAGTGCCATCGGTGCGTTGTCGCCGACGCGGAAACCGAACTTCAGAACGCGCAAGTAGCCGCCCGGCCGGGTCGCGTAACGCGGGCCCAGCACTTCGAACAGCTTCGTGACCGAGTCACGATCGCGCAGGCGGTTGAATGCCAGACGACGATTTGCCAACGACGGCTTCTTGCCGAGCGTGATCAGCGGCTCGACGACTTTACGGAGTTCTTTCGCCTTCGGCAGCGTGGTCTTGATGACTTCGTGCTCGATCAGCGAGTTGGACATGTTACGGAGCATTGCCAGACGGTGGCTGCTCGTGCGGTTCAGTTTCCGCAGACCATGACGGTGACGCATGTTAATTCCTTTGATTCAAAAGTTTTGGTCCAGCTCTTCTATCGCGCTCGATCTCCCGAAAGATGTGAGCGCACGGGCCGGTAGTGAAAAAAGACAAGTCGCGGATTTTAAAGGAAAATCCGCGTCTTTGCCAGTGCAGCGGCGGGTTCAGCCCCGGGATTACTTGTCGAGACCAGCCGGCGGCCAGTTTTCGAGCTTCATGCCGAGCGTCAAACCACGCGACGCCAGTACTTCCTTAATTTCGTTCAACGACTTGCGACCCAGATTCGGGGTCTTGAGCAGTTCGTTTTCCGTGCGCTGGATCAGGTCGCCAATGTAGTAAATGTTCTCGGCCTTCAGGCAGTTCGCGGAACGAACCGTCAGTTCGAGATCATCGACCGGACGCAGCAGGATCGGATCGATCTGCGGCGCACGCGACGGCGCTTCAGCCGTTGCTTCCGTGCCTTCCAGAGCAGCGAACACCGACAGCTGATCGACCAGAATGCGCGCCGATTGACGGATCGCTTCTTCCGGCGAGATTACACCGTTGGTTTCGATGTTCATCACGAGCTTGTCGAGGTCGGTACGCTGTTCGACGCGCGCGCTTTCAACGGCGTAGCTCACGCGGCGAACCGGCGAGAACGACGCGTCCAGCACGATACGGCCGATGATCTTGGCCGACTCTTCGCCATAACGACGCACGTTGCCCGGCACATAGCCGCGGCCCTTTTCGACCTTGATCTGCACGTCGAGCTTGCCGCCCTTCGACAGATGCGCAATCACGTGATCCGGGTTGATCACTTCGCAATCGTGCGCGAGTTCGATGTCGCCGGCGGTGACAACGCCTTCGCCTTCCTTGCGCAGCGTAACCGTCACTTCGTCACGGTTATGCAGCTTGAACACCACGCCCTTCAGGTTCAACAACAGGTTGACCACATCCTCTTGCACACCGTCGAGCGTCGAGTATTCATGTACGACGCCTGCGATCGTCACTTCGGTCGGCGCGTAGCCGATCATCGACGACAGCAGCACGCGCCGGAGCGCGTTACCCAAGGTGTGGCCGTAACCGCGTTCAAACGGTTCCATGACCACTTTCGCGTGGCTCTCGCCAAGCGACTCAACTGCGATGATCTTGGGCTTCAACAAACTGGTTTGCATAGGTTTTCCTTTTCAATACCCTCGGCTCGTTACACCGATAAGGCTGACCGGTAACAACCTGAAAATAAACAGCCGAGACGCCCCCTTGCGCAACGCAATCGGGGTGCCCCGGCCGTTAATCCGATTACCGCGAATACAATTCGACGATCAGGCTTTCGTTGATATCGCCAGCGATGTCGCTGCGTTCCGGCTTCTGCTTGAACGTGCCTTCGAACTTCTTCGAATCGACAGCGACCCAGCTCGGCAGACCGCCTTGCTCAGCCAGCGACAGCGCTTCGAGAATACGCGCTTGCTTCTTCTTTTGTTCGCGCACTGCGACGATGTCGCCCGCCTTAACTTGCATCGACGGAATGTTCGACACGACGCCGTTTACCGTGATCGCCTTGTGGCTCACGAGCTGACGCGCTTCAGCGCGCGTCGAGCCGAAGCCCATGCGATACACGACGTTGTCCAGACGCGATTCGAGCAATTGCAACAGGTTTTCACCCGTGTTGCCCTTCAGGCGGTCAGCTTCAGCAAAGTAACGGCGGAATTGACGCTCCAGGACACCGTAGATGCGCTTCACTTTTTGCTTTTCGCGCAGCTGCGTGCCGTAGTCGGACGTACGTGCGCCCGAGGTGCGGCCGTGTTGGCCGGGCTTGCTGTCAAGCTTGCACTTGTCAGCGAGCGAACGACGGGCGCTCTTCAGGAAGAGGTCAGTGCCTTCACGGCGGGACAGCTTGGCCTTAGGGCCGATATAACGTGCCACGTTGATTCCTTCGTTGATTGATCACGCGAACTCGCGTCCGCGCTAGTCCGAACCCTTTGGGTCGAACGGTGGGCTTAGTCAATTCATCAAAGCGCAAGCAGCCCGTCGTCGCCGGCTCTCAAACCCCGGCGGCAACAGGCGCTAGCCAAAACAGCGTCTTAGATACGACGACGCTTCGGCGGACGGCAGCCGTTGTGCGGAACCGGGGTCACGTCGGAGATCGCCGTGATCTTGATACCAAGACCATGCAACGCGCGCACCGCGGACTCACGGCCAGGACCGGGGCCCTTGATCCGCACTTCGAGGTTCTTCACGCCGTATTCCATCGCCACGCGGCCAGCCGATTCGGCTGCCACCTGAGCTGCAAACGGCGTCGATTTACGCGAGCCCTTGAAGCCCTGACCACCCGACGTTGCCCAAGCAAGTGCATTGCCTTGACGATCAGTGATCGTGATGATGGTGTTGTTGAACGACGCGTGAACGTGAACCACGCCCTCGGCGACGTTCTTCTTGACCTTCTTGCGAACGCGTTGCGCCGCGGAGTTGTTCGAAGCCTTAGCCATTACGTTTTCCTGTAACTGTCAGTTCCGCTTACTTCTTCAGCGATTGCGCTGCACGACGCGGACCCTTGCGCGTACGGGCATTCGTACGCGTGCGTTGGCCACGCAGGGGCAGACCCTTGCGGTGACGCACGCCACGGTAGCAGCCGAGATCCATCAGGCGCTTGATGTTCATCGTCGTTTCACGGCGCAGATCGCCTTCAACGATGAACTTGCCGACTTCTTCACGCAGCTTTTCGAGGTCTGCGTCGTTCAGGTCCTTGACCTTCTTCGAAAATGCCACACCAGCAGCGACGCAAATGTCGCGCGAGCGCGTGCGGCCGATACCGTAAATTGCCGTCAGGCCGATTTCGGTATGCTGGTGATTCGGGATGTTAACCCCTGCGATACGAGCCATTGTTTTTCCTCAAACAAAAAGCGCAAGCAAAAGCGCGGCGTTCAGCCTTGACGCTGTTTGTGGCGCGGATCAGAGCTGCAAATCACGCGCACAACGCCTTTGCGCTTGATGATCTTGCAATTGCGGCAAATGCGCTTAACCGATGCCATCACTTTCATGATATTACCCTTTTTTCAAATCACTTCGCCCGGAACACGATCCGCGCACGCGACAGATCGTAAGGCGTCAATTCAACCGTCACCTTGTCGCCCGGCAAGATTCGGATGTAGTGCATCCGCATCTTGCCGGATATGTGTCCCAATACGACATGGCCGTTTTCCAGCTTCACCCTAAAGGTAGCGTTAGGCAGGTTTTCGATGACTTCACCCTGCATCTGGATAACATCGTCTTTGGCCATAAGTCCTTTCAACGCATCGGGACGCCGCCGCCTTTGAAATTAGCTTTCTTCAGCAGCGATTCATACTGTTGCGACATAACGTACGACTGCACCTGCGCCATGAAATCCATTGTGACGACGACAATGATCAGCAGCGACGTTCCACCAAAATAAAACGGCACGTTCCAGCGCAGCACCAGAAACTCGGGCAGCAGACAAACAAACACGATGTAGATCGCACCGGCCAGCGTCAGACGCGTGAGGATGCGGTCGATATATCGAGCCGTCTGATCGCCCGGGCGAATGCCTGGGACGAAAGCGCCGCTCTTCTTCAGGTTGTCGGCCGTTTCCCTGCTGTTGAACACCAGTGCGGTGTAGAAGAAGCAGAAGAAAACGATCGCCAACGCGTACAACAACACATACACGGGTTGACCGGGCTTAATGGCTTCGGCTACGTTGTGCAGCGTGTCTGCGAACCAGCTGTTACGCGACCCCGAACTGAACCAGTTCAGGATAGTTGCCGGGAAGAGAATGATCGACGATGCAAAGATCGGCGGAATCACGCCCGACATGTTCAGCTTCAGCGGCAGATGCGAAGACTGGCCGCCGTAAATCTTGTTACCGACTTGCCGCTTGGCGTAGTTCACAAGAATCTTGCGCTGGCCGCGTTCGATGAACACCACCAGATACGTCACTGCAGCAATCAGCGCGACCACGATAATCGCCGAGATGATACTCATCGAGCCGGTTCGCACCAGTTCGAAAAGACCACCGATTGCGTTCGGGAAACCCGCCGCAATACCGCCGAAAATGATGATCGAGATACCGTTGCCAAGCCCGCGTTCCGTGATCTGCTCACCCAGCCACATCAGGAACATCGTGCCGGTCACCAGTGTCACGACCGTCGTCAACCGAAACACCATCCCCGGATCAATCACCAGGCCAGGCTGATTTTCCAGCGCGACGGCGATGCCGAATGCCTGGAACGTCGCCAACAGGACCGTAAAGATACGCGTGTACTGCGTAATCTTCCGTTGACCCGCCTGCCCTTCCTTTTTCAGCGCTTCCAGCTGCGGCGAGACAATTGCCAGCAACTGCATGATGATCGACGCCGAAATATACGGCATGATCCCCAGCGCAAAAATCGTGAACCGCGAAAGTGCGCCACCCGAAAACATGTTAAACATGCCAAGGATACCGCCCGACTGGCTTTGGAACAGCTTTGCCAGTTGGTCCGGGTCGATACCCGGCACCGGAATGTGCGCGCCGATTCGGTAGACGATCAGCGCCAGCAGCAGGAACACTGCTCGCCGACGCAGATCGCCAAACTTCGCCGCGCTGCGACCGGGTTTTGCGAGACTCGGGCTGTTAGCCAAGTACCTTCTCCGATGCAAATGCTAGTGACGGCAAATAACTTGCGCGTTACTCGGCAAAAGAGCCGCCGGCCGCTTCAATAGCAGCGCGCGCACCCTTCGTCGCACCCAGACCCTTCACAACGATCTTGCGCTTCAGCTCGCCCGTCGCGATGATCTTGGCGCTCTTGATCAACTCACCGACCAGGCCGGCTTGCTTCAGAGCCAACAGATCGATTTCGTCGACCGGCAGCTTTTCCAGATCAGAGAGACGCACTTCACCGACGAATTCCTTCGTCAGCGAGGTGAAGCCACGCTTCGGCAGACGACGTTGCAGCGGCATTTGACCGCCTTCGAAGCCAACCTTATGAAAGCCGCCCGAACGCGACTTCTGACCCTTGTGACCACGGCCAGCAGTCTTGCCCAGACCGGAGCCGATACCGCGGCCGACGCGACGCTTAGCGTGCTTCGAACCTTCAGCCGGCTTCAGGTTATTCAATTCCATTATCAACTCCTTGAGTCCTGGTCAGCCGCTTAGCTGATGACCTTAACGAGGTACGAAACCTTGTTGATCATGCCGCGCACAGCCGGCGTGTCCTGCAACTCGCTAACCGAGTTGAGTCGGCGCAGGCCCAAGCCACGCACCGTCGCACGGTGCGTTTCACGGGTGCCGATCAGGCTCTTGACGAGCTGGACCTTGACAGTTTTATCAGACATGGTGTCCACCTTTAGCCCAGAATATCTTCGACGGACTTGCCACGCTTCGCCGCGATGTCACCCGGCGTGGACTGCTTGCGCAGACCGTCGAGCGTTGCACGAACGAGGTTGTACGGGTTCGTCGAACCGTGGCTCTTGGCCACAACGTTCTGCACGCCCATCACGTCGAACACTGCGCGCATCGGGCCGCCAGCGATCACACCGGTACCGTCCTTCGCCGGAGCGAGGAGGACCATCGATGCGCCGTGCTTACCGTGCACTTCGTGCTGCAGGGTACCGTTCTTAAGCGGCACCTTGAACATGTTGCGGCGAGCCTGTTCCATCGCCTTCTGAACAGCGACCGGCACTTCCTTCGCCTTGCCCTTGCCCATACCGACGCGGCCATCACCGTCGCCAACCACGGTCAGTGCGGCGAAACCGAGAATCCGGCCACCCTTCACGACCTTGGTCACGCGGTTGACCGAAATCATTTTTTCACGAAGGCCGTCGTCGCGTTCGTCAGCCTGAACTTTCGCTTGCATCTTTGCCATGACGAATTCTTCCCTTAGAACTTGAGTCCGGCTTCGCGTGCCGCATCAGCCAGCGCCTTGACGCGGCCGTGGTAACGGAAACCAGAACGGTCGAAGGCGACGGATTCGATGCCGGCAGCCTTAGCCTTTTCCGCAATGCGCTTACCGATCAGAGTCGCAGCAGCGACGTTGCCGCCTTTGCCTGTCTGATCAGCCAGTTGCGCACGCACTTCGGCTTCGAGCGTCGACGCGCTGGCGAGCACCTTGGTGCCGCACGGCGAGAACACTTGCGCATAGATGTGCGTGTTCGTGCGATGCACGGCGAGACGCGCGACCTGCAGCTCAGCGATCTTGGTACGCGTCTGACGAGCGCGGCGCAGGCGAGATTGAGTCTTATCCATGATTGCGCACCCTTACTTCTTCTTCGTTTCTTTGAGGATCACAACCTCGTTGGCGTAGCGCACACCCTTGCCCTTGTAGGGCTCCGGCGGGCGATAGCCGCGCACTTCTGCAGCGACCTGGCCAACTTGTTGCTTGTTGATCCCCTTGATCACGATTTCGGTTTGCGTCGGGGTTTCAGCCTTGACGCCTTCCGGCATCTGGTGCACCACAGGGTGCGAGAAACCCAGCGACAGGTTCAGCTTGTCGCCTTGCGCTTGTGCGCGGTAACCGACGCCAACCAGCGTCAGCTTGCGCTCGAAACCCTTCGTCACGCCGTTCACCATGTTCGCAACCAGTGCGCGCATCGTGCCCGACATCGCATTCGCTTCGCGGCTTTCGTCAACCGGCTCGAACTTCAGCGTGCCGTTGTCGTTCACCACCTTCACGAGGCTGTTCGCAGCCTGCGAAATCGTACCCAGCGGACCCTTGACGGTAATGCGTTCGTCGCTCAGGGCCACCTCTGCGCCTTGCAGCGCGATCGGGCTTTTACCTACTCGAGACATGTTTCTCTCCTTTCGGCCTTAAGCGACGTAGCAGATGACTTCGCCGCCAACGCCCGTTGCACGTGCCTTGCGGTCCGTCATCACGCCCTTCGGCGTAGACACGATTGCCACGCCGAGGCCATTCATGACCACGGGGATGTCGTTACGGCCGCGGTACACACGCAGACCGGGCTTCGAGACGCGTTCAATGCGCTCGATAACCGGACGACCAGCGTAGTACTTCAACACGATGTTCAATTCAGACTTCGCACCTTCGGACTTCACTGCGAAATCATCGATATAGCCTTCGTCCTTCAGGACCTGCGCAATCGCAACCTTGACTTTCGACGAGGGCATTGTCACCGAAACTTTCTCGACCATCTGCGCGTTGCGGATGCGAGTCAGCATATCGGCGATAGGATCACTCATGCTCATTTACGTTTCTCCTATTACCAGCTCGCCTTGGTCAGGCCAGGGATCTCGCCACGGAACGCGATTTCGCGAATCTTGTTACGCGCCAGCCCGAATTTACGGAACGTACCGCGCGGACGACCGGTAATTGCGCAACGATTGCGCTTACGGGTCGGGTTAGAGTTGCGCGGCAGTTGTTGCAGTTCCAGACGTGCTGCGTAATGCTCTTCGTCCGTCTTGCTCATATCGCCAATGATCGCCTTCAACTCGGCACGCTTGGGAGCGTACTTAGCGGCCAGGCGAGCACGCTTCTTTTCACGTTCGATCAGTGCCAGTTTAGCCACGGTAACCTCAGTTTCTGAACGGGAACTTGAAGCTGGCGAGCAGAGCCTTTGCTTCGTCGTCGGTCTTCGCAGTCGTCGTGATGCTGATGTTCAGCCCACGCAGTGCGTCGATCTTGTCGTAGTCGATTTCGGGGAAAATGATCTGCTCTTTCACACCGATGTTGTAGTTGCCGCGACCGTCGAACGCACGACCCGACACGCCACGGAAGTCGCGCACGCGGGGGAGCGCAACCGTCACGAAACGGTCCAGAAATTCGTACATTGCCTGACCACGCAACGTGACCATTGCACCGATCGGATAGCCCTGACGGATCTTGAAGCCAGCGATTGCCTTGCGTGCCTTCGTGATCACCGGCTTCTGGCCAGCGATCTTCGTCAGGTCGCCAACGGCGTTTTCGATGATCTTCTTGTCAGCAACCGCTTCGCCAAGGCCCATGTTCAGGGTGATCTTGGTGATGCGCGGCACTTCCATCACGGACTTGTAACCGAACTTCTCGATGAGGCCGGGTACAACCTTCTCTTTGTAAAACTCTTGCAAACGAGCCATTTTTTTACTCCGCAGCGTCAAGCGCTCAGCACGGCGCCGGTCGTCTTAAGGAAACGGACTTTCTTGTCTCCTTCGACCTTGATGCCTACACGCGACGCCTTGCCATTCGCGTCGACCAAAGCGACGTTCGAAATTTGCAGCGGCATCGTCTTGGCTTCCACGCCACCCGTCGTACCCTTCATCGGGTTCGGCTTGACGTGCTTCTTGACGAGGTTGATACCCTCGACAATCACTTTGCCTTCGCCAACGGACAGCACGACGCCGCGCTTGCCTTTATCTTTGCCGGTGGTGACGATAACTTCGTCACCTTTGCGAATCTTGTTCATCGCGACTCCTTACAGCACTTCAGGTGCCAACGAAACGATCTTCATGAATCGTTCGCTGCGCAACTCGCGCGTGACAGGCCCGAAAATACGGGTGCCAATAGGTTCGAGCTTGGCATTCAACAACACTGCGGCATTGCCGTCGAACTTGATCAGCGAGCCGTCCTGACGGCGCACGCCCTTGGCGGTACGAACCACCACGGCGTTATAAATTTCGCCTTTCTTCACGCGCCCGCGCGGCGTAGCTTCTTTGACGGTCACCTTGATGATGTCGCCAATGCTGGCATAACGACGCTTCGAGCCGCCGAGCACCTTGATGCACATGACTTCACGCGCACCCGTGTTGTCGGCCACTTCAAGCCGAGTTTCGGTCTGGATCATGGTTTATCTTTCCCAACTTAATCCGGTCACACCACCATGGCGTACCCGGTCAGTCTTGGTCCCGTCAGCCAATCGGCTGCTTGGGTTAGAACAGCAGCGACGGCAAACGAAACCCGCCATCGCAATCCGGTGAATCCTTCGGAACAGACTGGCGCCTGAACCGCTTCCCCCACCAACTTCGCCCGCGACGGGGCTCCCATAAAAGAGGGAAGACCGAAATTATAACAAATAATCTCGGTCTTGCAAGCGAAACTTACTGCGATTTCAATTACTTCTACAACTTTGCGGCGTCAGATGACGCGAGCAGCCTCGACCAGGCGAGCCACGACCCAAGCTTTCGTCTTCGAAATCGGACGCGTTTCCTGGATTTCAACGAGGTCACCCTCGTTGTACGTGTTCGCATCGTCGTGCGCGTGGTACTTCTTCGAACGCACAACGTACTTGCCGTAGATCGGGTGCTTCACGCGGTGCTCGACCAGCACGGTGACCGTCTTGTCCATCTTGTTGCTGACGACCTTGCCGACCAGCGTCCGCTTGAGCGAGGTTTTTACGCTATCGTTCATTTCTGGTTCGCCTTCTCAGTCAGGACGGTCCGCACACGTGCGATGTCGCGACGAACCTTCTTCAGCTGGCTCGTGTTCGTGAGCTGCTGGGTCGCGAGTTGCATGCGCAGGCCGAATTGCGCCTTCAACAGGTCCGACAGCTCCTTGTTGAGCGCGGCCTGATCTTTCTGGTGAAGTTCGGAAGCCTTCATCATTTGCTCCTTAGGCGCCGAGCTGACGCACGATAAACGTCGTCTTGAGCGGCAGCTTAGCTGCAGCCAGACGGAACGCTTCGCGTGCCAGCTCTTCGGTTACGCCATCCATTTCGTACAGCATCTTGCCCGGTTGAATCTCTGCGACGTAGTACTCAGGGTTACCTTTACCGTTACCCATACGCACTTCAGCCGGCTTGTGCGAGATCGGCTTGTCCGGGAAGATGCGGATCCAGATGCGGCCACCACGCTTGATGTGACGCGTCATTGCACGACGTGCCGCTTCAATCTGGCGCGCGGTCAAGCGACCACGACCGATAGCCTTCAGGCCGAACTCACCGAACGACACCGCGTTGCCGCGGGTAGCGATACCGGTGTTACGACCCTTCTGCTCTTTGCGATACTTTCTGCGTTTCGGTTGCAGCATCGTTATTCTCCAGTCTTCCCGTCGCCGCCGGCACCGCCAGCACGACGAGGAGCGCCACGGCGTGCACCTGCCGGGCCACCACCTTCACCATCGCGACGCGGACGGCGATCGCCACCCGGACGTGCGTTGCGGCGCGGACGCTTTTCTTCAGCGACTTCTTCAACCACCGGTGCGTCGTTACGGCCGAGCGTGTCGCCCTTGTAGACCCACACCTTCACGCCGATGATGCCGTAGGTCGTCTTCGCTTCCGAAGTTGCGTAGTCGATATCAGCGCGCAGCGTATGGAGGGGCACGCGACCTTCGCGATACCATTCCGTACGAGCGATTTCGATACCGTTCAGGCGGCCAGCGCTCATGATCTTGATGCCTTGAGCACCCAGACGCATTGCGTTTTGCATCGCACGCTTCATCGCGCGACGGAACATAATCCGGCGTTCGAGTTGTTGAGTGATCGAATCAGCGATCAGTTGCGCATCGGTTTCCGGCTTGCGGATTTCTTCGATGTTGACGTGGACCGGCACGCCCATGCGGCGTTGCAGTTCCGACTTCAGCAGCTCGATATCCTCGCCCTTCTTACCGATGACCACACCCGGACGCGAGCTATAAATCGTGATGCGCGCGTTTTTCGCCGGACGCTCGATAACGACGCGACCAACCGAAGCGTTCTTCAGCTTCTTCTTCAGGTATTCACGAACACCGATGTCTTCCTGCAACATCGCCGCGAAATTGCTGTTGTTCGCGTACCAACGCGACGCCCAATTGCGGCTGACGGCCAAACGGAAGCCAGTCGGATGAATTTTCTGTCCCATCGTATGACCCCTTAATTACCGACCGTCACAGTGATGTGACAGGATTGCTTCTCGATGCGGTTACCACGGCCTTTAGCGCGCGCGGTAAAACGCTTGAGCGATGCAGCCTTGTCGACCATGATGCTCGTTACCTTGAGCTCGTCGATATCGGCGCCTTCGTTATGCTCCGCATTCGCGATCGCCGACAGCACGACCTTTTTCACGATTCCCGCAGCCTTCTTCGGCGAGAACGTCAGAACGTTCAGCGCCTTGTCGACCGGCAAACCGCGGATCTGGTCAGCCACAAGGCGCGTTTTCTGCGCCGAGATGCGGGCACCGCGATGAATTGCTTTCACTTCCATCATGAGCCCCTTATTTCTTAGCCTTCTTGTCGGCTGCATGACCCTTGAACGTCCGGGTCAATGCGAACTCGCCAAGCTTGTGGCCGACCATGTTTTCCGAGATGTACACCGGGACGTGTTGACGGCCGTTGTGCACGGCAATCGTCAGACCGATGAAATCCGGCAGAATCGTC
Organism: Paraburkholderia sp. SIMBA_030; assembly: GCF_046535245.1. Classification (NCBI taxonomy): domain Bacteria; kingdom Pseudomonadati; phylum Pseudomonadota; class Betaproteobacteria; order Burkholderiales; family Burkholderiaceae; genus Paraburkholderia; species Paraburkholderia sp. SIMBA_030. The sequence goes on from NZ_JAWRXB010000039.1 coordinate 19,449, forward strand.
GAACGGCGCGACCAGGTTTTGATCGGCTTCTTATCCCGCGAAGCTGCAGCCGCCTCAACTTTCTTCAGCAAATGGGCGTCGCAGAACGGACCTTTTTTTACAGAACGTGCCATTGCCTACTCCTTAACGCTTGTGACGGCGCTGGACGATCATGCTCGTCGTGCGCTTGTTGCTGCGGGTGCGATAACCCTTAGCAGGCGTGCCCCACGGGCTCACCGGATCGCGACCTGCAGCCGTCTTGCCTTCACCACCACCGTGCGGGTGATCGACCGGGTTCATTGCAACGCCACGCACCGTCGGGCGGATACCGCGCCAGCGGTTCGCGCCAGCCTTACCGATTTGACGGAGGCTGTGCTCTTCGTTGCCAACTTCACCAATCGTCGCGCGGCATTCAACGTGAACGCGGCGGATTTCACCCGAGCGCAGGCGGACCTGTGCGTAGATACCTTCACGAGCCAGCAACATCGCCGACGTACCAGCCGAACGCGCCATTTGCGCGCCCTTGCCCGGCAGCATTTCGATGCAATGGATCGTCGTACCGACCGGAATGTTGCGGATCGGCAGCGTGTTACCTGCGCGGATCGGTGCTTCCGAACCCGACATCAGTTGCTGGCCAACCGTCACACCCTTCGGAGCGATGATGTACTTGCGCTCGCCGTCTGCGTACAGAACCAACGCGATGTTCGCGCTACGGTTCGGATCGTACTCAAGACGTTCGACCTTGGCCGGAATGCCGTCCTTGTTGCGACGGAAATCGACGACACGATAGTGATGCTTGTGACCACCACCCTTGTGACGCGTGGTGATGTGACCGTTGTTGTTACGGCCGGCGGTCGAGGATTGCGAGTCGAGCAGCGGTGCGAACGGCTTGCCCTTATGCAGATCCTTATTGACCACCTTGACCATCGCGCGGCGACCCGGCGAAGTCGGCTTAACTTTAACGATTGCCATGATTACTTGGCCTCCGCTTCAAAGTTGATTTCCTGGCCGGGCTTCAGGCAGACGTATGCCTTCTTCACGTCCTTGCGCTTGCCCATGAAGCGGCCAAAGCGCTTGGCTTTGCCCTTCGAGACCAGCACGTTGACGGAATTGACTTCCACCTTGAACAGCAGCTCGACTGCAGCTTTCACTTCCTGCTTCGTGGCATCGGGCGCGACTTCGAACACGACTTGCTCGTTCTTGTCGGCCACCAGCGTCGCCTTTTCGGAGATCACCGGCGCGAGCAGGACCTGCATCAAACGATGATCGTTCTTGCGAATCTCGCTCATGACAGCAACTCCTCGATCTGGGCGACCGCAGCCTTCGTGATCAGGATCTTCTTGAAGTAGATCAGCGACAGCGGGTCGGCGTAACGCGGCTCGACAACTGCCACATGGGCGAGGTTGCGCGACGCGAGGTACAGGTTTTCGTCAACCGTGTCGGTAATCACCAGCACGGAGTCGAGACCCATCGCCTTGAATTTTTCGGCCAGCAGCTTCGTCTTCGGCGCTTCGAGCGTCAGCTCGTCGACCACCGAGATGCGGCCTTCGCGAGCCAACTGCGAGAAGATCGAGCAGAGACCTGCGCGATGCATCTTCTTGTTGACCTTGTGCGAAAAGTTTTCTTCCGGCGAATTCGGGAAAATCCGGCCACCGCCGCGCCACAGCGGGCTCGACGACATACCGGCACGGGCGCGGCCCGTACCCTTCTGGCGCCACGGCTTCTTGGTCGTGTGCTTGACTTGCTCACGATCCTTCTGCGCGCGGTTGCCGCTACGGGCATTCGCTTGATACGCCACCACCACCTGGTGAATCAGGGCTTCGTTGTAATCGCGGCCGAACACGACGTCCGACGCGCTAACGCCTGCACCTTCCTGACCATTGGCATTCAGGAGCTTAAGTTCCATTATTTCGCTCCTTTCACGGCACGCGTCTTCACGGCCGGCGTAACGAATACCTTGCCACCCTTCGCACCCGGAACGGCGCCCTTGACCAGCAACAGCTTGCGGTCAGCGTCGATACGAGCGATTTCGAGGTTTTGCACCGTCACCGTGTCGTCACCCATGTGACCGGTCATGCGCTTACCCGGGAAAACACGACCCGGATCCTGCGCCATACCGATCGAACCCGGCACGTTGTGCGAGCGCGAGTTACCGTGCGATGCACGGCCGGATGCGAAGTTGTAACGCTTGATGGTACCGGCGTAGCCCTTACCGATCGACACGCCTTGCACGTCGACCTTCTGGCCTACTTCGAACAGGTCGGGACCGACCACGGTGCCGTTCGACAACTCGGCAGCCTTGGCAGCATCGATCTGGAATTCTTTGAGGATTTCACCGGCTTGAACACCGGCTTTGGCGAGATGACCGGCCAACGGCTTCGTCACACGCGATGCACGGCGCGTACCGAATGCAACCTGCACGGCCGTGTAGCCGTCGGTTTCAACAGTCTTGATCTGCGTCACGCGGTTGTCGGACACGTCCAGCACGGTAACGGGAATCGAATCCCCTTCTGCCGTGAAGATACGGGTCATGCCAACCTTGCGACCTACGAGTCCAAGGCTCATCGTTTTCTCCATTCCCGACTGCGATTGGTCGGGGCTAATTTACAAAATGCCGGTGCCGTTTCGGGCATGAATTCATGCTGCAGCACACCGACTTTTTTGCGCAAATGCGCGAAAAGCCTTGCATTATAGCGAGGCCTTTCGTTTTCCGCAAGCAATCAATGACTTAGCGTTGCCCGGCAAGCCGAACAACGCCTGGAAGCCTTATTGCAGCTTGATTTCCACGTCCACGCCAGCCGGCAGGTCAAGCTTCATCAGTGCGTCGACGGTCTTGTCCGTCGGATCGACGATGTCCATCAGGCGTTGGTGCGTACGGATTTCGAGCTGATCGCGCGACGTCTTGTTGACGTGCGGCGAACGCAGGATGTCGAAACGTTGAATGCGGGTCGGCAGGGGCACCGGACCACGAACGATTGCGCCAGTCCGCTTTGCCGTGTCGACGATTTCCGCTGCCGACTGGTCGATCAGGCGATAGTCGAAAGCCTTCAGGCGAATGCGGATTTTCTGGTTCTGCATGACAATTCCTTGGAAAGAGCGAGGCGGTATTGCACCGCCAGATAGTAAAAGAACGTAGAGCCGGACGCCCGCCGTGGGCCGGTGCCCGGCTCCGGGCACCACTTACTGCAAGTTCAATCCGCGATTTTACTCGAGAATCTTGGCAACGACACCTGCGCCGACGGTACGGCCACCTTCGCGGATTGCGAAACGCAGACCTTCTTCCATCGCGATCGGGTTGATCAGCTTCACCGTAATCGACACGTTGTCGCCCGGCATGACCATTTCCTTGTCCTTCGGCAACTCGATCGAGCCCGTCACGTCCGTCGTACGGAAGTAGAACTGCGGGCGATAGTTGTTGAAGAACGGCGTGTGACGGCCGCCTTCGTCCTTGCTCAGCACGTACACTTCTGCCGTGAAATGCGTGTGCGGGTTGATCGAACCCGGCTTGGC
>NZ_JAWRXB010000003.1:0-455383 GCF_046535245.1 Paraburkholderia sp. SIMBA_030
CTGTCGCGGAGACCGCCAGCACGACCGGCAGGAACAATGGCGAAACCACAGTAACGGGCCATGCACCGGCCGGTGCGAGGCGCCGATCGCCGTTCGCATTCCGCCCCATCGCGCTCGCCGCACTGGGGCTCGTGGGCGCGGCGCCCTTGCTGGCCGGCGCGCAGATCGTACCGGGTGGCGCGCACGCACCTTCCGTCATCCAGACGCAGAACGGTCTGCCGCAGGTGAACATCAACAGACCGTCCGGCGCTGGCGTCTCGATGAACACATACGGCCAGTTCGACGTACAGCGGCCCGGCGCGATCCTGAACAATTCGCCGACGATCGTGCAGACGCAGCAGGCGGGCATGATTAACGGCAACCCGAACTTCGGCCCCGGTCAGTCCGCGCGGGTCATCGTCAACCAGGTCAACAGCAGCGCAGCGAGTCAGATCAACGGCCATCTCGAAGTGGCAGGCCAGCGCGCAGAAGTCGTCATAGCGAACGGTTCGGGCATCAGCGTGAACGGCGGTGGCTTCATCAACACCTCGCGCGCGATCCTGACGACCGGTTCACCGAACTTCGCACCCGATGGTTCGCTCGCGGGTTTCAATGTGACCGGCGGCAACATCACCGTGCAGGGCGCGGGGCTGGACGGTTCGGCTGTCGATCAGGTTGATTTACTGGCCCGTGCCGTGCAGGTTAATGCGGCGATCTATGCAGGAAAGAATTTAAATGTCATCACGGGCGCGAACCAGATCGATCACGACTCGCTGGCGGCCACGCCGATTGCGGGCAATGGTCCGGCACCGGCCGTGTCGATCGACGTAAGCCAGCTGGGCGGCATGTACAGCGGGCGTATTTTTCTGGCTGGCAACGAGTACGGCGTAGGCGTTTCAAGCCGGGGCGTGATCGCCGCGCAGGCGGGCGACCTGACGCTGCAATCGAACGGCCAGCTGGCCCTCACCGGCAAGACCAGCGCGAGCGGCAATCTGATCGCAACCGGCAGCGATATCCAGAACAGCGGCACGACCTACGCGCAGCAGAACGCGACGCTCTCAGCCAGCGGTACGTTCACGAACAGCGGCACGCTGGCCGCCCAGCAGAATACGACGGTCAACGCCGGCAGCGTGAATTCGACCGGCACGCTGGGCGCAGGCGTGAACGGCGAGGATGGTTCGGTGGGCCGCAATGGCGACCTGAGCGTGACGGCATCCGGCCAGCTGAGCGCGACCGGTCAGAACGTCGCGGGCGGCCATGCGTCGCTGTCGGGCAGTGGCGTCAATCTCGCCGGCAGCAGCACGTCGGCGAACGGCGCACTCGCCCTTGCCGCGAACAGCAGTGACCTGAACACATCGGGCGCGACAGTGACGGCGGGCGGCACGCTCAACGCTACCGCAACGGGCACACTGACGAACGACAATGGCGCGCTGTCATCAGGCGGCGCACAGTCAATCACGGCCGGCGCACTGTCGAACCGCAACGGCCAGATCGTGTCGGGCGGCACGCTGACGGAAAACGTCACGGGCGCGGTGTCGAACGCGGGCGGCACGATGCAGGCGGCGGGGGCACTCACGACGAACGCCGGCAGCCTGGACAACACGGGCGGTCATATCGCCTCGCTCAATGCCGACGGCCTGAGCCTCTTCACGACGGGCCTGCTGAACAATGGCAGTGGCGGCACCGGGGCTGGCACGATTGGCGGCAACGGAAACGTGACCGCGCAGGCCGGACAGCTCGTCAATGCAGGCTCGATCACGGCGGCGCAGTCGCTCGTCGCCCGCGCCGTGCAGACGCTGTTCAACAGTGGAACGCTGGCGGCCAACGGCAACACGACTGTCTCGGCGGGCACGACGCTGACCAGTTCCGGCACGATCGCGGCCGGCCAGCAGGCGAGCGCGAGCGCAACGACGATAGACAACAGCGCGGGCGCAATCAGCGCAAGCCAGATCGCGCTGCACGGAACGAACCTGGTCAACCATAACGGCAGCATCACGCAGACAGGCACCGGCGAGATGGCGGTCGATGTGTCGGGCACGCTCGACAACGCGAACGGCACGTTACAGACGAACAGCACCGACCTGACGCTGGCGTCGGCGACCGTCATCAACGACCACGGCACGATCACGGATTCAGGTACCGGCACGCTGTCGGTCACCACGGGTTCGCTGTCGAACAATGGCGGCGCCATCGCGACCAATGGCGGGCTCGCGGTCCACGGAGGCGCGGTGTCGAACCGGGGCGGCACGCTCGCGGGGCAGTCGTTCGCATCGCTCGACGTGGCGTCGCTCGACAACAGCGCGGGCGGCTACCTTGGCGCGCAGAAGGTGTCGATTTCCGACGCGGGCGCGCTCGACAACACGGACGGGACGATCCAGTCGAACGACACCCTTGGCGTCTCCGCGCAAACGATTGCGAATGACGGCGGCGCCATCGCCAATGGCGGCACCGGCGCGACGAGCGTGAGCGCCACTGGTGCGCTGACCAATACGCGCAACGGCCTGATCGGTGGCAATGGTGCCGTGACGGCATCCGCAGGCAGCATCGGTAACTCGGATGGCACGCTGGTCGCGGGCCGCGCCCTCTCGGTACAGTCGGGCAGCACACTGGCCAACGCGGCCGGGCTGATCCAGGGCAATGACGACGTGTCGGTGGGCGCGCAGGGCGCGATCACGAACACCGGCGGCCAGATCGAGGCGGATGGGACGGTGGACAACCCTGCCGCGACGCTCACCGTCTCGGGCGCGTCGCTCGACAACACGAACGGCCGCATTGCGAATACCGGTACGGGTGCAACGGCGATCAGCGCCGCGTCGATCACGAACGCCAATACGAACGGCGTGGCGGGCGCCGGCACGATCGGCGGCAACGGCGATGTGCCGGTGGCCGGGCAGGCGCTGTCGAACACGGCGGGCGCACAGGTTGTCGCCGGCCACGACCTGACGCTGGCGATCACACAGGCGGTCGATAACAGCGGTGGCACGCTCTCCAGCGTCAACAACCTGACGCTCGACCAGGCGGGCGCTGCGGTCGTGAACCGGAACGGCTCGATCCATGCGAACGGCGCGATCGGCCTGAACGTGGCGGCGCTCGATAACACGTCCGGCAGGATCGGCAACGACACCGGTTCGGGCGGCAGCATCTCCGTCACCACCGGCACGCTCGCGAACCGGAACGGCGCGATCGGCAGCGACCAGAACCTGGGCCTCACCACGAACCAGTTGACCGGCGACGGCACGATCATCGCCGGCAACGACGGCACGGTGACGGTCAATGGCGACTACACGCTCGCTGGCGCGAACCGCATCCAGGCCAATCACAACCTGACCTTCACCACGGCGGGCAACTTCACGAACCAGGGAAACCTGGGTGCGGTGAACGCGCTGACGGTCAATTCAGCGAACGTCGATAACCAGGCGGGCGCGGACCTGAATTCGGCGAATACGACGGTCAACGCCGCCGGTGCGATCACCAACGAGGGCCGCATCGAGGGCAATTCGGTCACGACGAACAGCGCGACGCTGATCAATACCGCCACCATCATCGGCAACACCGTCACGCTCAGCGGCAGCCAGTCCATCCTCAACACGGGTGCGGCCGCCGTGATGGCCGCCGCGTCTGAACTGAATCTGTATTCGCCCGGCGACATCTCGAACACGGGTGGCGCGAATATTTTCAGCCTCGGCAATATCAACATCGCGGCGGACGCCACACGCGACGCCAACGGGCTGCTCGCGCACCGCAGCAATTCAGTCACCAACGATCAGTCCACCATCGAGGCGCAGGGCAACATCGAAATCGCCGCGCAGACGCTGACGAACACCCGCCCGGCGCCCACCGTCGAGACGGTGACGACGGACGTTGAAACACTTCACCAGACCAAGCGCGACAAGTACATGGCGTGCGCGACCGGCAACGCTGACAGCCATTCATCCTGCACGCAGGCAGTATGGGACTACGGTTACAAAACGCCCATCGACGCGACCTATTCCGTCTCGCAGATCGTCACCGAAACGGTCGGGTCAAATGCGACCGACCGGTTGCTGGTGGTGAACGTCAACGGTCAGCCGCAGACCATCTGGTACAACTCGATCACGACCAATGGCGACGGCACGATCACCGTCAACTACTGGGACGGCTACGACCCGAACGTCAACTACGATCCGGCAACCGAGTACGCCACGCGCAGCGACGGCCACAACGGCTATCAGCGCGTCGAGATCGCACGTGACACGACCACCACCACGCAGCAGGACCAGGTCGTCGGCCCGCAGGCACAGCAGGCGCAACTGCTCGCGGGCGGCAACCTGACGCTCGCCAACGTCGGCACGCTCAACAACAGCTACAGCGCGATCGCGGCGGGCGGTTCGATCCAGATCGGCAGCAGTGCCCAGGACGGCACGATCGGCAACGGTAGCGGCAGCTACGGCGGCACGCTCGTGAACAACACCGGCCAGACGCTTTACCGGTACCAGAAACAGGACATCGTCTCGACTTACGCGTGGAACGAGAACATTTCGCGCGACGTGGGCACGGTGGTCGAGCCCTCGATCGTGCTCGCGCCGGTGGCGATCGGCGGCCTGGGCGGCACGATCGTCGCGGGTAACATGATCCAGATCAGCGGCACGGATATCAACAACACGAACGTCGCGGCGGCGAACTCGGCGACCGGCGCCACTGGCGGCACGCTCGGGGCGAATGGCGCGGCAGGCGGCGTCGCCGGCGGCGGCACGCAGACGGTAAACCTCGCGACCGGCCAGACGCAGACCATCAACGCGCCGCAGTCGGTCGCGGGGCCGACCGGCTCACTCAACATTACGCTGCCGTCAAGCGGCCTGTACACGTTCAACACCACGCCCGGCGCATCGTATCTCGTCGTGACAGACCCACGCCTGACGAGCTATACGAGCTTCATCTCCAGCGACTACATGCTTGGGGCATTGGGCCTCGATCCGTCGAAGACCATCAAGCGGCTGGGCGACGGTCTGTACGAAGAACAACTGGTGCGCAACCAGATCACGCAGCTGACGGGCCGCGTGTATCTGCAAGGCTATACGAACAATCTTGACGAATACCAGGCGCTGATGAACGCCGGCGTCAATGCAGCGCAGCAGTTCAATCTTGAGCCGGGCCTGGCGCTGACCGCCGCGCAGATGGATGCGCTTACGAGCGATATCGTGTGGCTGGTGAGCCAGACCGTGACGCTGCCCGATGGCAGCACGCAGACGGTGCCCGCACCCGTCGTCTATCTGGCGCAGACGCATGCGAATGACCTGCAACCGAACGGCGCGCTGATCACAGCGGATGACGTGGAGATGCACGCCACCGGCAGCGTGGTCAATTCCGGCACGATCAGGGGCGGCACGCAGACCGTGATCGCCGCAACCGACATCCTGAATCGCGGCGGATCGATCAGCAGCAGTTCAGCAAACGGCACCACGGTCGTGTCGGCGACGAACGATGTGGTCAACGCCTCGGGCCAGATCAGCGGCAACCGGGTCGCGGTGCTGGCGGGCAACAACATCGTCAACACGACGCTGGTCGATGCGGTCGGAGTGAGTTCGACCGCAGGTAACAGCAAAGTGAGCCAGACCCTGCTCGGCGCGCAGGGCGCGATCATCTCGACGGGCGACATGATCGTGGCCGCAGGCAACGATCTGCTGGTGCACGGCGCGAACATCAGCGCGGGCGGCGGCGCGCAGGTCACGGCCGGACACGACATCATGGTCGATGCGGTGCAGTCCACCACGACCCAGTCGGTCAACAAGAACGACCAGCATCACTGGGAAGCGGCGACGACGCTCAACGAAACCAGCGCGATCACGTCGGGCGGCAGTCTCGCGTTGCAGAGCGGCAACGACATGACGTTCAAGGGTGCGACGGTCACGGCAGGCGGCGACCTCGCGGCGGTGGCCGGCGGCAACCTGACGGCGACGACGGTCACGGACACGGCGAAGTACAACAACGTCGCCATCGACAGCAGTTCGCGCAAGGAAGTCGATCGCACCTATGACGAGCAGGCGGTCGGCACGAGCTTCACGGCGGGCGGCAATGCGGCGCTGGCCGCGATCAGCACGGATGCCAGCAAGGGTAACGTGACGCTGACCGGCTCGTCGCTCACCGCGGGCGTCACGAACGGTATCGACAACGGCACCGGCACGGCGGCGATTGTTTCCACCGGTAACATCAGCATCAATGAAGCACGCGAGGAACACGACAGCTATACCGCCACCGAATCGAAACGCGGCAGCGTGGTGAGCGGTTCGACCACCGACACGATGCAGAGCACGCAGGCCAACATCGGCGTCGGCAGCACCGTATCGGGCGACACGGTCAATATCAGTTCGGGCAGGAATCTGACGGTTCAGGGTTCAACGGTCGTGGGCACCAATGACGTGAGCCTCGCGGCGGTGGGCAACATGACCATCACGACCTCGCAGGACACCGAGAACACATCGAGCTATTACCAGAAACACGATTCCGGCTTCGGCACGAGCGGCGGCATCGGCATTTCGGTGGGCAGCAAGACGCAGACCGACACGTCGAACACGTCGCTGGTGACGAACAACGGCAGCACGATCGGGTCGCTCAACGGCAGCGTGAACATCGCGGCGGGCAATGACCTGCACGTAACGGGCAGCGACCTGATCGCCGCGAAGAACATCACCGGCACCGGCGCGAACGTGACGATTGATGCGGCGACCGACACCATGCAGCATGACGAGACGCACGTGGTGGAGCAGAGCGGCTTCACGCTTGCGGTCAAGGCGCCGGTGCTCGATGCGTTGCAGAACACCGTGCAGCAGTCGAAGTCCGCGGGCCAGAGTCAGGACAGCCGTGCGGCCGCGCTGCACGGGATCGCCGCAGCAAGCGGGGCGATCGATGCGGCGGGGGCCGCAGCCGGCCTGGCAAACAGTCTGGCGTCGGGCGGCACGCCCCAGGCGAAGGTCGAACTTAGCTATGGATCGAGCAGTTCGACGAGCACGTTCTCGGAAACCAGCACGACGCAGAAGGGTTCGGGCGTGAACGCGGGCGGCACGGCGGCGTTCGTCGCGACCGGTAACGGCACGCCGGGCAGCGGCAACGTCACCATCGCGGGATCGAACGTCAGTGCGAACGATGTGGTGCTGGCGGCAACGAACCAGGTGAACCTGCTCAATACGACCGACACCGATTCGACGCGCAGCACGAACCAGTCGAGCAGCGCGAGCGTGGGCATCTCATACGGCACCGGTGGCTGGGGCGTCGACGCGGCCGCGTCGAAGGCAAGCGGCAACGGCAACAGCGACGCTGCCATGCAGAACAGCACGCACGTCACGGCGGCGAACAGCGTCACGATCGTCTCGGGCGGCGATACCAACATCATCGGCTCGAACGTCAGCGGCAAACAGGTGTCGGCGGACGTCGGTGGCAACTTGAACATTGCCAGCGTGCAGGACACGCTCACCAGCAGCGCGCATCAGGAAAGCTCGGGCGGTGGTTTCAGCGTGAGCATGGGGGGCGGTAGCGCCAGCTTCAGCCAGAGCAGCGGTAACGCGAACGGCAGCTATGCGGGCGTGAATGAACAGGCCGGCATCCAGGCGGGCACGGGCGGTTTCGACATCACCGTGAAGGGCAACACGGATCTCAAGGGGGCGGTGATCGCGAGCGATGCCGATGCGTCGAAGAACACGCTTACGACCGGCACGCTAACCTTCAGTGATATCCGGAACTCGTCGGACTACAACGCGCATTCGGGCGGCTTCAGCGCGGGCGTGACGACCGGCGACGGCGGCGCGAACTACAGCACGCACGGCCCGACGTCGGGCAAGAACGCGGGTGGCGCCGCGCCGATGTTGAGCCAGAACGATAGCGGCAGCAGCAGTGCGACGACGCAAAGCGGGATCAGCACCGGCACCATAAATGTCACCGATACGGCGAACCAGCAACAGGATATCGCGAGCCTGAACCGCGACACGTCGAACACGAACGGGACAGTGGCGAAAACGCCGGACCTGAACAACCTGCTGAACAACCAGGCGGACATGATGAGTGCCGCGAGTGCGGCCGGCGAAGCCGTGTCGAGACGCGTTGGCGACTATGCCGATTCGAAGGAGAAAGAGGCGCTGGCTTCGGGCGATACGGCGGGCGCAGCTGTATGGGCTGAGGGTGGTGTAAACCGTGCACTGATGCAGGCGGCGGGCGCGGGCTTGGTGGCTGGGCTCGGCGGCGGCAATGTAATCGGCGCGGCGGCTGGCGCGGGCGTCGCCTCGATCGCAGCGGGCAAGCTGGGCGAGTTGAGCAGCGCGATTTCCGGCACGAATCCGACTGGCAATTCCGATATCGACCAGGCGCTTGGTAACATCGTCGCGAATGCGATTGCGACGGGTGCTGGAGCTGCGGTCGGCGGAAACGCTGGTGCATTCTCGGGGTACAACGTTGATCGGTTCAACAGACAACTACATCCTGACGAGAAGAGCACGATAGCGAAACAGGCGAACGGCGACCAGGCCGAACAGGACAAACTGACGAAGGCCGCGTGCCTTGCGGTGAAGTGCTGGGCGGAGTATCCGGTGGGTAGCGATGCATACAACGCAAACTACGTGAGCCAGCTTGAGGCGTCTCAGCTCGGGCCAGAGATTGCGTGGGTGAACCGTCAGCAGGAAGCGGGACTGTTCAACTACACACCGGGACAGAAGATCGCGGACATGGTGAAGAGTGATCCGCTGGGCGTTGGAAACGACGCAGCCAAGATGGTGCTGGGCGGTGTGACGGCGAAGACCGGGGCAGGTATTTGCGCGACGACTGGCGCAGGGTGCGTGTTGGGTGGTGGAGGGATGGTGGTCTTTGGTCTAAGCGATATGGCCGAAGGTGCGGATGGGCTGTACAACCGTTATAACGGGATTAATTCTGCTGGAGTGAATCCTTTGCGATATGGATTCAATGAGGCACTGCCCGCCGGTTGGGGAAATGTGGCATATGATGGATTGAACCTTGCGGCTGCGATTGCGGCATTGAGAGCGCCCGTTCCGCTCAAGATGGGTGTTGCCGATGGACTGAACCGACCGGGTTCGATGTTCGACGTAACGGTGCCACGTATAAACAACACCTCCCTGATTCCGTTCGTCAACCAGACTGCGCCCTATGGGACGACGCAAGGCCTTTTGCTATTTGGGATTGGCTCAAAGGGAGCAACTGTCATCAATGACGTCCGTCATATGAAAGGTCGGAAATGAACTGGCGACGGCTCTACGCAACGGTTCAGATATGGTTCATGGTTTGCCTGATGTCCGTGTTCAGTGCGGGATGTTATACGGTCATCGTAATCGGCATCTGCCGGAGGCTGATGGGGCTAAGTGATGGCATCTCTGTATTTGCCATAGGCCTTCCATTCTTTATTGTTCTTCTGGTTATACATATTCGATTTTTGCCGAAGCCCCTCCGTAAGGCTGGAATGCTGAGCGACGAGCCGGAAAGATTCGGCCCTTGGTTCAAGCCATGAACGTCGACCGTTTTAACCGGCAATTGCATCCGACCGAACAGCAGTGGATCAAGGACACCGCCGCGCCATACGCGAAACAGAAGGGAATTTCTGTCGATCAGGCCGTGAATGAACTGACGGCGCAGGCAAACCGCCAGGTGCAGAACGGTTCGCCCGGCACATGGGATCAGAGCGCGAGCGCATTCCTTGATCAGGCGCACGGCATGCTGCCTGCCGACGGCAACAGCGGTCCCGGCTACATGTTCTATGCGACGCCTGACCAGAAGGCGAATCCGAATATGTATGCCAAGTACTACCCGAATGGCGTTGGGCCGAACAACCCGTCTGCGGCAAATATCAACAATAGCGTGCAAAGCGAGCAGGCAAATCGCAACCTCATGGGCGGTGGCGTAATAGCAGCTGCGACCGGCGGTGTATTGGTCGCTGGTGGCCCCGTCGCGGCTGCGATCGGAAGTCTGGGATATGCCGCTATCGGGGCCGCAACGAGTAGTGGTATGGATGCGGCGGGTCAGTATGTTCAATCAGCAACCGTTCGACCGGGAGAAGCAGTTTTTGCAGCAGCAACTGGTGCGGCTGCAGGGCCAATTGGCGCTAACGTCGGTTTTATAAATAACGTTCTGCTTGGTGCTGCTGGCGGTAGCATAAATACGGCTTTCAATAACGTCTTCTATGGAGAGTCAAACAGCCTGTCGTATTCAGCCGGTTTAGGCGCTCTTGCTGCGTCAGGAGGGTACTTCGTAGGGGCTGTTACGACAGCGGGACTGGCTCAAGTGCTCAGGCCTTTTGCATATGGAAACCTGAATCCTGCAATTCCCGCGTTGTTGCAACCTCGTAGTCCCAATGTAATTCCGGGACTGTCCGGCGCAATGACAGGTTCCTTGGCCGCTGGCACGTCATCGTTTGTTCCGGGTAAGGAAGCACCGAAGTGAAACCCTCAAAAATTGACCGACTAATTCTCGACGACAGCTGGAAGGGAGCTTGCACGCGAGTACTGGGAATCGCGCTTGTGTACCTTGGTCTCAAATACCTACCAGACGCCGTTGCATGGTCTTCGATTCATTGGCATGTAAGTGCCATGTCGCCGAAGCAAATAGAGAAGCATGGCGCGATCCTGTTCATTTTCAAAATCGTGTTTGGCTTCGCGCTCGCAATTGAAGCCATCAAGGCTGTTCGTGTTCTTGCCAGAAGACGATCCAACCGCTGAGACTTGAAACGTAACACTTCAAAGCTGCGGCAAGCTTGCCGCAGCTCGCTTCTCTCACACGAAAAACCGAATCAACGTTTTCGAATAACAACGAAAATTTTCAAGAGGCTGGCAGTCCTCTTGTGGCGACCCAATTGCGACGGCGAAATCTGTTCGCCCTGCATCCTTTAGGCGATTGAAAAATCTGGTGCAAGAAACTAAAAATTTGCCACTGGTCGTAGACCTGGACGGTACGCTGACATTAACGGACACGCTGATCGAATCCGTGATCCGGGCCGTCAAGCACAATCCCCTGAACATCATTCGCCTGCCCCTATGGCTGCTGGGAGGGCGCGCAGCGTTCAAGGAACGCCATTGCCGGCATTGGGGCTTCTGGCCGGGTTCAGCTTCGTCTATCCGCTTACGTTCCAGCAGGGAGCGTACTACTACGACTTCATCGAAATGCTGGGTGTGTTCAGCGCATGCTACTTCCTGCTGAAACGGTGGATGATCCCATGCACGGTGGTTATCGCCCTCTTCTCGTTCAACAAGGAAACGTTCTTCCTCGCGCCCCTCGGATTGTTCTTCCTGCACCAGCAGGACGTCCCGATGCGCCGGCGGATGGGCTGGCTGGTGTTCCAGCTGGGTTGCTGCTTCGTGAGCCGGCATTTCATCATGAACGGCTACGAGGCGAACGGTGGCGGTTTCGTCGAGTTACATGCGAAGGAAAACCTGCTGTTCTGGCTCAACCCGCAGTCCTACCTCCGTTTCTATAACCTCATAGCCAAGGGCATCCTGACGCCGAGTCTGCAGAATCCGCTGATGCTTGTGCCACTGGCCGTGTTTTTCCGCGCTGCGTGGCAATCGTCGCCGACCCTGTACCGGCGGTATTTCGTGGCTGCCTTTCTGCCAGTGCTGCCGTTGTTCGTGCTGTTCGGCTATCAGGACGAGGCACGCAACTTCTCGATCGCGTTTCCAGCGATCGTGCTGATCGCGTTGCACGGTGCCACGCGCTTCGAAGAGATTTTTTGCGGTGGGACGCGTGAGGTGCTGATTCACGCCAGCGGCCACGTTTCCATTGTTGCAACTGCAGACGCGGAGGTGTGACCATGGTCTGGCTAATGCTTGCCGCTAGCGGCACATTCGGTGGTCTCTCGGGTATCCTGCTGCGCCTCGCAGCGCTTGAAAGCATAGGTCCGACGGCGGCCTCCTGGTTGCCGCTCGCCCTGCGGGGTGCCGCTGTCGCTTCCTACGGTCTTGGCTTCGTGCTGTACGCGCTCGCGTTGCGCAAGATCAATCTTGGTACCGCTTATCCGCTGATGGTGGCCATGTCGATTCTTGCCGTCCTGGCGTTTACTGCCATACACGAACATGCGCTGAAGCCGATGCAGATCGTCGGCGCGCTCGTGATCCTGTCCGGCATCTGGCTCGTCACGCGGCAGGCATGAAGAAGCGCATCTTTCCCTTTGCTGGTACGGGCAGCGCTGCGCTTGTTCCCGCGACGATCACCGTGTCGGCGCTCCTATTCGCCGTGCCTCACGCTGTGGCACAAACACCATCGCCAGCGGACATCTCCAATGCGGCCCGCGCGAACGCCGAACAGAACCAGCAGGTCCAGCAGCAGCGCGAAGCGCAGGAACGCGAGAAGACCATTAGCGCGCCTTCGGTGCGCTCGACCGTGCCGAAGGCCGGCGAGTATCCCGAACTGCCCGTCGAACAGCCATGCTTCCCCATCCAGTCGTTCGCGCTGGAAACGCCGGAAACCCTGCCCAGGATCGTGCGTGCGAAAGGCACCTCGGCATTGCCCCAGGACCCGTTTGCGTTCGCCCGCGACTGGCTCGCCTACTACACCGGCCAGTGCATCGGCAAACAGGGGCTCGACGTGATCGTCAAGGGCTTGCAGCAGGCGATCCTCAGTCGTGGCTTCATCACGACGCGCGTGCTGCTGCCCGAACAGGACCTGTCATCCGGCACGCTGAAGCTCGCGCTCGTGCCCGGCGTGATCCGGCAACTGGCCTTCGCCGATCCCGATACGCGCGGCACGTGGAAAACGGCCTTTCCTGCCCGTGGCGGCGACCTGCTCGACCTGCGCGACCTCGAACAGGGACTTGAGCAGATGAAGCGCGTCGCGAGCCAGGACGTGGACATGAAGATCGAACCGACCGACACACCCGGCGAGAGCGATGTCGTGATTACCGTGAAGCGCGCGAAACCCTGGAGTTTCGTCGCATCGGTCGATAACTCCGGCACGGAGGCAACCGGCAAATGGCAGGGTAATGTCAGCCTCGGCATCGACAACCCGCTCGGCCTGAACGACGTGTTCACGGTCGGCGCGAATCAGGACCTGTCGTTCGGTAACAAGTCACTGGGTTCGCACGGGTTCAACGGCTCCTATTCCGTTCCATGGGGCTACTGGACCGCGACCCTTTTCGGCAACACGAACACCTACTACCAGCAGATCGCGGGCGTGAACCAGACGTTCGTGTCGAGCGGCAATTCACAGACCGTTGACCTGCGGCTGAACCGCGTACTGCACCGCAGCCAGAACGACGTGTTCGGCATGCAGTTCCGGCTGACGAAGCGTTTCGGCGACAGCTTTATCGAGGATGTCAATATCCCGCAGCAGCGGCGCAACAATACCTTCATCGAAGCCGGGCTGACTGACCGGCATTACTTCGACAATGCGCAGCTGGACGGCGCGCTCGCGTACCGTCAGGGCATCGGTGGACTCGGGGCAACCCCGGACTATTACCCGGATGGCCCGACTTACCGGTTTCACATGGCCGTGCTCGACGCGAACCTGTCGGTGCCGTTCCAGATCGCGAGCCAGCCACTGCGGTACGTCACCACGGTGCACGGGCAGTTCACCGACGACACGCTCAACTACATTGACGACCTGACGATCAGCAGCCGCTATACGGTACGCGGTTTCGACGGCGAGACGATGCTTGCGGCCGAGCGCGGCTTCTACTGGCGCAACGAGTTGCAATGGCCGGTCTTTCAGACGGGGCAGACGCTATACGCGGGGATCGACTACGGGCGCGTGTTCGGGCCGAACACGGCATTTCTGGCGGGCACGCAACTGGCGGGTGCGGTGATCGGCATACGCGGCGGTATGCCGTCGCGCTTCATGGGACTTTCCTATGACCTGTTCGCCGGAACGCCGATCTACAAACCGGCTGGATTCCCGACCTCACGGGTGACGGTCGGGTTTCAGATGACGGTGCAGTTCTAATCAGGAAGGCGCGAGCAGATCGCGCCTTTTCCGTTTACGGCGACACGGGCGCGAAGACGTCAGTGCTGCGCGGCAGTTGCCTGAACCCGGGCTTTGCCGCGCTCCGTGAGCGACGGTTGGTGTACCTAGGACGTGCGCCGAGATGCACTGGGATGTTGCGGAAAAGCCGCGAAAATTGTCCCGGGATTGTCCTGAAGCAAATAAAAATCTTCTTCCGGGGAATGCCGGAATCGGCCGGAATCGCGGAAACCCTTGCTAGATAATGGTTTGACGGGAGGGAGGGAAATTTGTGGATTCCCCCTGTGCGGGGGCAGCGCCAATACCCCCCCCAAAAAAAGAAACTGCCACCGCCGCAGGCGCACAGACAATAAGCGTCGCGAAAGGCAATAAAAACCAAAACTGACAACCCGAAAGGAACATCCCGTTACAAAAAACGCATGCAGGACGTCAGCCCCCGGCAAAGCAAAACCGTTGCTAATCCATTCCTGGCAACAAAACAAAACCCGGAGAATCCATGCATCGTTCTATCCGCGCACTAACCGCATGCGCATTGCTCACCTCGCTGGCCGCCTGCGTGGTGACCCCTCAACCCGCGCCGGCGCCGGCGCCGCGCCCCAATCCGCAGCAAATCGCGGATCAGCGTCTCCATCAGGTCGACGGCCGCATCGATAATCTCAGCCGCCGCATCGACGCCCGCGTGAACGAGGGCTACTACCCGCCCCCGCAAGGCGGCGCCCTGCACCATCGGCTCGACGTGATCCATCAGGAAGCGCACGACATGGCCGCGCAACACGGCGGCGGCATCTCCGGCGACGAACAGCGCGTGCTGAACCAGGAACTGGACAACGCAGCCCGCGCCATCGGCGAATAATCACGCGCCCGCTCAGCCGCTAAAACAACAGCGGCAACAGCGCGGGCTCCCCACGTCCCGCGCTTTTTTTGACGCGCGCCATCCCGCCGCACCAATCGACAAGCCTCTCGCGGACCTTTATTTGACAAGCCCCCGGCCCTCGCGTAAATTCGCCGCACGCGTCGGGAGAGCGCGCAGGCCGCATTTTTTCAGCAGGCCGCGCCGCCGAAGGGGCACACCCGCAAACTCTCAGGCAAAAGGACCGACCGCGTCGAAAAACCCGCCTCACGGCTCAGGTTTTTCGCACTCTGGAGAGCGGCAGTAGCCGTCTGCGTCGTGCATATGACTCAGACTTAGGCAAGCTGCCCACCGAAGGGGCGCGCGTTTCACCGTAGCGATTCGCATCGCATCGCCCGGTAGCGCAATCTCTCAGGTATCGAGGACAGAGGGGTCATGCAACGCATCGCTCGCAGGCATCAGGCCGCGAGGCGTAGCGCCGCATGGCCTTTTTTGTTTCGCGAGACGCCCGAGGCCCCATGACTGAACTGAAACACACCCCGCTCAACGCCACCCATCGTGCGCTCAACGCCCGCATGGTCGATTTCGGCGGCTGGGATATGCCTGTCAACTACGGCTCGCAGATCGACGAACACCGCGCCGTGCGCACCGACGCCGGCATGTTCGACGTCTCGCACATGTGCGTCGTCGATTTCACCGGGGAGCGCGTACGCGCCTTCTTCGAATACGCACTGGCGAACAATGTCGCCAAGCTGCAAACGCCGGGCCGCGCGCTCTACTCCTGTCTGCTGAACCCGAACGGCGGCGTGATCGACGATCTGATCGTTTACTACTTCGGCGAAGATCACTTCCGCGTGGTCGTCAACGCCGGCACCGCCGACAAAGACATCGCCTGGTTCGGCCAACTCAACGCCGAAGGCGGCTTCGGCCTGACCATCACGCCGCGCCGCGATTACGCGATCGTCGCCGTGCAAGGCCCGAACGCCCGCGAAAAAGTCTGGCAAACCGTGCCGGCCGCGCGCGCCGCCACCGAATCGCTCAAACCTTTCAACGCCGCGCGCGTCGCCGACACGCCGTTCGGCGACTTGACCGTCGCCCGCACCGGCTACACCGGCGAAGACGGCTTCGAAATCATCGTCCCGGCGGATCACGTCGAAGCACTGTGGAACGCGCTGCAAACGCAAGGCGTGCGCCCTGCGGGTCTCGGCGCGCGCGACACGCTGCGCCTCGAAGCCGGCATGAATCTGTACGGCCAGGATATGGACGACAACGTCTCGCCGCTCGACGCCGGCCTAGCGTGGACCGTCGATCTGACCTCGCCGCGCGACTTCGTCGGCAAATCGAAACTCGAAGCGAACGGCTCGCAAGCCGCGTTCGTCGGGCTGATCCTGCTGAAGGACAACGGCAAGGCGGCAGGCGTGCTGCGCGCGCATCAGAAAGTCGTCACGCCGCACGGCGACGGCGAAATCACCAGCGGCACTTTTTCCCCGACGATGCAGGAATCGATCGCCTTCGCGCGCGTGCCGAAAGGCGTGCAGCCGGGCGACACCGTTCACGTTCAGATTCGTGACAAAGCCCTTCCCGCAAGCGTGGTAAAACTGCCGTTCGTGCGCAACGGCAAAGTGCTTGCGGTTTAAGCGGCCGGTGCGTTCGTTTCCCATAGGAAAACGCCGGGTCGCCCCAAGTTTTCCGCCCCGCAGGAAATCCCCCCGAAGGAAGTCTCCTTGGGGGATTGGGGGATGGCCCTCTCGGGGGCTTGGCGCAAAGCACCAGGTTTGGGAATCCCCTTTATGAAGTCAATACCGAATCACACCGCATAGGAGCATCCGATGAGCATCCCGGCCGATCTGAAATACACCGAATCGCACGAATGGGTCCGCACCGAGGCGGACGGCACGCTGACGGTCGGCATTACCGACCATGCGCAGGAAGCGCTCGGCGATATCGTCTTCTTCGAAGTCCAGGAATTGGGCAAGACCGTCAACGCAGGCGACACCGTCGCCGTGATCGAATCGGTGAAAGCCGCTTCCGATATCTACGCGCCGGTCTCGGGCGAAATCATCGAAGCGAACACGGCCGTTGCCGACACGCCTGATTCGGTCAACAGCGCGCCGTACGACAGCTGGCTCTTCAAGATCAAGCCGGCCGCCGACGCAACGCAAGATGGTTTGATCGACGCCGACGCGTACGCGAAGTCAATCGGCGCCTGATCCACCTACTCGTTTAAACCGTCAGGTGCGGCGTCCGCCAGGCATGGCGTGCCGCACCGCCAGGAACACCCCATGAAGCTCGAACACCCGGATCGTCTGATGAACCGCACTCCTCTCTCGCTCGCCGCGCTCGAAGTGCATGACGCCTTCGCCGAACGGCACATCGGCCCGGATTCGGCCGACCAGCATGCGATGCTCGAAGCCTTGGGCTTCGCCTCGCGCGCCGCGCTGATCGACGCCGTCATTCCGAAGACGATCCGCCGCAGCGAAACGCTGCCGCTCGGCCCCTTCGCCCAGCCGAAGAGCGAAGCCGAAGCGCTCGCCGCGCTGCGTGAACTGGCGGACAAGAACCAGGTGTTCCGCTCGTACATCGGGCAGGGCTATTACAACGCGCACACCCCGACGGTGATCCTGCGCAATGTGCTGGAAAATCCGGCGTGGTACACCGCGTACACACCGTATCAGCCGGAAATCTCGCAAGGCCGTCTGGAAGCGCTGTTGAACTTCCAGCAGATGATCGTCGACCTGACGGGTCTGGCGATCTCGAACGCATCGCTGCTCGACGAAGCCACCGCCGCCGCCGAAGCGATGACGCTGCTGCAACGCATCGGCAAACCGAAGTCGAACGTGTTCTACGTCGCTGACGACGTGCTGCCGCAAACCATCGAAGTGGTGAAAACGCGCGCGACGCCGGTCGACATCGAAGTGAAAGTGGGCCCGGCAGCGGATGCGGCGAACGCCAACGCGTTCGGCGTGCTGCTGCAATATCCGGGCGTGAACGGCGACGTACGCGACTACCGCGCACTCACTGAAGCGATTCACGCCGCAGGCGGCCATGTGGTTGTCGCCGCCGATCTGCTCGCGCTGACCGTGCTCACGCCGCCGGGCGAATGGGGCGCGGACGTGGCCGTCGGCAATACGCAGCGTTTCGGCGTGCCGGTCGGTTTCGGCGGCCCGCACGCGGCTTACCTCGCCGTGCGCGACGAGTTCAAGCGACAGATGCCGGGACGTCTGGTCGGCGTGACCGTCGATGCGCAAGGCAATCCGGCGCTGCGTCTCGCGCTGCAAACACGCGAACAGCATATCCGCCGCGAAAAGGCGACCTCGAACGTCTGCACCGCGCAAGCGTTGCTCGCGATCATGGCGAGCATGTACGCGGTCTATCACGGCCCGCACGGTCTGAAGACGATCGCGTTGCGCGTGAACCGTATCGCGGCCCTGCTCGCAGCCGGCGCGAAGAAACTCGGCTACACGCTCGTCAACGACACGTTCTTCGACACGCTCACGTTCGAAACCGGCCCGCGCACCCAGGCACTGCACGATGCGGCCACGGCAAAGCGCATTAATCTGCGCCGCGTGAGCGACACGCGCGTCGGCATCTCGATCGACGAAACCACCAAGCGCAGCGATCTGGCCGATCTGCTCGCAGCATTTGCGCAAGCGGCATTTGTCGACGAAGTCCCGCAAATCGACGCCCTCGACGCAGAACTCCCCGCCGAGAACACGGTGCCTGCCGCGCTCGAACGCACCAGCGCGTACCTCACGCACCACGTGTTCAACCGCCACCATTCGGAAACGGAAATGCTGCGCTATCTGCGCAGCCTGTCGGACAAGGACCTCGCGCTCGACCGCTCGATGATCCCGCTCGGCTCCTGCACGATGAAGCTGAACGCGACCTCGGAGATGCTGCCGGTCACGTGGCCCGAATTCGGTCAGATTCACCCGTTCGCGCCGGCTGAGCAAACGGTCGGCTACCGCGAAATGATCGATCAGCTCGAACAGATGCTGGTCGCGGCCACCGGCTACGCAGCCGTGTCGCTGCAGCCGAATGCCGGCTCGCAAGGTGAATACGCGGGTCTGTTGATCATTCACGCGTACCACGCGTCGCGCGGCGAAGGCCACCGCAACGTCTGCCTGATTCCCGCCTCGGCGCACGGCACGAACCCGGCCTCGGCGCACATGGCCGGCATGCAGGTGGTCGTGGTCGCGTGCGACGCGCAAGGCAACGTCGATATCGAAGACCTGAAGAACAAGGCCGCGCAACACGCCGACAAGCTCGCGGCGATCATGATCACGTATCCGTCGACGCACGGTGTGTTCGAGGCGAACGTCCGCGAAATCTGCGAGATCGTGCATGCGCACGGCGGCCAGGTCTATGTGGACGGCGCGAACATGAACGCGATGGTCGGCCTGTGCGCGCCGGGCCAGTTCGGCGGCGACGTCTCGCACCTGAACCTGCACAAGACGTTCTGCATCCCGCACGGCGGCGGCGGCCCGGGCGTCGGTCCGGTCGCGGTCGGCGCGCATCTCGCGCAGTTCCTGCCGAACCAGATCTCGTCGGGCTACGAGCGCGCGCCGAACGGCATCGGTGCAGTGTCGGGCACACCGTACGGCTCCGCTTCGATCCTGCCGATCTCGTGGATGTACATCGCGATGATGGGCGCAAAGAACCTCACCGCCGCCACCGAAACCGCGATCCTCAACGCGAACTACGTCGCGAAGAAACTCGCGCCACATTATCCGGTGCTGTATTCGGGCCCCGGCGGCCTGGTCGCGCACGAGTGCATTCTCGATCTGCGTCCACTCAAGGAGACGAGCGGCATCACCGTCGACGACGTCGCCAAGCGTCTCGCCGACTACGGCTTCCACGCGCCGACCATGAGCTTCCCGGTGCCGGGCACGCTGATGGTCGAGCCGACCGAATCGGAATCGAAGGAAGAACTCGACCGTTTCGTCGAAGCGATGATCGCGATCCGCGAGGAAATCCGCGCAGTCGAAGAGGGCCGCTCGGACCGCGAAGACAATCCGCTCAAGCATGCGCCGCATACGGCAGCGGTCGTCATTGCGAACGAATGGAAGCATGCCTATGCGCGCGAAACCGCCGCATATCCGCTGCCGACGCTGATCGCGAACAAGTACTGGCCGCCGGTCGGCCGTGCGGACAACGTGTATGGCGACCGCAATCTGTTCTGTTCCTGCGTGCCGGTCGCCGACTACGCGTAATCGTCGACATTGCCTGCATGACCGCGCACCGCCCGCACGTTGTAAGCGGGTGGTGCGCGGTTCTGTCGTTTGTGCCCGCAAACGGCTAACATCACACACCGAATCAGCCTAACGAGGAGTTTCGCATGGCGCGAAAGGTGCGATTGATGCAAAGCCGGACCGCAATAAGGCGAGCCCAGACGTGGCAGCAGACCTGCGCGCTATTGTTGGCTGGCGCGGCCGTGTTGCTGCCGCTGCGGCAAGCGCGGGCCGCGATGAATTTTTGTGCGGCGCCCGCGCTGCAAACCAGCGAGCGGACCAACGCCGATCCCGGCGTCAAGGCACTGGTGAACAATGTGCAGGCGCATCTGAACGACCCGCCGCGAGCGCTCGCCAAACTGCATACCGAAGGCACGCTGCCGCACGAGGGCATCTACGATCAGAGCGTCGAGGCGGAGAAGGATCTGGATCTGCTGCGCAACGCCGCGCTCGCATGGCGTGCGACCAGCGACGACCGTTATCTGAAGCTGGTCGACCGTTTGCTGTTTGCGTGGGTCACGACTTACCAGCCGAGCTTCAATCCGATCGACGAAACCCATTTCGAAGGCCTGATCCTCGCCTACGACATGACCGCGAGCGCGCTGCCGGTGAAAACCCGCAACGCATCGATGGCGTTTCTGACGAAACTCGCGAACGGCTACATCGCGCAGATCGACGCGCAGCCGCGCCCGCTCAAGGACACCTATCGCAACAACTGGCAGAGTCACCGGATCAAGCTGATCGCAATGGCCGCGTTCACGCTCGATAACCGCAAGATGATCAACGCGGCCCAGCGTCTGTTCGACGAGCATATCGGCGACAACATCGCGCCGGACGGTTCGACGTTCGACTTCGGCGAACGCGATGCGCTGCATTACGTCACCTACGACCTGCAACCGCTCGTGACCGCCGCGCTCGCCGCGCGCCGCCACAACCGCAACTGGTTGCCGGAAAAGGGCACGAACGGTGCGTCGCTCGCGGGCGCGCTCAACTGGCTCACACCGTATGCGGACGGCAGCAAGACGCATGAAGAATTCGTGCATTCGAACGTCCCGTTCGATGCCAAACGTCGCGAAGCCGGTTTGCCCGGCTATTCGGGCCAGTGGGATCCGAAGAATGCGACGGAACTGTTTCACCTGGCGGCGCGTCTCGACGGACGCTATACGCCGATCGCGCTGCAGCTCGCACCGGTGCCGCCCGCGTGGCTCGCCGTGTGCTTACCGCTGCCGGCGCGCTAAACTCACTTTTATCAGCAGGGAGCAGCAATGGCAGTCAGCGTCTTCGACCTCTTCAAAATCGGCATTGGCCCGTCCAGTTCGCATACGGTCGGGCCGATGCGCGCGGCACTGATGTTCGTTCAGGGGCTCGAACGCGACGGGCTGCTCGGCGCGACGGCATCGGTGAAAGTGGACCTGTACGGTTCGCTCGGCGCGACGGGCAAGGGCCACGGCACGGATCGCGGCGTGATGCTCGGGCTGATGGGCGATGCGCCCGACACCGTCGACCCCGACACGATCGTTCAGCGGCTCGAAGCGGTGCGTGCGTCGCGCAAGCTCGCGCTGCTCGGCACGCACGACGTGCCGTTCGTGCAGAAAGATCACATTTCGTTTTATCGCCAGGCGCTGCCCGAACATCCGAACGGTCTGAAGCTGCGTGCGTTCGACGCGCAAGGCGAGACGCTGCGCGAGTCGACCTATCTGTCGGTTGGCGGCGGCTTTGTGGTGACGGCAGGCGCGCCGAACACGAAGGTGCTGAGCGCCGTCGATCAACTACCGCATTCGTTCCGCAGCGGCAGCGAGTTGCTCGCACTATGTCAATCGACCGGCAAGAGCATCGCGCAACTGATGTGGGAAAACGAACGCGTCTGGCACACGGAAGAAGAGACGCGCGCGGGCTTGCTGAAGATCTGGGACGTGATGCAGTCATGCGTGTCGCGCGGTTGCGGCATCAACAATCCGGATGCCGACGGCAATCTGCCCGGCCCGTTCCAGGTGAAGCGCCGCGCGCCGCAGTTGTATCGCGCGTTGTCGGGCAATCCTGAACTGGCGCTGCGCGATCCGCTGTCGATGGTCGACTGGATCAACCTGTACGCGATCGCCGTCAACGAAGAAAACGCCGCGGGCGGGCGTGTAGTGACCGCGCCGACCAATGGTGCGGCCGGCATCATTCCAGCGGTGCTGCATTACTACACGCGTTTCATGCCGGGCTCGAACGAGCAAGGCGTGATCGACTTCCTGTTGACGGCGGCGGCGATCGGCATTCTGTACAAGCTGAATGCGTCGATTTCGGGCGCGGAAGTCGGTTGCCAGGGCGAAGTGGGCGTCGCCTGCTCGATGGCGGCGGGCGCGCTCGCAGCAGTGATGGGCGGCACGCCGGCGCAGGTCGAGAATGCGGCCGAAATCGGCATGGAGCACAACCTTGGGCTGACGTGCGATCCGGTCGGCGGGATGGTGCAGATTCCGTGCATCGAGCGTAATGCGATGGGCTCGGTAAAAGCCGTCAATGCCGCGCGAATGGCGCTACGCGGTGACGGCACGCATTACGTGTCGCTGGACTCCGTGATCAAGACGATGATGCAGACCGGCGCGGATATGAAGACCAAGTACAAGGAAACCTCGCGCGGCGGGTTGGCGGTGAATATTGTGGAGTGTTGATGTCGACCCGACTGCACCGATCGCACCCATCGTCACACTGGAGGCTTCATCGCAATGCCGCTCGCTTCTGATTCTCCCACCACTCAAACCACTGGCGCGCGTCTGCTGGTCGATGCGTTGCTCACCCACGGTGTCGAACGTGTGTTCTGTGTACCCGGCGAGAGCTTTCTCGCCGTTCTGGATTCGCTGCATGACGAAACCGGGCGTATTCAGACCATCGTCTGCCGGCACGAAGCAGCGGCGGCAAACATGGCCGAAGCAGTCGGCAAATTGACCGGCCGCCCAGGCGTGGCGATCGTCACGCGCGGACCGGGCGCGACGCATGCGTCGATCGGCGTGCACACCGCGTTTCAGGATTCGACGCCGATGATCCTGCTGATCGGTCAATGCGCACGTGAGCATCTCGACCGCGAGGCCTTCCAGGAAATCGACTACCGGCGCATGTTCGGTCAGATGGCGAAGTGGGTCGCGCAAATCGACGATCCCAAGCGCATTCCCGAATACCTGAGCCATGCGTTTCACACGGCGACGTCGGGGCGTCCGGGGCCGGTCGTGCTGTCGTTGCCGGAAGACGTGTTGAGCGACGCATGCGACGCTGTCGCCGGAGCGCCGGCCTATAAGCGAGTGGCGGCATCGCCGTCCTCGGCGCAGATCGAACAGTTTCGGCGGCTACTTGAAGCTGCACAACGGCCGATGGTGATTGCCGGTGGCAGCGGCTGGACGCCCGCAGCGTGCGTGGACCTGCAGCGCTTCGTCGAGAACTGGCAACTGCCGATCGGCCTCGCGTTCCGCTTCCAGGACACGCTCGACAACGAACATCCGAACTATGCGGGAGACGTCGGCCTCGGCATCAATCCGGCGCTTGCACAACGCATCCGCGATGCGGATCTGTTGCTCGCGATCGGCCCTCGCCTGGGCGAAGCAACGACGAACGGCTACACGCTCCTCGACATTCCGAAAACCAAACAAACGCTTGTGCACGTGCATCAAGGCGCGGAGGAACTGGGACGTGTGTATGCCGCCGATCTGCCGATCGTCTCCGGCATGCCGGAACTAGCAGCACTGCTTGCCGGGTTAAAGCCGTCTTCCGACAAGCCCGCGTGGGCCGGCACGGCGGAAGAAGCCCATCGTGCGTATCTCGAGTGGCGCAAACCGCGTCAGATCCCAGGCGACGTGCAGATGGGCGAAGTAATCCAGCAATTACGCGCGCATCTGCCGGAGGACGCGATTCTGACAAACGGCGCGGGCAATTACGCGACGTGGCTGCATCGGCATTTCTCGTATCGGCATTTCCGCTCGCAACTCGCGCCGACCAGCGGCGCGATGGGCTACGGCGTGCCGGCGGCGATCGCGGCGAAGTCGCTGTATCCGCAACGCGCTGTGGTCGCCTTAGCCGGCGACGGCTGTTTCATGATGTCCGCGCAAGAACTCGCGACCGCGATCCAGTACGACCTGCATGTGATCTTTATCGTGGTGAACAACAGCCACTTCGGCACGATCCGGATGCATCAGGAACGGCACTATCCGAATCGGGTGCACGGCACCCGTCTCACGAATCCGGATTTTGCGGCGTTCGCGCGCTCGTTCGGCGCCCATGGTGAGACGGTGGAGCGGACTGAGGATTTTCTGCCGGCGTTGCAGCGTTCGATGGCGGCGAAGCGTGCCGCGGTGATCGAGATTCGTATGCCGCAGGAAGCGAGCACGCCGGGCGCTACGTTGGAGCAAATTCGCGAGCAGGGAAGGAAGCTGCGAGGGGAGTCGTGAAGGCGGCGATAGTGCGATTTGCACAGAACAGCTAAGCGTCAAAGAAGAAGCCCTGCGGCTAATCACTCCGCAGGGCTTTTTTGTGCGTCGAGCGCCACGCCAAAACCGCGCTCGACACTCGCACGCTCAAGCAAAAACAGCTTACTTTCCACCCACGCTTTGCAGCGTCGTCCACTTGCCGTCGACAACCTTGTACAGCGTGATGCCGCCGTTTTTCAGGTCGCCCTTGCCGTCGTACGCGAGGTTCGCCGACGTCACGGCCGGCATCGAGGTCTTCGCGAGCAGCGGCAGGTATTTGGCCGGATCGGTCGAGTTAGCCTTCTTCATTGCGTCGAACATGGCCATCGCGCCGTCGTAGGCGTACGGCGAGTACGTTTGCACGTCTTCGTTGAAACGCTTCTTGTACTTCGCGACGTAGTCCTTGCCGCCCGGCATTTCTTCCAGCGGCAGGCCGGCGAGCGATGCCACCGTGCCGTTCGCTGCGTCACCCGCGATCTGAATGAACGTCGGCGTGTGGACCATTTCGCCGCCCATCAGCGGCGCCTTGATGCCCAGTGCCTTCATCTGCTTGACCATCGGTGCCGCTTGCGAATCCGCGCCGCCGTAATAGATCAGGTCCGGATTGACCGACTTCAGCTTGGTCAGGATCGACTTGAAGTCGACAGCCTTGTCGTTCGTGTATTCACGATCGACGATGGTCGCGCCCGACGCCTTCGCTGCCTTTTCGAACTGATCGGCCAGACCCTGGCCATAAGCCGTGCGGTCGTCGACGATCGCGATCTTCTTCACGCCCAGGCTCTTCACCGCGAACGTGCCGGCGACCGAACCTTGCTGCGTGTCGGACGTCATCATGCGGAACGTGGTCTTGAAGCCTTGCTGCGTGTATTCCGGCGCCGTCGCCATCGCGATTTCGGGGATGCCCGCGTTCGCGTAGATGCGCGAAGCCGGAATCGTGGTGCCCGAGTTGAAGTGGCCGAGCATGCCCTTGATGCCGTCATCCACCAGCTTTTGTGCAACGGTCGTGCCGGTGCGCGGGTCAGCCTGGTCGTCGGCCGAATCCAGCACGAAGCGGACCTGCTTGCCGCCGATCACCGGCTTGGTCGCGTTCATGTCCTCGACAGCCAGCGTGATGCCGTTCTGGAAGTCTTTGCCGTAGTGCGCCTGCGCGCCCGTCATCGGACCGGCGAAACCGATCTTCACGTCTTCCGTCGATTGAGCGTTGGCCGTCCCCGCCAGCGACATCGCTGCAACCAGCGCTGCGCCTGCCAGCTGTTTCATCTTGTATTGCATAGCTTCTCCTTGGTACCAGGTGTGGATGGAGCGGTTTCGGGATCGCCGTACCGCTTCCGTTTTATTGAGAGAATCGATGAGGTTCGCTCAACCGATCGTCATCAAATTTGCATTACCGCCGGCTGCTGCCGTATTCACGCTGACCGAGCGTTCCGTCAACAGACGCTCGAGCGCGTAATCCTCATCGCCGCTTTCCAGCGCGCGAGCCGCGACGCCTTGCACCGAGACGATCGGCCCCGGGCGCTGCGCGACTTCCTTGACCAGCGCCAGCAATTCGTCGCTATCGCCTTCGAACAACACCGCGTCGAAAGGCGTATCGGCGCTCTTCCTCACGCTTGCATGAGACTTCAATGCGGCGGGCAGCGTCGACACCAGTTGCTCGCCGGCCGCGCCGTCGAACAGCGCGCGGTTGCCGGTGGCGAGCACCGCCGCCAGTTGCACCCGGGCGCCGCTTGCCGTCGACGCCACGCACAGCACCGTGCCGCGCGCGCCCAACGTGTAGGTGTTGCGCTCGCCGGTGGGCCCCGACAATACCGCCGTCGCGCCCGCCAGCACATGCGACAGATAGCCGTCACAGCGCGCGGCCAACACCGGCTGGCGTTCGGCGATCAGCCAGTCGCGCAGCATCGTCAACGCCGCGGACGGATTGTCGCTGTTTTCCGCGGCTTGCGGTGCATCCACCATCAATGCGTCCGCCAACGACTTCGGCAAACCGGCCGGACGCGTGGCCAACAGACGTTGCAGATAGAGCGCGCCACCCGCCTTCGGCCCCGTGCCCGACAAACCTTCGCCGCCGAACGGCTGAACCCCCACCACCGCGCCGATCACGTTGCGGTTCACGTAGATGTTGCCGACGTGCGCGCGGCTGATCACGTGCGCGATCGTTTCGTCGATTCGCGTGTGAATGCCGAGCGTCAGGCCGTAGCCGGTCGTGCGGATCTGCTCGAGCAGCTTGTCCAGTTGGCTGCGGCGGTAACGCACCACATGCAGCACCGGGCCGAACACTTCGCGCTTCAGTTCGTCGATGCTGTCGAGTTCGATCAGCGTCGGCGGCACGAAGGTGCCTTGCGCGCAGCCTTCCGGCGTCGGCAGCTGCTCGACCTTGCGGCCTTTCTCGCGCATCGCCGCGATATGCGCGTCGATGCCGCGCTTCGCGTCGAGGTCGATCACCGGGCCGACGTCGATCGACAGACGATCCGGATTGCCCACGGCCAGCTCGCGCATCGCGCCGGTCAGCATTTCCAGTGTGCGGTCCGCAACATCATCCTGTAGACAAAGAACGCGCAGCGCGGAACACCGTTGACCGGCGGAATCGAACGACGACTGCAGCACATCCGCGACCACCTGCTCGGCGAGCGCCGACGAGTCGACGATCATCGCGTTCTGACCACCGGTTTCGGCGATCAGCGGAATCGGCTTGCCGTCCGGATCGAGACGGCCGGACAACGTCTTGTTGATCAGGCGCGCGACTTCGGTCGAGCCGGTGAACATCACCGCGCGAGTGCGCGGGTCGGCCACCAAAGCGGCGCCAACCGTTTCACCGTCGCCCGGCAGCAGTTGCACCGCGCCTGCCGGCACGCCGGCTTCGCGCAGGATACGCACGGCTTGTGCGGCGATCAGCGGCGTTTGTTCGGCCGGCTTCGCGAGCACGGTGTTGCCCGCAGCCAATGCCGCGGCCACCTGGCCCATGAAAATCGCCAGCGGGAAATTCCACGGGCTGATACACACGACCGGACCGAGCGGGCGATGCGTGTCGTTGGAAAACTCGTCGCGAATCTGCGTCGAGTAGTAGCGCAGGAAGTCGATCGCTTCGCGGATTTCCGCCACCGCGTTCGCCAGCGATTTGCCGGCTTCGCGCACCACCAGCCCCATCAGCGTATGCATCTGCGCTTCGAGCAGGTCGGCGGCACGTGCGAGGCAATCGGCGCGCGCGTCGACCGGCGTCGCTTGCCAGATCGGCGCGGCGGCAACCGCGTGGGCGAGTGCGGCGCTCACGTGTTCCGGGGTCGCTTCGACGACTGTGCCGACCAGATCGCGATGATCAGCCGGATTGCGCACGTCGCGGGCGGCGCCGGCGGCGATCTCGTTGTCTTCGAGCATCGGCGCGGCGCGCCACGGATGATGCGCGCTCGCCAGCAACGCCGACGACAGCGACGCCAGACGATGTTCGTTCGACAGATCGAGACCCATCGAATTGAGGCGCTCGGCGCCATACAGATTGCGCGGCAGCGGAATTTTCGCGTGCGGCGCGCCGAGCGGGACGATCTTCGACGCTTCGTCGACCGGGTCGGCGATCAGGTCCTTGATCGCGACGCTTTCATCGGCGATGCGGTTCACGAACGACGTGTTCGCACCGTTTTCCAGCAGACGGCGCACGAGATACGCGAGCAGCGTTTCATGCGTGCCGACCGGCGCGTACACGCGGCACGGACGGTTCAGCTTATCGCGGCCGGTGACTTCCTCATATAACGGCTCGCCCATGCCGTGCAGGCACTGGAACTCGTACTGGCCGGGATAGAAGTTGTTGCCGGCGAGGTGATAGATCGCCGACAGCGTGTGCGCGTTATGCGTCGCGAACTGCGGATAGACCGCGTCGGGCGCGCCGAGCAGCTTCTTTGCGCACGCCAGGTACGATACGTCCGTATAGATCTTGCGCGTGTAGACCGGATAGCCTTCGAGGCCGTCCACTTGCGCGCGCTTGATTTCGGTATCCCAGTACGCGCCCTTCACGAGGCGCACCATGATGCGGTGACGGCTGCGGCGCGCCAGATCGATCAGGTATTCGATCACGAACGGGCAGCGCTTTTGATATGCCTGCACCACAAAGCCGATGCCGTTCCAGCCGGCCAGTTCGGGATCGAAGCACAGCGCTTCGAGCAGATCGAGCGAGATTTCGAGGCGGTCGGCTTCTTCGGCGTCGATGTTCAGGCCGATGTCATAGCGGCGCGCGAGGATCGCCAAAGAGCGCACGCGCGGCAGCAGTTCACTCATCGCGCGCTCCTGCTGCGAGCGCGAATAGCGTGCGTGCAACGCCGACAGCTTGATCGAGATGCCCGGACCTTCATAGATGCCACGGCCGCCGGCCGCTTTGCCGATCGCGTGGATCGCCTGTTCGTACGATGCGTAGTAGCGTTGCGCGTCGGCTTCGGTGGTTGCCGCTTCGCCGAGCATGTCGTACGAATAGCGGAAGCCGCGTGCTTCGTATTTGCGGCTATTGGCGAGGGCTTCGGAGATGTTCTCGCCGGTGACGAACTGCTCGCCCATCAGGCGCATCGCCATATCGACGCCCTTCCTGATCAACGGCTCGCCGCCCTTGCCGATCAGGCGCGTGAGCGCCGACGACAGGCCGGTTTCGCTGTTGGTCGTCACCAGCTTGCCGGTGATCATCAAGCCCCACGTCGCGGCGTTGACAAACAGCGACGGCGCCTGGCCGACATGCGATTTCCAGTCGCCCTTGCTGATCTTGTCGCGGATCAGCGCGTCGCGGGTGGCGCGGTCGGGAATGCGCAGCAGCGCTTCGGCGAGGCACATCAGCGCCACGCCTTCCTGGCTCGACAGCGAGAATTCATGAATCAGTCCTTCGACACCGCCACCCTTGCTCTTGGTGCGCAGCGTTTCGACCAGCTTGCCCGCCATGGTCTGCACTTCGCCCGCGAGATTCGCCGGCAAACGCGCCTGACCGAGCAGGAACGGCAGGCATTCCGGCTCAGGCCTGCGGTACGCGGCGGTGATCGCCGCGCGCAACACCGATTGCGGTTGCACGTTCTGCGCGAATTCGAGGAACGGGTGCGACGCGCCGTCTTCCTCGCTTTCGACCGCGGCGCCATCGGCCAGATCGGCAGAGCCCGTTACGCCCGACAGTTCGGGCGGCAATTGCCCGTGCTCGATCTTTTCGAGGTACGCGAAGATCGCCTGCTTGATCAGCCAGTGCGGGGTGCGTTCGAGGCGAGTGGCGGCATCTTTCAGCCGGGAACGCAGGAGGTCGTCGACCTTGACGCCAAGGGTGGTGCTAGCCATGTTTCCTTCTTCGGATACCAGTCAACGTAAGCTGGCGAAAGACTAAAAGTTCGCCGAATCGTACGCCTCCCAATAAAAAGGTGCAACCATTCGCGACGCATGGTTGCACCTAGATGAAAGCCTTGTGCAGCCGGGGTTTCCGTAGGATCGTGCCGGGCCGGGCGACACCGGTTGCGATCAGTAGTTTCCCTGGCGTGATTCTTTTCGCATCTACCCTCATCGAATCGCGCGGCGCGCCGTTATACAGATTGGATGGTCGCGGCCGCAGGGCACGCAAATAAAAAACGGTACGGGGTTTTAGAGGACAGGCGAAATGGAAAAGTGGTTGGTGATATTGGGCATCTGGGCAATGTGCGCGACTTGCGCGGTGCTGTTCATCCGCGGTGCGACGGGTGGCGCGCGCAAACGCGCGGCCGAGGAAGGAAGCACGCGACAGGCATCGCGCGCGTCGGCAGGCGATACGCGGACGGCCTTGCGGGATTGAGTCATCGAGTCCGGCGAGCTGGGATTGAAGAAGTAGAGGCGCCGGTTTCCGATTGGGAGTGCGCCGCCCGGTTTAGCCAGGCGGCGATGTGAGCGCGCGCGTCAATGCCGCGGAATCGGCTCGAACTGCGCGCACGCGTCGCCGGGGGAAACGAGCTGGTCGTGCAGACGGCATAGCCGGCTGCCCGCCACGCTCGCACTAAACCCGGAACCGAACACGGCGAGGCCCGCAATGCTCTGCTCCAGTGAGTGCCGATCGTCGGCGCGGTACCGGCAGCTTGCGCAGCACGGCCCGCACGCTTCATCGCGTGCGTCCGCGGTGCCGGCAACGCGCCCGGCCACGCTTGTCACGAGCCCTGCCCCAAGCTACGCCAGTACGGTGCGAACACGTGCGCGGACAGCACGTAACCGATGGCGATATTGACCACCACGCCCGCCGTGAAGGCGAGGAACGGCTTCAGGCCGGTGGCCGTCAGCGAGCGCAAGCGCGTGGTCAGTCCAATGCTCAGGAAACAGAACGTGAACGCCCACGTGCGCAGCGCGGTAATCGGCGCAGCGAATTCCGGCGTGACTATCTTGCGGTAGTCGGCCAGCGAATAGTGGCTGGCGATCCACGTCACCAGCGCCGACGCCATCACGAAGCCGATCACGAATTTCGGAAAGCGCGCCCAGATCTCACCGGCGTTAGCCTTGGTCTGGACGCCGCTGTTCAGCGACTCCCAGCGCGTCGTCGCGACGATTGCCAATAGGAACGCCCAGATGCCGATCCAGATATCGCGGCCGACCACCTTCATCAGCGTGAACGCCTGCAACGACGCTTCCGGTGCGCCGGCAATCGCGCCGCCGGCGTGTTTCGCGAAGTCGCCGTAGGCTTGCGCGGCGGCAATGCCCGCGGCATCGGCGAATTCGGAGGTGCCGATCCACGCACCCGCGACCCCCGTCGATAGTCCCAGCGAGCGCGACGCGAACGGCAGCGCGAAAATCATCACGATCGCCCACAACACCACCAAAGTGATCGCTATCGACGCCTGCTCACGCTTGGCCCGCACCGCACCGGCAATCGCGATCGCCGCCGACACGCCGCACACCGCGCCGCCCACGCCCAGCACGGCGGCAAAGCGGCGGTCGAGGCCGAACGCCTTGCTGGCGAAGAAAATCACGAAGAAGGTGACGAGCGAGACGATGGTTGCCTGCCCGACCGCGACCGGGCCGGCCCATACCAGCAGCGTGAACGGCAGCGTCGCGCCAAGCAGCACGATACCGACCTTGATATAAAACTCGACGCGCAAACCCGCCGAAAACCACTCGGGCAGCTTGAACACGTTCGAGACCAACAGGCCGAGCGCCAGCGCCACCAGCGGCGGCTCGAGGTTGTACTTCGAGGCGTTGACCCACGCGCCGAGCGTGAGGATCAGCGTCGACACAATAAACAGAATCAGGAACGCGCGAAGAAAAGATCCGACCCGCTGCTTCAGCGCGGCGAGACTCACGCCGAACAGCAGCGAGAACACGATAAACAGCGCGACGTAGTTCGTCAGATGCCTGCCGAAGTCCTGAGCGGTCTGGCCGGCGCTCGACCATTTGGCCGGCGCAACCGCCAGCCATTTGATGCTGCTGCCCGACGCGAACAGCGCCCAGGCAACGACGATGACTGACAGGCCGACCCAAACGGCCCACCAGTCTTCAGTGGAAAAGAGACCGCCGCCGCGCGTGCTTTGCTGCCTGTCAGGTGCGGCGCCGGTTGGAAGGGTGCGGTCGGTATCGCTCATCGCAATGCCTCGGGAAAAGTTGAGGTGCATCGACGCGCGGATTTCGGAATTGTTGTGAAACTTGCGCCGATTCGGCGAAATATAGGCGAGCGAAGTCGCAAAACGAAACGACCATTCGCTCTATGAATATGACTTAAAGGAGTAACGCCGAAGTTAGACGTGGGTTGGCGCTAGATGTCCAGCGGGTCGACTTCGAGATTCCAGCGCAGCACGCCCTTGAGGCTGCGTAGCATCGGTTGCCAGCCACGCAAGGTCGCTTGCAGCGCCGCACGCGACGTGCTTTCGATCAGCAACTGCGCGCGATGCACGTGCATCACCTTGACGATGGTGAGCGGCACGGCGTCGTAGACGGTCACGCGCTCAGCCGCCGGAATCTCCGTCAGCGCCGCAGCCGCCTGTTGCAAGAAAGCGAGCGCCGCTTCGAGCGTGCGCCCTTCGGCGCGCAGTAGCGCCTGATAGGCAAACGGCGGCAAGTGCGCGTCGCGACGCTCGGTCAGCGTCGAATTGGCGAAGCCGACGTAATCGTGCCGGGCCAGCGCGTGATAGAGCGCGTGGCGCGGATAGCGGGTCTGCACCAGCACTTCACCCCGCAAACCGGCGCGGCCGGCCCGGCCGCTTACTTGCATCAATTGCGCGAAGAGGCGCTCGCTCGCGCGAAAGTCGTGCGAAAACAATGCGGTATCGGCGTTGAGCACGCCGACCAGCGACACCCGTTGAAAATCGTGACCCTTTGCGATCATCTGCGTGCCGACAAGAATATCGACCTCGCCCGCGTGCACATCGGAGAACAGCGCCTGCGCGCTGCCCTTGCGGCGCGTGCTGTC
Organism: Paraburkholderia sp. SIMBA_030; assembly: GCF_046535245.1. Taxonomy (NCBI): domain Bacteria; kingdom Pseudomonadati; phylum Pseudomonadota; class Betaproteobacteria; order Burkholderiales; family Burkholderiaceae; genus Paraburkholderia; species Paraburkholderia sp. SIMBA_030. The sequence continues at coordinate 32,779 of NZ_JAWRXB010000003.1, forward strand.
GGCGTCGATACGCAGCACGCGGGCGCCGGGCACCGCGCTCGCCAGCGTTTCCTCGACGCGTTGCGTGCCGCGTCCCATCGGCGCGATGTCGACGTTACCGCAATCCGGGCACGCGCGCGGAATGCGCGATTCCCAGCCGCAGTGGTGGCAGCGCAGCGCGCGCTCGGGTTTGTGCAGGACGACATACGCGCTGCAACGCGGGCAACCGGCAACCCAGCCGCAGGCGTCGCAGGCGAGTTGAGGCGCGTAGCCGCGGCGGTTGAGAAACACTAGACTTTGCTCGCCGCGTTCCAGCCGGTTTTTCAGGGCGGCGATCAACGGTCCGGACAACCCTTCCACCGATGCCCGCCCGCGCCGTCGCTCTTCTTCGAGATCGATCAGTTTGACGGTCGGCAGCACGGCTTCAGCAACGGCGCGGCGCGACAACGTGAGACGCGTATAGCGCTCCTGATCGGCCTGCCACCAGCTTTCGAGCGACGGCGTGGCCGAGCCGAGCACCACTGGCAAGCCAAGCTGCTTGGCGCGGTAGATCGCGAGGTCGCGCGCCGAATAGCGCAGGCCTTCCTGTTGCTTGTAGGCCGGATCGTGTTCCTCATCGACGACGATGATGGCGAGCTTCGGCAGCGATGCCAGCACCGCTAGCCGCGTGCCGAGCACGATGCGGGCGCGCCCGGTGTGTGCGGCAAACCAGTTGCGGGCGCGCTCACCTTCCGCGAGGCCGCTGTGCAGCGTGACGATCGATGCGCCTTCCAGCGCAGCGAAGCGCGCCCGGAAGGCCGCTTCGAACTGCGGCGTCAAATTGATTTCAGGGACGAGGACAAGCGCCTGCGCGTCGGGCTTCGCAGCGAGGATTTCGGCGAGCGCGCGCAGATAGACTTCGGTCTTGCCGCTGCCGGTCACGCCGTGCAACAGGAACGGCGCAAAGCCGTTGGCGTTGCGGATCGCTCCGACGGCGGCTGCTTGTTCGTCGGTGAGCGTGGGCAATGTAGGCGCCGGCGCATCCGGCAACCTTGGCGCGGCAAGCGCCGCGGCAGCGTCGATAACGTCCAGCGCGACCCAGCCTTCGGCCTGCCAGGCGTCGAGGGTCGCGATTGCTTTGGGGTGGATCGCACGGGCATCGGCTGCCAGCAGGAAGTCGGTGTCCGCGAGCGCCTGCGCAAGCTTTCTCAGGGCGCTGGCTCGGGCAGGCAACGCGTCCGGCAACGCGTCGCGGCCCTCGGACGTGAGCCGGTAACGCTCTTCCGGTGCGAACAGACGCGTCCAGCGCGATGCGTCGCGCAAGGCTTGCGGCAACGCGGGCAGAGCCACTTCCCCGAGGCCGCGCTGATAGTAGTCGGCCGCGAAGGCTGCCAGCGCCAGCCATTCCGCCGACACCGGCGAACACGCGGTGCAAACATGGTCGACCGCGCGCAAGCGCTCCGCAGGAACGTCGCTGTGAGCGGTCACTTCGCAGACAAGGCCCACCACACGGCGCTTGCCGAACGGCACGCTCACCAGCAAGCCCGGCGCGACGCGCCCGGGCGTGTCGCAACGATAGTCGAATAAGGTCGGCAGCGGATGATCCAGCGCGACGCGGACGAACACGGCACTCACGCGGCGGTCTGGGCCTGGTGAGGTGATGCGGCACGATGCCGCGCCGCGGTACGCATTGAGCAGAAGGCGAACCCGTCGAAGTTAAAGTAAAACTTCAATTTCGGCGCTAAGTTTTGGATTCGGCTGAACAATTGCAATCGGTCCGCGTGCCTGTGGATAACTTTGTTGAGAACTTCGCTCTGAAGGGCCAAGAACCGCGCCGCGCCGACCTTCTGTGGGATTCCGCACACTTTGTCGTGAGGCCGTGAAACCCTTGCCAGACAAGGCTTAGATCTAATGCGCCTGCAAAGTGCAAGGGCTAGGGCACAATGAAAGCTTCTACCGCGCCGCAACGTGATGAATGTGCATAAGTCAAGTCTTGACAACAGCAAGACCGCCATCCGGCGGCCCGCAGCCCGCTGTTTTGCCCTTAGACCGAGAGCCCAGTTCGCTGCATTGCAGCAGAACTGGTAACGGTTACAGCGTCACGTTGGTGCATGTGCACCACTGCGAATGGCGCGGCTATGGCGGTGAACCTCATCGACCAGTTCGGCAACATGCTCCGGCGGCGTAAATTGCGAGATGCCATGCCCGAGATTGAAAACGTGGCCCGGATGGTTGCCGAAGCTATCGAGCACAGCGCGCGCTTCCATGCGAATTGAAGCCGGCGGGGCGAACAACACCGACGGATCGATATTGCCTTGTAGCGCCACCTTGCCGCCCACACGCTCGCGCGCCTTGCCCAGATTCACCGTCCAGTCGAGTCCGACGGCATCGACGCCGGTATCGGCGATCTCGTCGAGCCACAGGCCGCCGCCCTTCGTAAAGGTGATCACCGGCACTTTTTCGCCGTCGTGATCGCGCTTCAACTGGCTCACGACCTGCTGAATGTAATGCAGCGAGAAGCGTTGATAGACGCCGTCTGCCAGCGCCCCGCCCCACGTGTCGAAAATCATCACGGCTTGCGCACCGGCTTCGATCTGCGCGTTCAGGTACGCCGCAACCGACTTCGCATTGACATCGAGAATGCGGTGAATCAGGTCCGGGCGCGCGTAGAGCATCGACTTGACGGTGCGGAAGTCTGCCGAGCCGCCGCCTTCGACCATGTAGCACGCCAAGGTCCATGGGCTGCCCGAAAAACCGATCAGCGGCACACGCTGAAAGCCTTGGGCGTCGGTGAGCGCGATGCGGATTTCGCGCACCGCGTCGGTGACGTAGCGCAGCGTGGCGTCGATGTCGGGCACCGCGAGACGTGCCACATCGTCTTCCGTGCGCACCGGGCGTGCGAATTGCGGGCCTTCGCCGGCGACGAATTCGAGGCCGAGGCCCATCGCGTCGGGTACCGTCAGGATGTCCGAGAACAGGATTGCGGCGTCGAGCGGATAACGCTCGAGCGGCTGCAGCGTGACTTCCGTTGCGTAGGCGGGGTTCTTCGCCAGATCGAGGAAACTCCCCGCGCGAGCGCGCGTGGCGTTGTATTCCGGCAGGTAGCGGCCCGCCTGTCGCATCAGCCAGATCGGCGTGTAGTCGGTCGGCTGGCGCAGTAGCGCGCGCAGGAAAGTATCGTTCAGGAGTTTATGGGCCACGTTGCGTGCGACTGAAGGCAAAGCGCTATTTTACCGGACCCGGCTCGCCGCATCGCGCTTGATGCGGGCAATAACTGCATCGCAGATCGTGTTTGCCTGGCTTTGACACCTCGTCTGGGGCGCCATGACTCGGACTGAACGGCCAATGTTCAAGCAATTGGCCGGGCTATCATCCGGCAGCCTTACCAAACAACTACGCGCAATCAAGGAGGCTCGAGGAACAAGGCAGCACTCGCACTGCTCGGCGCTTTGGCCGGTGTTTTGATGCAAATCGGCGTGGCCCACGCACAGGCCAGCGCAACCGCCGCGGCGCCTTCGCGAAGCAGTATTTTCCGCACGCGAACGTCACCGTCGAGCTGGGTGGATATAGCCCTTTTAAATAATTCCACTGCGCCGGCGCACCCGTGTAACTGGACCGTCGGATGTAAGCAAAAGCAGGACAATGCCGTCGAGCTGTCGCTGCGATCGGGGCAAGCGGCTTTCTTTCCTGTCCGCACTTCATGCGTGCTGCATCGCAGCGCGAACACTCGCACGCGGAAAGATGAAGTGCATGGATCCGGCAAGGCCCTGTAACGCGGACAATCGTTCGCGAAAAAGATGATCATGCAACCATTTCATGCGGAATCGACTGAACGGATTGTTCCGCGATATGCGTCGCGAATGGCATCAATCAGGCGTATTAAATTGCGAGTCGGCCATCGGTAGAACTTACGTTTAAAACGTTTCCGATTGGCAATAAATCCCGCAACGCCTTATCTGGCGGGCGTTACAACCTGAAACACTTTGTTACCGCGCTCGTAGGGTAATTCGCACACAATGCCCTCAACGGTTTCAACACGGATGTGGCTGGGTGCGTGGTGTGAGCGGATACGATGCACTTGCCGGTCGGCGTACGCCGAAGCCCTGTGAAGGGGCATCCCTGCTGGGGCCGTAGTCGGCGCTGGGACGCCGTCTCAGTCGGTTCCTCCTTTGGTCTCCTCGCGCTAACCCCGTAGCGTGTGGTTTTTAGCGGGCTCCAGGCCCGCTTTTTTTTCGTCTGGTCAAACGTTTGCGCGTTTTTCAGGGCCATCTTCGGCTCGGGCGGCAAACGGTTTTTCCCAAAATGTCGGCCGGCGCGGCGCAAGAATCTGCGCCGCGCCGAACCCTGCGTGCGCGTTACGCCGTCTTGTCTTCCTTCACCTTCAACTCACCGATCATCCGTTCGCGCATGATGAACTTCTGCACTTTGCCGGTTACCGTCATCGGCAGTTCGTCGACGAAGCGAATATGCTTCGGCACCTTGTAGTGGGCGATCTGACCCTGGCAAAATTGCTGGATCTCTTCAGCCGTCGCCTGCTCGCCTGAACGCAGGACGATCCACGCACACACCTCTTCGCCGTACTTCGGATCGGGCACGCCGAACACCTGCACGCTCTGGATCTTCGGGTGGCGGAACAGAAACTCCTCGATCTCGCGTGGATAGATGTTTTCACCGCCGCGAATCAGCATGTCCTTCAGACGGCCGACGATGTTGCAGTAGCCTTCGGCATCGAGCGTCGCCAGATCGCCGGTGTGCATCCAGCCATCGACAATGCTTTCCTGCGTCTTCGCCTCGTCGCCCCAGTAGCCTTGCATCACCGAATAGCCTCGGGTGCACAATTCGCCCGTCTCGCCCACCGGCACGATTTGGCCGAGTGGATCGACGATTTTCACTTCCAGATGAGGCTGGATGCGGCCGACCGTCGTGGTGCGCTTGTCGAGCGGATCGGTCGTCGAACTCTGGAACGACACCGGGCTGGTCTCCGTCATGCCGTACGCGATGGTGATTTCGTTCAGATGCATCTTCGAGACGACTTTCTTCATCGTCTCGATTGGGCACGGTGAGCCGGCCATGATGCCCGTGCGCAGATGCGAAAAGTCGTAGGTGGCGAAGTTGGGGTGATCGAGCTCGGCGATGAACATGGTCGGCACGCCGTGTAGTGCGGTGCATTGTTCTTCGGTGACCGCGGCCAACGTGGCGGCAGGGTCGAAGCCCTCGCCCGGAAACACCATATTCGCGCCGACCGATACGCACGCCAGCACTGACAACACCATGCCGAAGCAGTGATAGAGCGGCACGGGGATGCACAGGGCGTCCTGCTCGGACAGGCGCATCGCCATCGCGATATAGCGGGCATTGTTGACGACGTTGCTGTGCGTCAGCGTCGCGCCCTTCGGATTGCCGGTTGTGCCGCTGGTGAACTGGATGTTGATCGGATCGTGGCACGACAGCGTCGCGCCGATGGCGTCGAGCCTCGTGACGTCGAGCGTCGCGCGGCCTTGCTCGATCACATCGGAGAAGGTCAACATGCCGGCTGTTTCCGTGTCGCACATGCGGATCACATAGCGCAGATCAGGCAGGCGTGCGGCGCGCAAGTCGCCCGGCGCCTGAGTGGCCAGTTCCGGCGCGAGTTCCTGCAGCATCTCGAGGTACATCGACGTTTTGAACCGCTCTGCGGCGACGATCGCCTTGCAGCCGACTTTGTTCAACGCGTATTCGAGTTCCGCGAGCCGGTAAGCCGGATTGATGTTGACCAGCACGGCGCCAATGCGCGCAGTGGCGAACTGCGTGAGCAGCCACTCCACCCGGTTCGGTGACCAGATCCCCACGCGATCGCCTGTTTCGATGCCGAGCGCGAGCAGCCCGGCCGCCAGCACGTCGACCTCTTCCGCGAATTCTTTCCACGTCCAGCGAATGCGCTGCTCGCGAAACACCACAGCCGGACGGTCAGGAAAACGCTGCGCGGTGTCGCGCAGAAACTGGCTGACCGTTGCTTTGCTCAAGGGGATGTCGGTCGAACCACGGACGTACGAAAGACCGTCCTTCGGCTCGATGAGGGCGCCTTCGCCTGACACTTGCATTGCCATGGTGTTGTCTCCGTGAGCGGAAGCTCGCTCTATTGAGTGTCCCCAAACCTGTCGCTTCGCGCCGGGCTCTCCGGGGGTGCAATCCCCAATCCCCAAGGGGACTTCCTTCGGGGCGGGGGACTTCCTGCGAAGCGGAAAACTTGGGGCGGCACGGCGTTTTCTTGTGAAATCAATTTGAAACCGATTGTGCCACCGGCGTATGTCCGTGAGGCATCAAGTCTTACCCGCAGCGCATGAATGGACCGCGCTTATCTGAAGGCAGAATTTCGCTGACCTTTCCGTAAACGTCAAGTGGAGGTCAAAAAAAAGCAGCCATGAGGGCCGCTTTCTTTCTGATACGCGTTGCTTATTTCTGACCGCGCAGTCGGCGCAGACGCTGGATCGCGGCGAGCTGAGCCGTCGCATACGCCAGTTCCGCTTGCGCGGTGGCGTATTCGAGGTTCGAGCCCGTGTTTTGCAGCGCTTCTTCCGCACGCTTGCGCGCATCTTCGGCCTTGGCTTCGTCGAGATCCTTGCCGCGGATAGCGGTGTCGGCGAGAACCGTCACTGCACCCGGTTGGACTTCGAGAATGCCGCCGGCGACGAACACAAACTCTTCTTCGCCGTTTTCAGCTTCGATGCGCACCGCACCCGGACGAATCCGCGTGATGAGCGGCGTGTGGCCCGGCAGAATGCCGAGTTCACCCGCTTCGCCCGGCAGCGCGACGAACTTCGCCTGGCCCGAGAAGATCTGCTCTTCCGCGCTGACGACGTCTACTTTAATAGTTGCCATATCGACTCCTGTTGCGACCCGAGTTAGCGCTTTAGCGCTTACTCGGGTCCCATGCAAGGCTCGACCGGAGTTAGCGCTTTAGCGCTTACTCGGGTCCCATGCAAGGCTCGACCGGAGTTGGCGCTTTAGCGCTTACTCGGGTCCCATGCAAGGCTGGTTGAGCGTAGTAAGAGGCGCCGGCTTTGCGTTCCGATACCGTTAGGTATCGATACGCGCGAGGCCGGCGCCCGCTTCGTTACACCCGACCTTTACTGGATCTTCTTGGCCTTTTCAAAGGCTTCGTCGATCGTGCCGACCATGTAGAACGCTTGCTCCGGCAGGTGGTCGCACTCGCCTTCAACGATCATCTTGAAGCCACGGATCGTTTCTTTCAGCGGCACGTACTTGCCCGGGGAGCCCGTGAACACTTCGGCGACGTGGAACGGCTGCGACAGGAAACGCTGGATTCTACGAGCGCGCGCCACGGCGAGCTTGTCTTCCGGCGCCAGTTCGTCCATGCCCAGAATCGCGATAATGTCGCGCAGTTCCTTGTAGCGCTGCAGCGTTTGCTGCACGCCGCGCGTGATCGAGTAATGCTCTTCGCCGATCACGTTCGGGTCGATCTGACGCGAGGTCGAATCGAGCGGATCCACTGCCGGGTAGATACCCAGCGAAGCGATGTCACGCGACAGCACGACGGTTGCGTCCAGGTGGCCGAAGGTCGTAGCCGGCGACGGGTCGGTCAAGTCGTCCGCAGGGACGTACACGGCTTGCACCGACGTGATCGAGCCCGTCTTGGTCGACGTAATACGCTCTTGCAGCTTACCCATTTCTTCAGCGAGCGTCGGCTGATAGCCCACTGCCGACGGCATACGGCCGAGCAGTGCCGACACTTCCGTGCCTGCCAGCGTGAAACGGTAGATGTTGTCGACGAAAAACAGCACGTCGAGGCCTTCGTCACGGAAGTGCTCGGCCATCGTCAGCCCGGTCAGCGCGACGCGCAGACGGTTGCCCGGCGGCTCGTTCATCTGGCCGTACACCAGCGCGACCTTGTCGAGAACGTTCGAGTCCTTCATTTCGTGATAAAAGTCGTTCCCTTCGCGGGTACGCTCGCCAACACCGGCGAACACGGAGTAACCACCGTGTGCCTTAGCGATGTTGTTGATCAGTTCCATCATGTTCACGGTCTTGCCCACACCGGCGCCACCGAACAGACCCACCTTGCCGCCCTTGGCAAACGGGCAGATCAGGTCGATAACCTTGATGCCGGTTTCGAGCAGTTCGGTCGACGGCGACAGTTCGTCGAACGCCGGAGCCTTCTGGTGAATACCGCGAACCACGTCCGAATTGATCGGGCCGGCTTCGTCGATCGGGCGACCCAGCACGTCCATGATCCGGCCGAGGGTCGGTTTGCCGACCGGCACGCTGATCGGCTTGCCGGTGTTCTTCACCGTCGTACCGCGGCGCAGGCCGTCCGATGAACCCAGACAGATGGTACGGACGACGCCGTCGCCCAGTTGTTGCTGGACTTCGAGGGTCAGTTCCGAACCTTCGAGAATGAGCGCGTCGTAAATCTTCGGCATGGTTTCACGCGGAAATTCCACGTCGATCACCGCGCCGATGCACTGTACGATCTTGCCTTCTACCAAAGCAGTAGTACTCATCGCTTTTCCTTTAGATACTCAATTCTTCACTCGCGCAAAGGCGCAGTTTCGATGGGGTCGCCTGGACGGGTGCGCCTCACGGTCGCACACGAAGCGGCGTTTTCGACCGTCAAGGTCAGACTGCCGCTGCGCCACCGACGATTTCCGACAGTTCTTTCGTGATCGCGGCCTGACGGCTCTTGTTGTACACGAGTTGCAGTTCGTTGATGACCGTCTTCGCGTTGTCCGAAGCGGCCTTCATGGCGACCATTCGTGCCGACTGCTCCGATGCCATGTTTTCCGCGACGGCCTGATAGACCAGCGCTTCGACATAGCGCACCAGCAGTTCGTCCACCACTACCTGTGCATCCGGCTCGTAGATGTAGTCCCACTGCGTGCTCGGCATCGTGCCGTCTTCTTCCCTGCGCTCGAACTGCTCTGCCGACAGCGGCAGCAGTTGCTCGATCACCGGCTCCTGCTTCATCGTATTGACGAAGCGCGTGTACGCCAGGTACACCGCCGAAACCTTGCCTTCCGAGTACAGGTCGAGCTGCACCTTCACCGCGCCGATCAGTTTTTCCAGATGCGGCGTGTCGCCCAGATTCACGACATTCGACACCACCTTGGCGCGCAGACGGTTCAGGAAACCCAAGCCCCTGGTGCCGATCGCAGTTGCTTCGATCGTCTTGCCCTGGCCTTCCAGTTCCTTGAACTTCTGCAACGACGCACGCAGCACGTTCGTATTCATCCCGCCGCACAGACCTTTATCGGTCGTGACGAGGATGATGCCGGCCGTTTTCGCGCCTTCGTTCGACACCATGAACGGGTGACGATACTCCGGGTTCGCACGGCTCATGTGTGCAGCGATATCGCGGACCTTGTCGGCATACGGGCGAGCAGCGCGCATGCGCTCCTGAGCGCGGCGCATCTTCGATGCGGCCACCATCTCCATCGCTTTCGTGATCTTGCGCGTGTTTTGCACGCTCTTGATCTTGCCGCGAATTTCCTTCATTCCAGCCATTGCTTGCTCCTTGTCGGCCCGAGTTAGCGCTTTAGCGCTTACCCGGGTCCCATGCAAAGCGATCGAAGCAGCGCGGGTTCAGTTGCCTGCGGCCCGCGCCGCTTCAAGGTCCGTTTATGCCTTGCGGATCACTTGCGGATCAATAAGCGCCGGACTTCTTGAAGTCTTTGAGGGCCGTATGCAGCAGGCCTTCGTCGTCCTTCGAGAGTTCCTTGGTATCTTCAATGCGCTTGATCAGGTCAGCCTGCTTCGTCTTCAGGTAGTCGCGCAGGCCCTTTTCGAACGGCAGCACTTGCGAGACTTCCAGGTCGTCGAGGTAGCCGTTGTTCGCGGCAAACAGCGCGATCGCCAGTTCCCACACTTGCAGCGGCTGATACTGCGGCTGCTTCAGCAGTTCCGTCACGCGACGGCCGCGCTCCAGCTGCTTGCGGGTAGCTTCGTCGAGGTCCGAGGCGAACTGCGCGAACGCCGCGAGTTCACGGTACTGCGCGAGGTCGGTACGGATACCGCCCGACAGCTTCTTCACGACCTTGGTTTGAGCCGCACCACCGACCCGCGACACCGACACGCCGGCGTTAATTGCCGGGCGGATACCTGCGTTGAAGAGGTCGGTTTCCAGGAAGATCTGGCCGTCGGTAATCGAGATCACGTTCGTCGGAACGAATGCAGTCACGTCGCCTGCCTGCGTTTCGATGACCGGCAGTGCCGTCAGCGAACCGCTCTTGCCCTTCACTTCACCGTTCGTGAACTTCTCGACGTAGTCTTCCGACACACGAGCGGCACGTTCCAGCAGACGCGAGTGCAGATAGAACACGTCGCCCGGGTATGCTTCGCGGCCCGGCGGGCGGCGCAGCAACAGCGAGATCTGGCGGTATGCCCAAGCTTGCTTGGTCAAATCGTCATAAACGATCAGCGCGTCTTGACCGCGGTCGCGGAAATACTCACCCATCGTGCAGCCGGCGTACGGTGCGAGGTATTGCATCGCAGCCGATTCCGAAGCCGAGGCGGCCACGACGATCGTGTATTCCAGCGCGCCGGTTTCTTCCAGCTTGCGCACCACGTTCATGATCGACGAAGCCTTCTGGCCGATTGCGACGTAGATACAGAAGAGGTTCTTGCCCTTCTGGTTGATGATCGTGTCGACTGCGACTGCGGTCTTGCCGCACTGCCGGTCGCCGATGATCAGTTCACGCTGACCGCGGCCAATCGGCACCATCGCGTCGATCGACTTCAGACCGGTTTGGACCGGTTCCGAAACCGACTTACGCCAGATCACGCCCGGCGCAATCTTTTCGATTGCGTCGGTTTTCTTCGCGTTGATCGGGCCCTTGCCGTCGATCGGGTTGCCGAGTGCGTCGACCACGCGGCCGAGCAGTTCCGGACCCACCGGCACTTCGAGAATGCGGCCCGTCGTCTTGACGATGTCGCCTTCCGAAATGTGTTCGTACTCGCCCAGAATCACGGCGCCAACCGAGTCGCGCTCGAGGTTCAGTGTGAGACCGAAGGTGTTGCCCGGAAATTCGAGCATTTCGCCCTGCATCACTTCCGACAGGCCGTGGATACGCACGATACCGTCGGTCACGGAGATCACAGTACCCTGATTGCGAACGTCTGCGCTCGCTTCAAGGCCCTGGATCCGGCTCTTGATCAGCTCGCTGATCTCAGAGGGATTGAGTTGCATTATTCGCTCCTGATAGTCAATTCTGTTGCGTGCCAGCCGCTGAAGCGCTTCAGGCGCTTCAGGCCGTTAGGGCCGTTTGCATGCTGGCAAGCCGCGCGCGGACCGAGGTATCGAGCACTTCGTCGCCGACCGTCACGCGCACGCCGCCGATCAGCGACGGATCGACTTCGACCGTCGGCTTCAGCTTGCGTTTGAACTTGCGTTCGAGACTTGCGACGAGGTCGTTCAACTGCGCGCCTTCGAGCGGGAATGCGCTAACGATCAGCACATCTGCCGCCCCTTCGCGGGCGTTCTTCAACTCTTCGAACTGCGTGGAGATTTCCGGCAGCAATGGCAGGCGATGGTTATCGACCAGCATTTGCACCAGATTCTTCGCTTGCGCATTGTCCTTGAGCGGCGACTTGACCGCGGCCAGCAGCAGTTCGCTGACCTGGGCGCGGCTCACTTTCGGGCTCGAGGAGATCGACAGCACTTCGGGCAGACGCGCAACCTGTGCCAGCTCCTGCACGAGCGTGGACCAGGCGGCGATGTCACCAGCTTCGGCCACGCCAAACAGCGCTTCTGCGTACGGACGGGCGATGGTTGCAAGTTCGGCCATGATCAGAGCTCGGCTTTCAGTTGATTCAGCAGGTCAGCGTGAGCTGCCTGGTCGACTTCGCGCTTCAGGATCTGTTCAGCGCCCTTCACGGCGAGTGCAGCGACTTCGCCGCGCAGCGTTTCGCGCGCCTTCACCACTTGCTGTTCCGCGTCGGCCTTCGCTTGCGCGATGATACGAGCGGCTTCGGCTTGTGCTTGAGCCTTGATTTCGTCAGCGACTGTCACAGCGCGCTTTTCTGCGTCAGCAATGCGTTGCTGACCGTCGTTGCGTGCCTGAGCGAGTTCCTGGTCGACGCGCTTGTGAGCGGCTTCGAGTTCAGCCTTGCCCTTTTCAGCGGCAGACAAACCGTCGGCAATCTTCTTCGAGCGCTCGTCGAGGGCGTTGATCAACGGCGGCCACACGAACTTCATCGTGAACCACGCGAGGATCAGGAACACGACCATTTGCGCAAACAGGGTTGCGTTGAGATTCACGGTGTTTCCTTAAACGTTGCTAGTTCGGAAAGTGAAACGGCAAGGCGCTCATCGATTCTGGATTCGATCAGCGCCTAAGTGCGCGTTTCGCCCTGCGCTTTTACTAGTTATAGCTCAAGCGCAAACTTCCGAGGAACCTCAGCCTGCCAGCTTCGACAGCAGCGGGTTCGCAAACGCAAACAGCATTGCCACACCAACGCCAATCAGGAATGCCGCATCGATCAGACCAGCCAGCAGGAACATCTTGGTTTGCAGCGGGTTCATCAGTTCCGGCTGACGAGCGCATGCTTCGATGTACTTGCCGCCCATCAGGCCGATACCGATACAGGCGCCGATTGCACCCAGGCCGATGATGATGCCGATACCGATGGCGGTCAGACCCTGGATGTTGGCGATGAAAGCTTGCATGATCACTCCTTTGTGAAAAGTCTTTTAGAACTGGTTGGAACTGGGATTTAATAAAACAAAAACTAAAACAATTCGTCGTTCGACACGCCGTGATTAGTGGCTGTCGTGTGCCTGTCCGATGTACACCAGCGTCAGCATCATGAAAATGAATGCCTGCAGCAGAACGATCAGGATGTGGAAGATCGCCCAAACCGTGCCTGCGATGACGTGGCCGATAAAGCCGAGCACTGACGCGTCCGCGCCGAAACCCCACATGCTGCCGAGCAGAGCAATCAGCAGGAACAACAGCTCGCCCGCGTACATGTTGCCGAACAGCCGCATGCCGAGCGAAACCGTCTTTGCGACGAACTCGATGATGTTCAATGCAAGGTTCGGGATCCACAGCAACGGATGCGCGCCGAACGGAGCCGACAGCAGTTCATGCATGAAGCCGCCTGCGCCCTTGATCTTGAAGTTGTAGTAAATCATCAGCGCGAACACGCCGAGTGCGATGCCGAGCGTACCGTTCAGGTCGGCGGTCGGCACGATGCGGTGATGGGGGATGACTTCCGACAGGCCCAGCCAGCCGATCACGCGGCCCGGCAGGTCGACGGGGATGAAGTCGAGCGAGTTCATCAGGGCAACCCAGACGAACACGGTCAGTGCCAACGGGGCGATGAAAGTACGCGTGCCGTGGATCATCGACTTCGATTGATCCTCGACCATTTCGACCAGCATTTCGATCGCGCACTGGAAACGGCCCGGCACGCCGGACGTCGCCTTACGGGCGGCGAGATGCAGAATGAAGATGGTGGCCAGACCGCAAACGATCGACCAGAAGAGAGTGTCCAGATTCCACACGTGAATGTCGAAAATCGACGTCTGGTGCGCGGTGGAAAGGTTTTGCAAGTGGTGCGCGATGTACTCGGACGGATCCATTGCGCGCGTGCCTTCGCTAGCTGCCATATCGTTAAAGCCACCCAAATTGTCGAAAATCGTCTTAGGCCGTTCCCGCCGCCATGCTGTATTGCGGGAAAACACCGGGTGCGGATCGTGTCATATCCGCACTCCTTACGCCAGCGCTGCGCGCCAGCCTGAATTTTGTGCTGCTACTCTCTGCTACGACCTTAACGCCACGCGAGGGCGATCCAATAAGTCTTAAGCGCGATGAGGTAAGTCACGAGCAGCGGCACCCAGCATACGTCGTGATACCAGAAGGCGACGGCTACAAACATCGCAATCGTTGTCCCCATCTTGAGCGCTTCGCCGATCATCCAGCTCATCGCTGTTTTGGCGCCGCTCAGCGTTCTAAGACGTGCCGCGAACAGCGCGCTCGGCACCCAGCAGATCGCCCCCCCCAGGAACGCGGACAGCGCAGCAGCGCCCGGCGGCTTGTAGAACAGCCACCACACCAGCGTCGCACCCAGGGACAAAACCATTTGCGCCGCCACGACCTTGAAAGGCGTGACACGCGATGGACGACTCACATTCGGGCCAAACAGCTTTTCAGCCTCGACCCGGGTGAGCGGAACGATATTGTTATCTTGCTGCTCGACATCCCACGCATCGTCAGTTGCAACGGGCTGACCGGTGGACGCATCGGAAACGGTGCGTTCTGCGCGGTGTTCGTCGTGCCCATTCTTCGGCGCTTGATTCGACGCTTTGCCCGCCATCGCAGTGTTCCGAAAGTCTTGTTCAGCCCGCGAGCTTACGCTGCGCTTACGGGGTTGCAGTGCAATTAAATCCGGGCGATTGTAAGCGATAGTTGCAGGCAATTCAAGACTTTAGGCCGTCCAATAAACTGCGTGAAACCGGCATTCACCATGCGGCAGCGGCGGGTTCGCGTGGTTATACACGGCAAATGTAAGGCGGTCGGGGGGTGGCTAAACATGCGCGATGAATTGGGCATGCTCGATCTTGTAGATGCGTCGTTTCGACGCTATGGCGTGCGTCTCAAAAATGCAACAGAAGTAAATTCTGGCGTGGCGCGGTGGATTTGTAGGACTGTACCGGCTAGCGGTGAAAGGGGCGTCCGAATGCTGGCGCTTTTGGCAGAGCGCGCATTGTTACTGCGGATACTCTTTCGCCGCAGCGCGATGACTTCGCAGCAGCTACGGGACATTCGGCTGCGTGGCGGTCAGACAAGATGCCACAAGCGCAACAAAGCTTTTACATTAGGAATCCAAAGTATATTCTGCTGATTTAAAACTTAGGAATTCGCCAGATATCAATACGGCTTGCAAACAATCAGGGAGCGCGGTGAACCGCCCAAGCTTGCGATTGCAGCCGCTGCAATAAACCTACCGCTGCCGAACAGCTTGCGAGCGGTATCCATCCGGACAGTCCGCAAGCACGTTCGGCACTCTTCACGTTCAACTCGCCGTCGCGATCAGGCCGTGGCGTTGCCGCGCAACCGGACCAGGATGCCTTCCAGCGCATCGAGGTCGCCGAAATCCACCAGCACCTGGCCGCGGCCGCGCCGGCCGAGCTTGATCTTTACCGTTGCGGCGAGCAAATCGGACAATTCTTCTTCGAGGCGTCGTGTATCACGGCCGCCGTCCTGATTCGCGCGCGCCTTCACTGCCGGCGCCGCCTTGGTGGTGGTGGTCACCAGCTTTTCGGTTTCGCGCACCGACATGCGCTTGTTGACGACCTGGTTGGCCAGCGTGATCTGTGTTGCGGCGTCGACGGCCAACAGCGCGCGCGCGTGCCCCATGTCGAGGTCGCCGGCCAGCAGCATCGTTTGCACGGGCGACGCCAGGTTCAGCAAGCGCAGCAGGTTCGACACTGCGCTGCGCGAACGGCCGACCGATTCAGCCGCCTGCTCATGCGTAAAGTTGAATTCGTCGAGCAAGCGCTGAATGCCCTGCGCCTCTTCAAGCGGGTTCAGGTCTTCGCGCTGAATATTCTCGATCAGCGCCATCGCGGCAGCGGCCTGGTCCGGCACGTCCCTCACCAGTACCGGCACCTCGTCGAGTCCGGCGAGGCGCGCCGCACGGAAACGCCGCTCGCCGGCGATGATCTCGTACCTGTCCGCCGAAACGGGCCGCACGAGGATCGGCTGCATCAACCCCTGCGCGCGGATGCTCGCCGCTAGCTCCTGCAGCGCGCCCTCGTCCATGCGCGTGCGCGGCTGGTACTTACCTGCTTGAAGTTTACTGAGCGGCAGCACATTGGGCGCGCCCTCGATCACTACTGCCTCGGTGATATCCGGGCTGCCGCCGAGCAATGCTTCCAGACCCCGGCCCAGTCCCTTCTTTCTTGCTACTGCATTCATCGTGCTTCCTCGATCCGCTTAGGATGCCTGGGGCGCGTCATTCAGCGCGCGCACCCGCTCAATCATTTCTGCGCCGAACTGCACATATGCTTGCGCACCGCGCGACGCCCGGTCGAACACCACGCCCGGCAAACCGTAGCTCGGCGCTTCGGCAAGACGTACGTTGCGCGGGATCACCACGTCGAACACCTTGTCGCCGAAATGCTCTTTCAGCTGATCGGAGACTTGCTGTTGCAGTGTGATACGCGGATCGAACATCACGCGCAGCAAGCCGATTACCTTCAGATCCCGATTCAGGTTTGCGTGCACCTGCTTGATCGTGTTGACAAGGTCCGACAGACCCTCGAGCGCGAAGTACTCGCACTGCATCGGAATCACCACGCCGTGTGCGGCGCACAAGCCGTTGAGCGTGAGCAACGACAAAGCCGGCGGGCAGTCTATCAGCACGAAATCGTATTCGCCTTCGACAACCGCCAGCGCAACCTTCAATTGGCGCTCGCGGCTCTGCACGCTGACCAGCTCGACCTCGGCGCCAGCCAGCTCACGGTTGGCCGGCAACACGTCGTAATTAACAGCCTCAGGACGCACCCGCGCCTCTGCCACCGACACGCCATCCACAAGCACTTCGTAGACGGTGTTCGCGCAAGCGGCCTTGTCGATACCGCTGCCCATCGTGGCGTTGCCCTGCGGATCCAGGTCGATAAGAAGGACACGCTGCCCCTGCGCTGCCAAGCTAGCGGCCAGATTGACCGTTGTCGTCGTCTTGCCGACGCCGCCCTTCTGGTTCGCAACGCAAAAGATTTTTGCCATCGTTGGTGTGTCCCTTTTGCTGCTTGAGTAAATTGGAAAGCGCTCGTGCTTCTGGTATTCGGTGCGGTGCCGGGCTACCGGCCGTCGTCAACTTTCGGCATCCACCAGCACCTTGATCAAATGCCGCTCGGCGTCGAGTGACGGCACATTCAGGCGAATGATCTGCTCCACGTGGGCGCCCGCAGGCAAGCGCTCGATCTCGCCGTCCGGGCGCACCCCCTTCATCGCCCAGATCGCGCCCCGCTCCGCGACCAGGTGACGGGCCAGTGTAACGAAATCCGCGAGCTCTGCGAATGCGCGCGAGACGATTACGTCGAACTTTGCCGGTACTTCGGCGCCGGGCTGCAATGTTTCGACCCGGCCGGTGACAACCGACAGATTCACAAGACCGAGCTCGGCCTTGGCCTGGGCCTGAAAAGCCGTCTTTTTATGAACGATGTCGTTCACGGTGACAGTCCATTCGGGCATGACGATGGCCAGCACGATTCCCGGCAAGCCGCCACCGGAACCCACGTCGAGCACGGAGGACGGGCCGCGCGTCGCCAGATGCGGCACGATCGACAGTGAATCCAGAATGTGCTGAATCAGCATTTGACGCGGCTCGCGGATCGCCGTCAGGTTGTAGACCGCATTCCACTTTCCCAGCAATGCGACGTAGTCGAGCAGTTGGCCAAGTTGGGCGTCAGTCAAATCGAGGCCAAGTTCGCGAACGCCGTCCGCCAACAACGGCGCCAACGCTTCTCCGCCGCTTCCCTTCTGGCGTACCGTCATTGCGTCACCGGCGTGCCGCTGTCGGTGCCGGGTTCGGCCAGCTTTGTCGAACGACGCCCCAAGCCGCGCTTCAAGTGCACCATCAATAGCGAGATCGCCGCCGGTGTAATGCCCGAGATCCGTGATGCCTGGCCGATTGTTTCCGGGCGGAATTGCGTCAGCTTCTGGCGGGCCTCGAACGACAGCCCTCTTACTTCCGCGTAGTCCAATCCCTCTGGCAGACGGGTACTTTCATGCGCCTCATTTCGCTCGATCTCGTCAGCTTGACGGTCGATATAACCCTGATACTTGATGCCGATCTCGATCTGCTCCTTGATCTGGGCAAGCAGCAATTCGTCCTCGGCCAGCGTTTCGGGCGCGGCGCATCCACCTTCCCGCAAACCGCAGACACCGTCGTAGGTGACGCCCGGACGGCGCAACAGATCGGCGAGGCTGTATTCGTGGTCGATCGGCTTGCCGAGTAATGCAGTCGCTTCTTCGGCCGGTAACGTCTTAGGATTAACCCACGTCGCGCGAAGACGTTCTGTTTCACGTGAAACAACGTCGCGCTTGCGGCTGAACGCATCCCAGCGAACGTCATCGACGACGCCAAGTTCGCGCCCTATTTCAGTCAGACGCATATCCGCATTGTCTTCACGCAAGCTCAGGCGGTACTCGGCGCGGCTCGTGAACATCCGGTACGGCTCCGACACACCGCGCGTCACCAGATCGTCGACCAGAACGCCAAGGTATGCCTGATCGCGACGCGGGCACCAGGCTTCTTTGCCCTGCACGTGCAAGCCGGCATTGATCCCCGCCAGCAGCCCCTGCGCCGCGGCTTCTTCATACCCGGTCGTACCGTTGATCTGACCGGCAAAGAACAACCCGTTGATAACCTTGGTTTCCAGCGATGCCTTCAACCCGCGCGGATCGAAATAATCGTATTCGATCGCATAGCCGGGTCGCAGAATATGGGCGTGCTCCAACCCGCGCATCGAACGCACGAGTTCCAACTGCACATCGAACGGCAGGCTGGTCGAGATACCGTTGGGGTAGAACTCGTTGGTCGTCAGCCCTTCTGGTTCGAGGAAGATCTGGTGCGATTCCTTCGATGCGAAGCGATGGATCTTGTCTTCAATCGACGGACAGTAGCGCGGCCCCACCCCTTCGATCACGCCCGTGTACATCGGCGACCGGTCGAGCCCGCCGCGAATGATGTCGTGCGTGCGCTCATTCGTGTGCGTGACCCAGCACGGCACTTGCCGCGGATGCTGCTCGACGCGCCCGAGAAACGAGAAGACCGGCACCGGATCAAGATCGCCCGGCTGCTCTTCGAGCTTCGAGAAATCAATCGTGCGGCCGTCGATCCGTGGCGGCGTACCGGTCTTGAGACGACCTTGAGGCAGCTTCAACTCCTTTAACCGGGCCGACAGCGAAACTGCGGCCGGGTCACCCGCGCGGCCGCCGGTGTAGTTGTTCAAACCCACGTGAATTTTGCCGTCGAGGAACGTCCCGGCCGTCAGCACGACAGCGCGCGAGCGGAAGCGAATTCCCACCTGCGTGACGGCACCGACGACGCGGTCGCCCTCCACCATCAGATCGTCGACGGCTTGCTGGAACAGCCACAAGTTAGGCTGATTCTCCAGACGATGCCGGATCGCCTGCTTGTACAGCAGACGATCGGCCTGTGCGCGCGTGGCACGGACGGCCGGACCCTTCGACGAATTGAGGATACGGAACTGGATTCCGCCCTCATCCGTCGCAGCGGCCATCGCCCCGCCGAGCGCATCGACCTCTTTCACCAGATGGCCCTTGCCAATACCGCCAATGGACGGGTTGCAGCTCATCTGACCGAGGGTTTCGATGTTATGCGTCAGCAGGAGGGTGGTATTGCCCATACGCGCCGAGGCCAAGGCGGCTTCGGTACCGGCATGACCACCGCCGACGACGATTACGTCAAATTCTGTGGGATAAAGCATTGCGGATCTCACGCCAGATCGTCGCGTGAGCCTTTCAGAGGAAAATGTATGGGCGAATTATAGCGGGTTCGGTTTAGGCCCGAATTTCGGCCGAACGCCTAACCATGAAAAAAAGCGGTGTGTTTCACGTGAAACACACCGCTTTGAACAAACGCGAGCAAACGCAGACTGCGGAATCAAGCCACTTTCTTGGCCAACCCCAGATACGTCTCGATAACCCGCGGATTCTGCGCCAGATCCGCCGCGGGCCCTTCTAGCGCCAGTTCCCCAGTTTCCAGAACATAGCCATAGTCGGAAATTTGCAACGCAGCGCGCGCATTCTGCTCGATCAACAGTGTCGCTACACCTGTTTGCCGCAGCGCACTGATGATGTGAAAAATCTCTTTAACGATCAACGGCGCCAGACCCAGGCTCGGCTCGTCGAGCATCAGCAAATCGGGCTTACCCATCAGCGCGCGCCCAACCGCCAACATCTGCCGCTCGCCACCGGACAACGTCCCCGCCGCCTGCTTGCGGCGCTCCTTCAACCGCGGAAACAACGTAAAAACCGGCTCGATCTGGTCGAGAAAGTTACGCTCCCCTGCCCGCTTGCGCCGATACGCGCCGAGGACGAGATTGTCCTCGACCGTCATCGTTGAAAATAGCTCGCGCTTTTCCGGCACCAGACACATGCCGCGCGCCACCCGTTTTTCAACCGGCACCACGCTGACGTCTTCACCCTGATAACGGATTGTGCCCTGGGCGTGTCCGGTCGACGGCAGTGCGCCCATGATCGCGTTGAGCAGCGTGGACTTACCCGCGCCATTCGGACCGATCACCGAGACGATTTGCCCCGGCTGCACTTTGATCCCCGCGCCATGCAACGCCTCGACCTTGCCATAGCGAACCGACAATCCATCGACGTCGAGAATGGGCGTAGTGTGGCTCATTGTTGTCTCCATCATTCCACCCCGCCCAGATACGCCTCAAGCACGGCCGGATCCTGCTGCACGTCCTGCGGCAAGCCTTCCGCGATCCGGGTGCCGAACTCCATGACCACCAGGCGGTCGGTCAGATTCATCACAAAATCCATATCGTGCTCGACCAGCAGCACACTCATCCCTTCAGCTTTGAGCCGGCGCAACAAGTCGGCAAGCTGCAATTTTTCCTGATAACGCAGACCCGCCGCCGGTTCGTCCAGTAGCAGCAAAGTGGGATCGCAACACAACGCCCGAGCGATTTCGAGAATCCGCTGCTGCCCCAAGGCCAGGCTGCCGGCTTCATCGTACATATGCTGCTCGAGTCCGACACGGCGAATCTGCCGGGCCGCTTCTGCCATCAGGCGTGCTTCTTCCGCACCGTTCAGCCGCGCGACACTGCGCCAGACGCCGGCATGGCCGCGCAGATGTGCGCCGATCGCGACGTTCTCCAGCACCGTCATTGCCGGCAACAGCTTGACGTGCTGGAAGGTCCGGCCGATCCCGCGTTTGACGATTTCACGTGAACTCAGCGCGTCGATCCGCTCGCCGCGAAACGTGATCTCACCGCTGGTCGCTTGCAGCACACCGGTGACCAGATTGAAGGTCGTAGACTTGCCCGCCCCGTTCGGCCCGATCAAACCGATGATCTGCCCTGCGTTCACCTCGAAGCTGACGTCGTTCACCGCCACCAGTCCGCCGAATTGCTTGCGTGCTTTATTGACGATCAACAGGCTTTCGCCGGCCGCAGGCTTGCTGCGTTGCGGCAACGGATCCGCATGATCCGGCAGATGCGCGCGTGGCCCGCGCGGGAAAAACCGCGCGACGAACGGCCACACGCCTTGGCGAGCGTATTGCAGCAACAGCACCATCAAGATGCCGAACACGATCACTTCGAAGTTGCCGTTTTCACCGAGCAGCTTCGGCAGCAGCGTTTGCAGGTAGTCCTGCAACACGGTGAGAATTGCCGCGCCGAGCACCGCGCCCCACACATGCGACACCCCGCCCACCACCGCCATAAACAGAAACTCGATGCCATGGTTCAGACCGAACGGCGTCGGATTCACCGCGCGTTGCAAGTGTGCGTACAGGAAGCCCGAGATCGACGCCAACACCGCTGCGTAGACGAAGATCACCACACGCATCCAGCCTGTATTCACGCCCATCGCTTCGGCCATCATGCCGCCGCCGCGCAATGCGCGAATCGCCCGCCCAGGCCGGCTATTAAGCAGATTTTGAACAGAGATCACCGCGCCCAGCACGGCCAGCCAGATCAGGTAATAGATATGCCGGCCCGACTCCAGATTGATGCCAAAAACATTCAACACCGGAATGCCGTTGATGCCGTCGTACTTGCCGAGCATCTCCATATTGCCGAACAGATAGAACAGCGCGAGTCCCCACGCGATCGTGCCGAGCGGCAGAAAGTGACCGGATAGGCGCATCGTCACGAGCCCCAGCATCAGCGCGATCAACGCCGTCACCACCACACCCGCGATCAGCGCGAGCCACGGCGACATGCCATACCGCGTCGTCAGATACGCGGTCGCATACGCGCCGATACCGACGAACGCCGCCTGCCCGAAGCTCGTCATCCCGCCGATACCGGTAAGCAGCACAAGCCCGATGGCGACAATCGAATACAGGCCGATATAGTTAAGCAGCGTCACCCAGTACTCGGGCACATGGATCGGCTGCGGCAACACTGGCAGTGCGAACAGCACCACGAGGAACAGCCAGAAGAACTTGTTTTGCATGATCCGTTTCATCGTGTCACTCCTCGTCCTCTTCGGCGTGCGGGCTGGCAAGACTTCGCCATAGCAGCACCGGGATGATCAGCGTGAACACGATCACTTCCTTATAAGCGCTCGCCCAGAACGACGAATACGACTCCAGCAGGCCGACCAGAACCGAGCCGGCCGCCGCTAGCGGATAGCTGACCAGGCCGCCGATAATGGCGCCCACGAAGCCCTTCAAACCGATCAGGAAGCCCGAGTCGTAGTAGATGGTGGTCAAGGGTGCAACGAGAATCCCGCACAGCGCACCGAGCCCCGCAGCGAGCGTGAACGCGAGGCGCCCTGCTTGCGTCGTGCCTATGCCCACCAGTCGCGCGCCGAGGCGATTCACCGACGTCGCGCGCAAAGCCTTACCCGAGATCGAGCGGTCGAAATACAGGTACAGCGCGCCGATCAGTACGACTGCCGTGCCGACCACCCACAAGCTCTGCCCGGAGATCGACAGACTGCCGAGATTGAAGGTCGCATCGGAGAATGCGGTGGTACGCGAGCCTTCCGCGCCGAACATCACGAGCCCCAGGCCGACCATCGCGAAGTGCACCGCCACCGCGACGATCAGCAGCAACAGCGTGGTCGCCTCCGCGATCGGCTCATACGCGAGCCGGTACACGAACGGTCCCATCGGAATCACGATCAGCAGCGTCAGCGCGATCTGTGCGAGCATCGGCAGCGGTTGTAGGAAAACACCGCGCGTGAGCGCATACACGGCGATCGGGAACAGCAGATATTTGCTGACCAGCATCACCAGCGTGCGTGCTGCATGCCGGCGCCGTTCGGGATGCCGCACCAGCCCCGCCGTCTCGACGACGAAACAGGCGGCGCCCATCGCCATCAGCAACCAGCACGTCGCCGGAAATTTTTGTGTCTGCAGTGCAGCGAGCGTCAGCGCGCCGTACGAAACAAACTCCCCCTGCGGGATAAAAATCACCCGCGTCACGGAGAACACCAGCACCAGCGCGAGCGCGAGCAGCGCGTAGATCGCGCCGGTGGTGATGCCATCCTGCGCGAGGATCGCCGCAATTGATAGATCCATACTTCCTCGTCCTGAAGCGTCGAAATCGAAACCGGGAAAGCGTCGTGGCGGCAAAACCTGCGGCCGGCCATCGACCTGCAATGCCTGAAAAGGCGACCGCCGCGCCGGAACACGGCGCGGCGGTCGTTGCCATTGTCATCGAACAGAATGGCAATGCGGCGTCAGCAGCCGCACGTTGCGCGAGAGGCGCGTACCGTTTTTGGCTTTAGTCGTTCTGCAGCTTCCACTTGCCGTCGACGATCTGCACGATCACGCGTGCACGCTTGTCGAGGCCGTTGTGGTCGGTCGTGGTGGTGTTCATGATGCCGTGCGCGAGCGGCAGCTCCTTGACGTTCTCGAGCGCCGCGCGCAGTGCGACGCGGAACGCTTCCGTGCCCGGTTGCGCGGTCTTCAGCGCTTCGGGAATCGCCCGTTGCAACAACTGGCCGGCATCCCATGCATGGCCACCGAAGGTCGACACCGAGCCCGCACCGTACGCCTTCTCATAGGCGTTCTTGTACGCTTCCGACGACTTTTTCACGGGATTCGATTCCGGCAACTGATCGGCCACGAGGATCGGGCCGGCCGGCAACAGCTCGCCATCGCAATCCTTGCCGCACACGCGCAGGAAGTCGTTGTTGGCGACGCCGTGAGTCTGGTAGACCTTGCCCTTGTAGCCACGCTCCTTGAGCGTCTTGGCCGGCAGCGCCGCCGGCGTGCCCGAACCGGCGATCAGCACCGCATCCGGATTCGCACCCATCGTCTTCAGTACCTGGCCCGTCACCGACGCATCGGTGCGGTTGTAGCGCTCGCTCGACACGATATTCAGGTGATGCGCGGCGGCCGCCGCGCCGAACACCTTGCTCCAGTTGTCGCCATAGGCATCGGCAAAGCCGATGAGGCCGACCGTCTTGATACCATGCTTTTCCATGTAGTCGGCGATCGCGTCGGCCATCAGATCGTCGTTCTGCGGCGTCTTGAAGGCCCAGCTACGCTTCGCATCCATCGGCGAGATGATCGCCGCGGAGGCCGCCAGCGAGATCATAGGCGTCTTGCCTTCGGAGACAGGATCGAGCATCGCAAGCGAGTTCGGCGTGACCGTCGAACCGATGATCGCGTCGACGTGGTCTTCATCGATCAGCTTGCGCGTGTTCTGCACGGCCTTGCCGGTGTCGGATGCGTCGTCGAGCACGATGTACTGCACGGTCTTGCCGCCGATTTCCTTCGGCAGCAGCGCAATCGTGTTCTTCTCAGGAATCCCGAGCGATGCGGCCGGCCCCGTCGTGGACAACGTGACACCGATTTTCACCTGCGCGAAGGTTGCGCCCGCGCCGCACATCAGTGCCATTGCGACGCCGGTGCGCACCCATTGCTTTGTCTTTTTCATTGCAAGTCTCCAAACGCTTTGAAGCGCGTAGCTGTAATCCGGCTCACGAACCGGGTGTCTGAATCTAGTTATAGGGTTCAGGCATGCCAAGCATGGTTTTCCCTGCTCAGCGCGAATACCCTCTCCCCTGCTGCGTACCGCTACTGCGATTTTGTGCGTGTGTTTGCGCGCATACAAACCACTAACATGTTAGTAGTATTGCGTTCTGCATCATCCACGGTCAATAGACTCTCTCCCGAATGCGGGTTTGTCCTGAAGCTGGCCGCTTCCGCCGCTCATCCAGCGTCGATCCGCGGCGCGCCCCACACCGCAATGGCGCGTGCGGGCAATAAAAAAGACGCGTCAACTGCACGCGTCTTTCGGGTTGGATTCCGTATCGCTTCGCCTTCGCTCAGTCGCCGGACAGCTTCCACTTGCCGCCGACAATCTCCACCATCACGCGCGCCCGCTGGTCGAGGCCAGCGTGATCGTTCGCGCTCATGTTGAAGATGCCGTGCGCAGCGGACATGTCTTTGGTGCTTTCAAGCGCTGCACGCAGCGCTTCGCGGAAGGCTGGCGTACCGGGCTGCCCCTTCTTCAACGCCAACGGAATCGCGCGCTGCAGCAGCAAGCCTGCATCCCATGCGTGACCGCCGAAGGTCGAAACCGAGCCGGCGCCGTACGCGGCTTCGTATGCGTGCTTGTAGGCAAGCGCGGTCTTCTTCACCGGATTCGAATCGGGTAACTGGTCGGCGACCAGCAACGGGCCGGCCGGCAGATAGGTGCCTTCGCAATCCTTGCCGCACACGCGCAGGAAGTCGTTATTGGCGACGCCGTGCGTCTGATAGTACTTGCCCTTGTAGCCACGTTCTTTAAGGGTTTTCTGCGGCAGTGCGGCCGGCGTGCCCGCGCCGGCGATCAGCACCGCATCCGGATTCTGCGACATGATCTTCAGAACCTGGCCGGTCACTGACGCATCGTTGCGCGCGAAACGTTCGTTCGCGACGATTTTGATCCTGGCGAGATCGGCGGCCTTGCCGAATTCCTTGAACCAGCTTTCGCCGTAGGCATCGGCAAACCCAATGAATGCGACTGTCTTCACGCCGTGATTCGCCATGTGCTGCGCGATTGCGGTGGCCATCAGAATGTCGTTTTGCGGCGTCTTGAAGACCCAGGCGCGCTTCGCGTCCATGGGTTCGACGGTGGTTGCGGCCGCAGCCATCGAGATCATCGGCGTGGCGCTTTCCGCGGCGACGTCGATCATCGCAAGCGAGTTCGGCACGATGGTCGAGCCGATCAGCGCATCCACATGATCTTCGCTGGTGAGCTTGCGCGTGTTCTTGACCGCCTGGGTCGAATCGGTGGCATCGTCGAGCACGATGTAGTCGATTTTCTGGCCCGCCACTTCTTTGGGCAACAACGCAATCGTGTTCTTTTCCGGAATGCCGAGCGACGCTGCCGGGCCCGTTGCCGACACGGTGACGCCGATTTTCACGTCCGCGAACGCATGGCTGCTCCATGCTGCGGACACTCCGGTGGCGACCAATGCCGCGCTCATCCAACGCAATGCCGACTTCATCCCGCTCCTCTATTTGCCTCGTTATTCATTTGAATTTAAATCCACGGATTTAAATCCCGACCCAGCGGTCGGTGAATAGCGAGTTTAGCGGACCAGACGCGCGCGCTGCAAGCGTTTTGCACGGGTATCGGCTTGTGATACCAGGAGTCGTTCGGTGAATAAAAAAGGGTCACCGAATTAGCGGAAGAATTGAATAGCGCTTTATGAAAAGCCAAAATAAAAAGCGCTGTCAGATATCAATCCGACAGCGCTTTCGTCTGGGCACTGAGTGCCTCATTGTCTCCTCGTTCTCCACCTGCAAAATTCGTGGTGCATCAGAACTGGATGAAGATTAAACGAGCACCTGGCCCTCTACAACTAGCAATTACCCTAGTGGTGCACTGCGGCACTGAATTGGGGCACGTTTTGCGCCAATCGGTCGCGTCGCTATTCGCCGGCGCCGACCGCAACCTCACCCGATTTATATCGGATCCCGAATCAATTTCGAATGCTGTCCGGTTTCACGCCCGCAATGGCCGCACCCGCGCGACGATCTCGCCGACAATGCCGCGCCGGAACGCCAGCACGCATGCGATGAAAATCACACCGGTCACAATGGTCACCGATTCGCCCAACGACCGGAACCATTCGACGCCCGTGGACGACGCCAGCGCCGCGCCGATATCGCCCAGCCGGTCCTCGAGCGCGACGATCAGCGCCGCGCCGAGCAGCGGCCCGAACAACGTGCCCATGCCGCCGACCAGCGTCATCAGGATCACCAGCCCGGACATCGTCCAGTACGCGTCGCCCAGGGTCTCGAAGCCCTGCACCAGCACCTTGAGCGAGCCTGCCAACCCGGCAATGCCCGCCGACAGAATGAACGCCAGCAGCTTGAAGCGATCCGTATCGTAGCCGAGCGACACAGCCCGCGGCTCGTTTTCCTTGATCGCCACCAGCACCTGACCGAACGGCGAATGCACGATCCGCACGATCAGCAGGAACGCCAGCACCATGACGGCGAGCACGACAAAGTACAGCGTCACGTCGGACGACAGATTCAGCAAGCCGAACAGTTTGCCGCGCGGCACGCCTTGCAGACCGTCCTCGCCGTGCGTGAACGGCGCTTGCAGGAACACGAAGTAGACCATCTGCGCGAGCGCCAGCGTCACCATCGCGAAGTAGATGCCCTGCCGGCGGATCGCGAAGAGCCCGACGATCAATCCAAGCAAGGTCGCGGACGCCGTGCCGGCCAGCACGCCGAGCTCCGGCGAAAAGCCGAGGGTCTGCACCGCATAGCCGGTGATGTAGCCGGCCGAGGCGAGAAACATCGCGTGGCCGAACGACAGCAAACCGGTGTAGCCGATCAACAGATTGAACGCCGCCGCGAACAGCGCGAAGCACATCACCTTCATCACGAACAGCGGATAGATGCCGAGCACGGGCACCGCGAGGAGCACGATCAGCAGCAGACCGTAGAGCGCTTTTCTCTGCATCATTTTTCCTTGCCGAAGAGACCCGCCGGGCGCACCAGCAACACGAGCGCCATGATCACGAAGACGACGGTCGCCGACGCTTCCGGGTAAAACACGCGCGTCAGCCCTTCGATCACGCCGAGCAGCAGACCGGTGAGAATCGAGCCCATGATCGAACCCATTCCGCCGATCACCACCACCGCGAACACGGTGATGATCATCGGCTGGCCCATCAGCGGCGAGACCTGAATCACGGGTGCCGCGAGCACGCCGGCAAACGCTGCAAGCGCGACGCCGAAGCCGTAGGTGAGCGTGATCATCAGCGGCACGTTGATGCCGAACGCCTCGACCAGTTTCGGGTTCTCGGTGCCCGCACGAAGGTAGGCGCCAAGACGCGTCTTCTCGATCACGAACCACGTCGCGAAGCAGACCACCAGCGAGGCCACCACGACCCACGCGCGATAGTTCGGCAGAAACATGAAGCCGAGATTGGTCGCGCCGGAAAGCGCCGACGGCACGTCGTACGGCTGACCGGAAGAACCGTAGACCGAGCGGAACACGCCTTCCACGACGAGCGTGAGTCCGAATGTGAGCAGCAGGCCATACAGATGATCGAGCTTATACAGCCAGCGCAGCATCGAGCGCTCGATCGCCATGCCGAACACGCCGACGATCAGCGGCGCGAGCACCAGCATCGCCCAGTACGGCAGGCCGAAATACGAGAAGCCCATCCACGCGAGCATCGCGCCGAGCATGAACAACGCACCGTGCGCGAAGTTGATCACGTTGAGCAAGCCGAAGATCACCGCAAGGCCGAGACTCAGAATCGCGTAGAACGAGCCATTCACGAGCCCCAGCAGCAGCTGGCTCAGCATCGCCGGTAGCGGAATGCCAAAGATTTCCATTGAAGCCTTAACCCATCGCCAAGGTGAGATCGGTGACGCACGATCCGGGCGGCGCGGGATCGGCGCAATTTCGCCGGTCCCGCGCGGCATGTGAAACGGTTTGCCGCCTGCCCGCCCATGCAACGGCATGCAATGCAACGCATGCGACACGCAGCAGCAGGCAGACAGCCTTCAGTCCGCGCTTACTTCCACAGCGCGCAGCGCGTTTCCGCCTTGGTCGTGAACGCCTGCTCGCCAGGGATCGTCGCGGTGATCTTGTAGTAGTCCCACGGCTCTTTGGATTCGGCCGGCGTCTTCACCTGCATCAGGTACATGTCGTGGATCATGCTGCCGTCCTGACGGATGTAGCCCTTCGCGAAAAAGTCGTCGACCTTGGTCTTCTTCAGTTGCGCCATCACCTTGTCCGAATCGGTCGAGCCGACTGCCTGCACCGCCTTCAGGTAGGTCATGGTCGCCGAGTAGTCGGCGGCCTGCAGGCTCGACGGCATCTTCCTCATCTTGTCGAAGTAGCGCTGCGCCCACTTGCGCGTGTTGGCGTCCTTGTTCCAGTACCAGCTATCCGTCAGCACCAGGCCTTGCGTCGTTTCCAGACCCAGGCTGTGGATATCGTTGATGAACACCAGCAGTGCGGCGAGCTTCATCGTCTTGGTGACGCCGAATTCCTTCGCGGCCTTGATCGAGTTGATCGTGTCGCCGCCGGCGTTGGCAAGGCCCAGAATCTGCGCCTTCGATGCTTGCGCCTGCAACAGGAACGACGAGAAGTCCGACGCCGACAGCGGATGGCGCACCTCGCCCAGCACCTGTCCGCCGCTCGCTTTCACCACGTCGGCGGTATTCTTTTCGAGCGCCTTGCCGAACGCGTAGTCTGCCGTCAGGAAGTACCACGTCTTGCCGCCCTGCTTCGTCACCGCCGAGCCCGTGCCCTTGGCGAGCGCCGTCGTGTCGTACGCGTAGTGGATCGTGTACGGCGTGCATTGCTCGTTGGTCAGCGTGTCGGCGCCCGCGCCGATGCTGACGTAGACCTTCTTCTTTTCAGCGGCAACCGTGTTCATCGACAATCCGGTTGCCGAGTTCGTGCCGCCGATCAGCAAATCGACGCCGTCCCGATCGAACCATTCACGTGCGCGCGACGCCGCGATATCCGCCTTGTTCTGGTGATCGGCATAGACCACGGTAATCGGCTTGCCGTTGACCTTGCCGCCGAAGTCCGCGACCGCCATGCGGATCGCTTCGAGACCGCCCTGCCCGTCGATATCAGCATACAGACCCGACATGTCGGTGATGAAGCCGATCTTTACGGCATCGTCAGCGGCCTGCGCGCTGCCCATCGTCAATGCGGCGCCGGCGGCGACCGCGAAACAACGTGTGGCTAGCCGCGCGAGTGGGTTCTTTTTCATTCCTGTCTCCTGGTTTCCTGGCTTGTGGTTATCAGAGGCAATCGGGCGCTTTTTTTATACGCCCAGTAGATCGTGCAGTACCGGCATCTTGCTTTCGAGTTCACTGGCCTCGAAGTGTTCAACGATGCCGCCGTGCTCCATCACGTAGAAGCGATCGGCGAGCGGCGCGGCAAAGCGGAAATTCTGTTCGACCATCACGACCGTGTAGCCGCGCGCCTTGAGCGTGACGATCATGCGCGCGAGCGCCTGCACGATGACGGGTGCAAGGCCTTCGGATATTTCGTCGAGGAGCAGCAGGCTCGCGCCGGTGCGTAAAATGCGCGCAACCGCCAGCATCTGTTGCTCGCCGCCCGACAGACGCGTGCCCTGGCTCATGCGGCGTTCGTGCAGGTTCGGAAACATCGCATAGATTTCTTCGAGCGACATCATGTGCGCCTTGTCGCCGACGGGCGGCGGCAACAGCAGGTTTTCTTCACACGACAGGCTCGAAAAAATCCCGCGTTCTTCCGGGCAATAGCCGATGCCGCAATGCGCGATGCGGTGCGTGGGCAGGTTGATGGTTTCACGTCCGCCGATGCGGATCGAGCCGGTGCGCCGGCCGGTGAGCCCCATGATCGCGCGCAGCGTCGTGGTGCGGCCCGCACCGTTGCGGCCGAGCAGCGTGACGACTTCGCCACGGTTCACCGTCAGATCGACGCCGTGCAAGATATGGGATTCGCCGTACCACGCCTGCAAACCCGCGATTTCCAACGCGGGGGCACCGCCGGCCGTCCCGCTCACTTCGAGGCTTTCGCGCTCGGCAATCGTATTCATGCGTGGGCTCCGGCGAGCGCCGCGTCGGCGCTGCCCATATAGGCTTGCATCACGAGCGGATTCTTCGATACTTCGGCGTAGCTGCCTTCGGCGAGCACTTCGCCCCGTTGCAGCACGGTGATTGTGTCGGAAATGCCGGCGATCACGTTCATGTTGTGCTCGACCATCAGAATCGTGCGGCCGGTCGATACTTTTTTGATCAGCGCCGTGACGCGATCGACGTCTTCATGGCCCATGCCTTGCGTCGGCTCGTCGAGCAGCATCAATTCCGGTTCCATCGCGAGCGTGGTGGCGATTTCCAGCGCCCGCTTGCGTCCGTAGGACAGTTCTACTGTCAGCACGTCGGCGAAATCGGTCAATCCGACCTGCGTGAGCAAGTCCATGGCGCGGTCGTCGAGTTGGCGCAGCGTGCGTTCGCTCTTCCAGAAATGAAATGCGGTGCCGAGCACGCGCTGCAAACCAATGCGCACGTTCTGCAATGCCGTCAGATGTGGAAATACAGCGGAAATCTGAAACGAGCGGATGATGCCGCGCCGCGCAATCTGCGCCGGTCGTTCGCCGGTGATATCGACACCGTTAAAGACGATCTGACCCGCCGTCGGTTCGAGAAATTTGGTGAGCAGATTGAAGCAGGTGGTCTTGCCTGCCCCATTTGGGCCGATCAGCGCATGGATCGAGCCACGGCGCACGCGCAGGTTCACGCCGTTCACGGCAATGAAGCCTTTGAACTCGCGGGTGAGGCCGCGCGTTTCGAGAATCGTATCGCCGAGAATCATGTTCCCTTCCATACGGAGTAAGGCGAAGCACTACAATCTTCCGCGCGAACCGCCGCGCGACGTTTGATGACGGCGGCAACCCCGTGCGCGCTCGTTGGCGTGCTGCACCAATCCGGACGGTAATCCATGGCGCCACACGCAGCATGGCTGCCATTGTCGCGCCAATGATGCAGCGCATTCATTGGGATTTGCACTTAGTGGAGGACGCCTGCTTTATGCACGCGCGAAGGGCGGCCGAGGCCTGCCACGGCCTCGGCCCCGGGCTTTGATGCCCGCTTTAGCCGGGGATGTCCTGCCGGTTGTCACACGGCTGACATTGAAGGCGAGCCGCTCGTTTTCGGCGCGACACTGCCGGCCACGCGCGCGCGGCGATCCTCGCGGATCATGTCGCTGGCGCGCTCGGCGATCATCAGGGTCGGCGAGTTGGTGTTGCCCGAGGTGATGGTCGGCATGACCGATGCGTCGACAACGCGCAACCCGTCAACACCGATTACTCGCAAGCGGTTATCGACCACGGCGCCCGGATCGTCGCTCGTCCCCATGCGGCAGGTGCCGACCGGATGAAAGATGGTCGTCCCGACCACGCCGGCGGCCTGCTGAAGCTCTTCCTCCGTCTGATACTGGATGCCGGGCAGGATCTCTTGCGGCCGATAGCGCGCGAGAGCAGGCGCAGCGGCGATACGGCGCGTGAGACGCAGCGCGTTGGCGGCGACATGCCGGTCGTAATCGGTCGACAGATAGTTCGGTGCGATCAACGGCGGCGCCGAAGGATCGGTCGATTCAATGTGAATGCTGCCGCGCGAGGTTGGCCGCAAGTGGCACACCGACGCGGTGAACGCATTGAAGCGATGCAGCGGTTCGCCGAAGCGATCGAGCGAGAGCGGCTGCACGTGGTATTCGAGGTCGGGACGCGTGAGCGATCGATCTTCCGGATCGGATTTGGCGAACGCGCCGAGTTGCGAGGGCGACATCGACATTGGACCGCTTTGGAAGAGCGCGTACTGCACGCCGATCATCAGCTTGCCCCACCAGTGTGCGGACGCGGTATTGAGCGTGCGCACGCCATCGACCTTGTAGGCCATGCGCAGTTGCAAATGGTCCTGCAGATTTTCGCCGACGCCGCGCAGATCCTTGATGACCTCGATGCCCAGATTCTGCAGACGTGCGCCGTTGCCGATGCCGGACAGTTCCAGCAATTGCGGCGAGTTGACCGCGCCTGAGCTGAGGATCACTTCGCAGCGGGCTTTGGCGAGGTAATCGGTGTTGTCGCCGCGATATTCGACGCCTGTGCAGCGGCGTCCTTCGAATACGACACGTTGTGTGTGTGCGCCAGTGATGATCGTGAGATTCGGACGCCTGAGCGCGGGACGCAGAAACGCTTTCGACGCACTCCAGCGAATGCCGCGTTTCTGATTGACGTCGAAGTAGCCGACGCCGGTGTTGTCACCGCGATTGAAGTCATCCGTGGCGGGGATGCCGGTTTGCTGCGCGGCTTTTGAAAATTCTTCGAGAATTTTCCATTTGAGACGTTGTTTTTCGACGCGCCAGGGGCCGCCTGTTCCATGCGATTCGGATGCGCCGGCGTGGTGGTCTTCGCTGCGTTTGAAGATGGGGAGGACTGAGGACCAGGACCAGCAGGCGTCGCTGGTCACGCGGGCCCATTCATCGTAGTCTTCGCGCTGGCCGCGCATGTAGATCATGCCGTTTATCGATGAGCTGCCGCCTAATACTCTGCCCCGCGGGTATGACAGCGAGCGGCCGTTCAGGCCGGGTTCTGGTTGGGTTTTGTAGAGCCAGTCCGTGCGAGGGTTGCCGATGCAGTAGAGATAGCCTACCGGCACGTGGATCCAGTGGTAGTCGTCCTTGCCACCTGCTTCCAATAGGAGCACGGTTATTTCCGGGTCCTCGGTCAGGCGGTTGGCTAGCACGCAACCTGCCGTGCCGGCGCCTACTATGATGTAGTCGAATTCGCCTTCCAGGCGACGGGTGGTTTTTGTTGGGGTCATCATTTCCTCTCCTAAGCTTTTTTGCCTGCTCGGCGCTTTGTTTCTGTGTGCTTGTGGTGTTGGCCTTTCCTTGTTTTGTTAGTGGTCTATTAGCGTTCCCCCTGTGCGGGGGGGCACCTACTTTTCTTTGCCGGCCGCAAAGAAAAGTAGGCAAAAGAAAGCGGCTCAAACCGCTAATTCTTAAGCGGGTCCCCTGGCTTGGAGGAGGCAGTGGAGCATCTGGAATCGGTGCTCTCGCACACTCCGCGCTAGTGACAAGGCAGTCATACTTCCGGCGGCGCTACGCGCGCCGCAGCGGTACTTCAACAAACCGCCCGCCATTTTTGTCACCCTCCGGCACTTCATCAAACCGTCAGCCATCTCTAGCGTGCTGGCGGCACATCCAAAACCGCAAGTCATTCGGCGCTTCGCCGAGGCGAAGCCGATGGCACCCACGGCGTGCAAACGAAGCCACTGGTTTCCCTTGCAGACCGTTCCGGCGAGCACGCAGTGCGAGGCGGGAGGAATGACTGCCTTGTCACGGGCGCGGAGTGCGCGAGAACACCGATTCCAGATGCTCCACTACCTCCTCCAAGCCAGGGGACCCGCTTAAGAATTAGCGGTTTGAGCCGCTTTCTTTTGCCTACTTTTCTTTGCGGCCGGCAAAGAAAAGTAGGTGCCCCCCCGCACAGGGGGAACGCTAATAGACCACTAACAAAACAAGGAAAGGCCAACACCATAGGCACAACCACCAAAGCGCCGAGCAGGCAAACGGAACAAGGAAAGGCCAACACCGCAGGCACAACCACCAATGCCGCCGCCAAAGGCAAAAAAATTACTTGGCTACAGGCATAGTGAACTCAGCCCCCTTCCCGATACTATCGGGCCACCTCTGCATGATGCTCTTATACCTCGTATAAAACCGAACACCCTCTTCCCCGTAGGCATGATGATCCCCGAACAGCGACCTCTTCCATCCACCAAAAGAATGCCACGCCATAGGCACAGGAATAGGCACATTAATCCCGACCATCCCGATCTCGATCTGCCGGGAGAAGGCCCGGGCAACGCCGCCATCGGAGGTAAACAAGGAAACCCCATTAGCGAACTCATTAGCGTTAATGAGCTCGACAGCAGAAGCAAAATCGGGCACCCGAACAACACATAGCACTGGACCAAAAATCTCCTCGCGATAAATCTTCATATCGGTGGAGACATCATCGAACAAGGTACCGCCAAGAAAGAACCCTTTCTCATGCCCGGGCACCTGATGCCCACGTCCATCGACAACCAGCTTCGCGCCCGCCGCAACCCCGGCATCGATATAGCCAGCAACCTTCTCCCGATGCGCAGCCGTCACCAACGGTCCCATCTCGGCTTCCGATTCCATACCGTCGAGAATCTTCAGGCTCTTGACCCGCGGCGTCAGACGCTCGATCAATTCATCGGCGATATGCCCCACCGCAACGGCCACCGAAATCGCCATGCAGCGCTCGCCAGCTGAACCATACGCAGCGCCGATCAACGCATCGACGGCCTGGTCGAGATCCGCATCCGGCATCACCACCAGGTGATTCTTCGCACCGCCCAAAGCCTGCACGCGCTTACCGCGCTTCGTGCCTTCGGTGTAGATGTACTCGGCAATCGGCGTCGAACCGACAAACGACAATGCGCTCACTTCCGGATGCGCAAGCAATGCATCGACCGCAACCTTGTCGCCATGTACGACGTTGAACACGCCATCCGGCAAACCGGCCTCCTTAAACAATTCAGCCAGGCGGTTCGATGCCGACGGATCGCGCTCGGACGGCTTCAGCACGAACGTGTTGCCGCACGCAATCGCCACCGGAAACATCCAGCACGGCACCATCATCGGGAAGTTGAACGGCGTAATGCCGGCAACCACGCCGAGCGGCTGACGCAAATTCCAGTTGTCGATGCCGCCGCCAATCTGGTCGGTAAAGTCGGTCTTCAGCAGATTCGGAATGCCGCACGCGAACTCGACGATCTCGATGCCGCGCATCACTTCGCCCTTCGCGTCCGAAAACACCTTGCCGTGTTCGCGCGTAATCAGTTCCGCAAGTTCATCGTGGTGCCGGTCGAGCAATTCCTTGAACTTGAACAGCACGCGCGCCCGCTTGATCGGCGCCGTTTCGCTCCAGGCGGAAAAAGCGGCCTTGGCGGCAGCGACGGCCGCATCCACTTCAGCGACACTCGCCAGCGGTACGCGTGCGCTCACGTTGCCAATCGCCGGATTGAAGACGTCGCCGAAGCGCCCGCTCGTGCCGTCGATGGTCTTGCCGTTGATGAAATGGGTCAGCGCGCGTGCGCTCGTCTCGCTCCGAGTTGCCTCGTCCTGATATGTCTCGCTCATTTTTTTCCTCTTCCGGTGAAATCGTTAGTCCGCTGCACACAGCGCGATGAGCCAAAGATTACGGCGCTTCGGGACGACAAATCCAATGAGTAATGCTCAACTTCGCTATAAGCCGCGCTAATATCAGGATATGGATCTGATTCTGCTCCGGGCATTCGTCACCGTCGCACGCGAGGGCAACCTCACGCGTGCTGCGGTGCAACTTCATTTGACCCAACCAGCCGTGAGCCTGCAAATCAAGCATCTGCAGGAGACGCTCGGCGTGACGCTATTCACCCGGACCTCGCACGGGCTTTCGCTGACACGCGACGGCCAGGCGCTGCTGCCGCACGCCGAACGCGCGCTCGGCGCGGCCAGCGACGTGCAGCGCGCGGCGGCCTCGCTGCGTCATGAAGTACGCGGACGACTGCGCATCGGCACGATTCTCGATCCGACCTTTCTGCGCCTCGGCGGCTTTCTCAGGCAGCTGGTGGAAACCTGGCCGCACATCGAAACCGCCTTGCGCCACGGCATGTCGGGCTGGGTACTGGAGCAGGTTCGCGCGGGCGAGCTGGACGTCGGCTACTACATCGGCCAGCCGGCCGACGACGATACGCGCGACGGCGCCGCCTTCCACGCCGTCACCCTCACGCACTTCCAGTACCGCGTGCTGGCGCCGGCCGGCTGGAAAGATCGCGTGAAAGGCGCGCGCGACTGGCGCTCACTCGCTGCGCTGCCGTGGATCTGGACGCCGCCCGCCTCCGCGCACAATAGATTGCTGTCGCGGCTGTTTGCCGAGGCAGGCGTAAAACCGGTTAAGGTGGCGGAAGTGGATCAGGAGCCTTCAATGCTCGATCTGGTCAAATCAGGCGTCGGTCTCACGCTCGCGCGCGACGCTACCGCGATCGCCGAAGCGCATGCGCACGCGTTGACCATTGTCGAAGGCGTCACCGTGCCGACCCAGCTCAGCTTTATTACGCTCGCCGAACGTAAAGACGAACCGGCGATCGCGGCGGCGTTGAAGCTGATCGAGCAGCAGTGGGCGACCTAGAAGCGGTGTGAGCGCGATATGAGCCGCTCTCATGACAGTCTCATACTGAGCAGCCTCGTACGGGCAATAGCCGATAGTTCCTCCAGCCGGGCGCCCTCACCTGAAACCACACCGTCACGCACCTTTTGTTAGATTGGCGGTTTGCGCTCACGCGCCGGCCCCGCAGCGTTCTGGTTCCGTTTGACTTTGTCCTTCGCGGCAGCTTCGCCTCGCAACACCGGAAGCCGCCGACCACTCCATCCTTCGACAGGAGCCTGACATGGCACGCAACATAGAAATCAAAGCCCGCGCCCAGCATTTCGAGCAACTGCGTGAACGCGCTGCGCAGCTTGCGCCGGACGCGCCGCTGATCTTCCGCCAGCAGGACTTCTTTTACGAAGTGCCGCGCGGCCGCCTGAAGCTGCGCCAATTCGACGACGGCACGCCGGCCGAACTGATCTTCTATCAGCGCGACGACCGCGACGGCCCGAAGGCGTCGTACTACACGCGCAGCCCCGTGACCAACGCCGAAGCGATGCACTCACTGCTCGCCACCGCGTTGACCACGCGCGGCATCGTGACGAAGGAGCGCCACGTGTACCTCGCCGGACGTACGCGGATTCATCTGGACCGCGTGGATGGCCTCGGCGACTTCATCGAACTCGAAGTCGTGCTCGCCCAGGATGACGACGAAGAAGGCGGCCATGCCGAAGCGCATGCCATGTTCGCGCGCCTCGGTGTGCCGGAATCGGATCTGGTCGCGGTAGCGTACGTCGATTTGCTCAACGCGGACAGCGAGCCCACACAAGCTGCCTAAGCCTTCACCGCCATCTTCACCGCCGCGGGTTGCGATACAGCCTGTGGTGAAACCCGTGGCAAAAGGCGCCGCATCAAGCCGCGGTCGCGCCCGGCGATAGATGGCCAAGCGGCAGGGGTCCGTTGCGCTTGAATGTGGTCAGCACGATATTCGAGCGCACGCTATCGACACCCGGCACGCGCATCAGCTTCTTCATCACGAACGTCGACAGCACATTGAGATCCGGCGCGACGATGCGCAGCAGATAATCGGCGTCACCGACCACCGCGTGACATTCGAGCACTTCGGGCAGCACGTCGATCTGCTGCTGGAATTGTTCGATGATCGAATCGCCGTGGTGCTTCAACTTCAGGCTCGTAAAAGCCGTCACGCCGAGCCCGAGCTTCTCCGGCCGCAGCACGACGCGATAGCCGTCCACCACGCCCACCTGCTCCAGCCGCTGCAAGCGCCGTCCGATCTGCGACGGTGACAGCGGCACCTGCTCGGCCAATTGCTGATGCGTGGCACGGCCAAAGCGCTGCAGCACGTCCAGCAATGCGAGATCGAAGTGATCCAGTTCCAAAATGATTGATATCCGCATTAAGTCGTCGATCTATGCGCGATTATTGCATACACATCCAGATAAACGCCATGATTGCGGCGCCGAGCCGGCATTCCCGGCAGGCGACTGCTCGAGCGCGACCAGATCATCACGCGCGGCTCGCGGGAAGGTTGGCCAGCCGATGGCGATATCTGACGACAAAAGCCGAATCGCCCGACTGCGCGCTGGCTGCATCCGTGAAAAAATAGCAGATGCGCACGCCTACCGGCGCGCCTGTTCAGATCAATGAGGTAGCACCATGATTCACAAACTGACTTCCGAAGAACGCGCAACACAGGTTGCGCAACTGCGCGGCTGGCAAGCCGTGGCCGGCCGCGACGCGATCCAGCGCCAGTTCAAGTTCGCCGACTTCAATGAAGCGTTCGGCTTTATGACGCGCGTGGCCATCAAAGCGCAGGAAATGGACCACCACCCGGAATGGTTCAACGTCTACAACAAGGTGGAGATCACACTGTCGACGCACGAAGCAAATGGCTTGACCGAGCGCGACATCAAACTGGCCCGATTTATCGACGGTATTAGTGCGTAACACAAGCGCTCACGCGCATTCACGCATTGCGCACAGAGGAATTCAGCGAAAATGAAAGGGCTTTGCAGGCAATCCGGCGCCTAAACCTTCAGTTCTACAGGCCATTCTTAAGGCGCACGTAAGAATCCCACGCCTGCCGGGCAATCCCGTCCAAACGATCCGGCGATAGTATGTGCTCACGCTGTACAATCATCAGCGCGTACGGCTTGGAGAGCGCGCTTGCCTCCTTGCACAAAACGAGTTCGTCGCCGCTTGAAGGTGAGCGGGCGCGCCAGAAGTTGATCGCGGCTTCCAGTTCGTGAATCGTTATCTCGGACATGACTTTCGTGATTGCTCCACGGCCGCTTCTATGGCTGCTTGATGGCCGTTTCATGCTGGTCCGGCACGGTCATGCCGCACGCCGCTGTGTAGCAGGCGCCCCCGGCGAACCGCTTGCCCAAACGCCTAACCCATTGTACTTGAGCGAAATCCATGCGACTCCTTCTGATCGAAGATGACCGCCCCATCGCACGCGGCATCCAAAGCAGTCTCGAACAAGCCGGCTTCACGGTCGACATGGTCCACGACGGCATTTTTGCCGAACAGGCCCTCACGCAAAACCGCCACGAGCTCGTGATCCTCGATCTGGGCCTGCCCGGCATCGACGGTATGACGCTGCTGTCGCGCTTTCGTCAGAGCAATCGCCACACGCCGGTGATCATCCTGACCGCGCGCGACGAATTGAACGACCGTGTGCAAGGCCTGAATTCCGGCGCGGACGACTACTTGCTGAAGCCGTTCGAACCCGCCGAACTCGAAGCGCGCATCCGCGCGGTGATGCGCCGCAGTGGTCCGCACGGCGACATGCCGCGCCCGGAAGTATCGCTGGGCGGTGTGCGGCTGTCCGGCGTCGATCGCCGCATCTTCAATGACGACAAGCCGCTCGAGCTGTCGCCGCGCGAATTCGCGGTGCTCGAAATGCTGCTGCTGCGCCACGGCCGCGTGGTCAGCAAGGCCCAACTGCAAGACCATCTGACGCACTTCGGCGGCGACCTCGGCGATACCGCGATCGAAGTCTACGTGCACCGGGTGCGCAAGAAGCTCGAGAACTGCCGTGTCGAAATCGTCACGGTGCGCGGCTTTGGCTACCTGTTGCAGGAAATCCGCCAAGCCGCATAATCGTCATGAAGGTCGCCAACTTCGTTGCGGCCTGACGGCGCCGGGCCGGCGCCGCGCACTCCGTGCGCAGTTCGCCGGCATCCGGCGGCATTTCACGGCACACTGGCCGTTGCCTCTTTCCCGCGCGTTCGATCATGCCCCAGCCGGCCGCCACTAGTCTGCGCCGCACGCTGTTGCGGCGCCTCGCCGCTCCCCTTTCGCTGCTCGCGCTGATGAGCGGCCTCATCGCTTACTGGCTGGCGTGGCAGTACACGCAGCATGTGGTCGACCGCTCGCTCGCCGATCTCGCCACCGCCATTTCCAAACAGATCCAGATCGCCGGCCCCGACGCACGCGTCACGGTGCCGCCTCTCGCGCAGGCCATGTTCTCCGATCCGGTCGAACAACTCGTCTATCGGATCAGCAACGGCGAAACCGAAATCGCCGGCGACCACAACCTTCCGCTGCGAGGCACGAGTGTGCGCCGCATGCACTACGCGTACGTATTCGAAACGCAGCACGAAGGCGTGACGGTGCGTGTGGCCCAGGTGCGCGTCGACCAGCCCACCGGCGATCCGATCGTCGTCGAAGTCGGTCAGCCGGTGCATCATCGTTTTCGCATTGCTGCGGAGTTTCTGGTTGCGATCATGATGCCGCTGCTGTTGCTGCTGCTTGCCGGCTGGGTCATCGTGTGGCGCGTCGTCAATCAACAGCTCAATCCGCTGACCGATCTCGCGGATTCGTTGAACCGGCAAACGCACACGTCCCTCGAGCCGGTCGACGAGACCTTTGTGCCAGTCGAGATCCGGCCGCTCACCGGTGCGCTGAACGCGCTGCTCGGTCGTCTGAAAACCGCACTCGACGGCCAGCGCAAATTTATCGCCGACGCCGCGCATCAACTGCGCACGCCGCTGACCGCCGTCAAGCTGCATGCGGAACAGGCGGCGGTCGCGCGCGACCCGCAGCAGACGCTCGCCGCGGTACGCGAACTGCGAGCAGCGGCTGACCGCGCCGTGCGGCTGTCGAACCAGTTGCTTTCGCTGGCGCGCGCCGAGCCAGGCGAACAGGTGGCTCGCTTCGTCACGGTGGACATGGCAGCGCTCGCGTTCGACACCGGCGCGGAATGGGTGCCGCGCGCGTTGGCGTCCCACGTCGACCTGGGCTTCCAGCGTCTCGACGACCCGGCCAACGATCATCCGCTGACGGTGCGCGGCAATCCGGTGTTGCTGCACGAAGTGATCGCCAATCTGCTCGATAACGCGCTGAAGTATGTGCCGCCGTTGCGCTTCGACGGTGGCCGCATCACCGTGACGGTTTCGCAAACGGCGATCGACGAACTACGCATGGCCGAGATCGTCGTCGAAGACAACGGGCCGGGTGTGCCGCTCGCGCAGCAGACCGATCTATTCAAACGGTTCTTCCGCGGCGACGGCCAGAGCGACAGCAGCGTGGATGGCGGTGCGGGGCTCGGTCTTGCGATCGTCCACGACATCATGGTGCTGCATCACGGCAGTGTGCATTACGAAGACGCGCCGGATGGCGGGGCGCGCTTTATCGTGCGCATTCCGCTCGCGCCGGCCAGCATTCAGCACGACGCCGACGGAGAAACCGACAAGCGGCTCCCGGCAAAAAAATCGGCGCACTCGGCGCCGA
Organism: Paraburkholderia sp. SIMBA_030; assembly: GCF_046535245.1. Classification (NCBI taxonomy): domain Bacteria; kingdom Pseudomonadati; phylum Pseudomonadota; class Betaproteobacteria; order Burkholderiales; family Burkholderiaceae; genus Paraburkholderia; species Paraburkholderia sp. SIMBA_030. Next base: position 74,349 of record NZ_JAWRXB010000003.1, read on the forward strand.
TCGACATGTAACGATAGTGGTCAGCGGGCTGCCTTTGTTTGCTTCAGGCAGCCCGTGCCTATTTCTTCTTCGTTTTCTTCGCCGCCTTGGCGGACCTGGCCGATTTTGCGGCAACCTTCTCTTTCTCCGGCGGCGCCAGCATCGTGCCGCGGCACTTACGCGCGCCGCAACGGCATTCGTATTCCTTCTTGAGCTTCTTGGTCTGACGCGCTTCGATCACGAGACCGTAGTCGTAAAAAATTTCCTCGCCTTCAGCGATGTCGCGCAACGCATGGACGTATACGTGACCGTCGATCTCCTCGGCTTCGCAATTCGGCGCGCACGAGTGATTGATCCAGCGCGCGCTGTTACCTTTTACCTTGCCGTCGATCACCTTGCCGCTGTCGAGCGCGAAATAGAAGGTGTGATTCGGTTCGTCCGGATTGTGCGGATGACGGCGCAACGCTTCTTTCCAAGAGATCCGCTCGCCCTTGTATTCGATCAACCGCTCGCCGGCCGCAATCGGTTCGAGGGCAAACACGCCTTTGCCGTGCACACCCGAACGGCGCACGGCGATCCTGCGTGAACTCATTGAATGAATCCTTGTGAAGAACTGGGGGTGAAGTTCCGACGGCCGCCAGAAATGCCCGCATCTGGCGCGCTGCTTTTTCTGACGCGGATAGCAAACGCGGCGCCTTGCGAGCGCCGCGTCGACCTGCGACGCTCGTGCGCCACATCCGGCATCCTACACGCTCAAGACGGCTTCGTTCAACCGTCAAAAAGACGTGCTCGCATAAGGCGCACGGGCAGGTTCACCGTTGTCCGAACGAAATGTCGCCGAACAGCGCTTTCTGATCGCGTGGCTGAGAGCGCCAATACTGCGGCGGCGCTTCGACCGTCGCACCGAGTTGCGCCGCGGCGTGCCACGGCCAGCGCGGGTTGTAGAGCAGCGCCCGGGCGAGTGCGATCAGATCGGCGTCGCCTGCTTCGATAAGTTGCTCGGCGTGGAGCGGGTCGGTAATCAGCCCAACGCCGATGGTGGTGAGACCCGTTGCATGTTTGACGGCTTTCGCGAACGGTATCTGATAACCCGGCTCGAGTGGAATCTTCTGCAACGGCGAGACGCCTCCGGACGACACATCGACCCAGTCGCAGTCACGCTTTTTCAACTCGTGCGCGAACGCGATCGTGTCTTCCAGCGTCCAGCCGCCTTCGACCCAGTCGGTCGCGGAAACCCGCACGCCAACCGGTTTGTCGGCGGGAAAGGCGGCGCGCACGATATCGAAGATCTCGAGCGGAAAGCGCATGCGATTTTCAAGCGAACCGCCGTAGTCGTCGCCGCGTTGATTGGCGATCGGCGACAGGAACTGATGCAGCAGATAGCCGTGCGCCGCATGCACTTCCAATGCATCGACGCCGAGACGCGCGGCGCGGCGCGCAGAAGCCGCGAACGCCTCGCGAATCCGGTTCAACCCCGCCGTGTCGAGCGCCAGCGGCGGCTCTTCACCCGCCTTGTGCGGCAACGCCGATGGCGCATGGGGCAGCCAGCCGCCTTGCGACACCGGGATCAGTTGGCCGCCTTCCCACGGTACATGGCTCGACGCTTTCCGCCCTGCGTGTGCGAGCTGCATCGCGACCTGAATGTGCGAATGCTTGCGGATCGCGGCCAGGACCGGCACCAGTGCGGCTTCGGTCGCGTCGTCCCACAGGCCGAGATCGCCCGGCGTGATACGGCCGTCCGGTTCGACCGAGGTCGCCTCGATGCACAACATGCCGGCGCCGGATAACGCGAGACTGCCGAGATGGATCATGTGCCACGCGGTAGCCTCGCCACGGTTGGCGGAATACTGGCACATCGGGGACACGACGATACGATTGGGAAGCGTCACGCTACGCAGCGTGAGCGGAGAAAACAGCGCGCTCATGGATTACGTCCAGTGAAAACCCAAGAGCCGTCGAGCATAGCACCGCAGATGAATTACTGCAGGCTCGGCGCCGCTCACGGTTTCGACTCGACCTGATCGAGCCACTCGCCGAACATCCGGCGGGCAGCGGCCTCCAGCCCTGGACCGAACTGCGCGGTCTCGGCCCGCAATTGGCGCGCGTCGATACCGTGGCCGGCAATCTCACCGGCGTTGCCGATCAGCCATGGCTCGAAACGGTCGGTCCGAATTTCCGGATGACATTGCAGGCCCAGCACGTGATCGCCCCAGGCAAACGCCTGGTTTTCGCAGGCGGGCGTGGACGCGAGACGCGTGGCATGCTCGGGCAGATCGAAAGTGTCGCCGTGCCAATGCAGCATGGAAGTGTGCGCGCCGTCCAGATGACGCAGCGGCGAGGCGCGGCCGGCATCGGTAAGCGTGAGCGGGGTCCAGCCGAGTTCGGTATGACCCGCGGGATACACGCGCGCCCCGAGTGCGCGCGCGATCAATTGAGCGCCGAGGCAAATGCCCAGCGTCGGCAAGCCGGCGGCAATGCGCTTTTCGATCATCGACAGCAGCGGCACGAGCGTCGGATAAAGCGCGTCGTCCGTTGCGCTGATCGGGCCGCCCAGCACCACCACCAGCGAAGCCGCAACGGGGTTCGGCGCCTCGATACGGGCAAAGCCGACATCGAGATAACGCACCGGGCGGCCACGCTCGCCGAGCACCAGCTCAAGACTGCCCAGATCCTCGAAGTGCACGTGGCGAATGGCCAGAACTTCGCGATTCATCAGCCTGTCACCTTCAGGTTGACTAAAGACTTGCCGCTACGCGGCGCGAACCGTCCGGCAGGCGGCATGTGCCGCTTGCCGGAACACGGCTTCGCAGTGTAGCGGATTGTCCCGAAAGAAGCCGCCTTATTGGGCGAAGATCTTCCAGGTCTTCTTCTGGGTGGCGACGTCAGCGGTTTCATGCACCGAACAATCGAGACGCAGATCCGTATCCGCCATGTTCAGATCGAGCAACGCGCAGTGATGCGGCGTCTTCTTCGGATTCTTGCTGGGCTCGAAGTGCGTGCAGCTCAGGCACATGCGGTGCGGCGGAATGTTGCCCTGCGCTTCCAGCTGGTGGACCGTCTTGAGCAGCGTGCGATAGAACAACGCCTGCTCTTCGTCGCGCAGCGTGCCGACTGCCTTGGCCAGGAAGTCCGGCCATTGCGTGGCGCGCTTGGCGGCCGTGCGGCCGCGCGCCGTCAGACGAACCGCAAGGGCGCGGCCGTCGTCGAGGGCGCGGCGCTTTTCAACCAGGCCTTTGGTTTCGAGCGTGCTCACCGCGTCGCTCGTGGTCGCGGCGGTCAGGGCCGTTTCACGGGCGATTTCGCCGAGACGCATCGGGCCCTTGCGCTGCATCAGCAAGACCAGGATCTCACCCTGGGTCGGCGTGAGCCCCGCGCCTTCCGCCCATTCCCAAGCCTGGCTTCGCATCGCCGTGCTCAGTCGCAATAGGCTATGGGTCACTCGCCCGGTTGCCTGTTCTCCGTATACGCCTTCGCTCATAATCTTCGATTGGTTTATTTAAAGCATGCGTGCGATGCCGGCGATTCTCTGCCGGGCTCACCCGTAGCCTGTGTGGAATAGCCTCGCCCAACTGCGGACGAGACGGAATCTACTATCTAAAAAAATTACCGCCTTGCAGGCCAAAGCGTCGAAAACGACATTCTATGCGAGAGCGGCGAATCGTACAGCTAAGTTATCCAACGCAAGCTGTGGATAACCACGGGAAAACGCAGGGGACTGCGTGTGTGCCGATTCTTGATAAGCCCTTCGCCTCACCTGCCCTTGCCGAAGTTGTCCTTCCTTCCCCGCGCCGATGCACATCCGATCAGCCCGGTTATGGTTTACGCAGTGCTTTGACTTTGCAGGGAATTATTCAGTTGTCCACAGGCCAACGCAATGCTTGTTAACTACTACTACGTTTGTATACGTAAACTATAGAAAAAGCTGAAGCCCGCCGAGCTGGAAAATTAAATTACAAAAAAAACCGCTCGAAGCGGGTTTCCCTTACGGTTTAGCGTAACCAATCCTGCATCTGGCTAGGCCCGCCACTGCAAACACTGCTGCCGCACCGCTTCGTGCAAGGATTTTTCCCTTTCGAAAACGCCGCGCAACCACGTCGCATCGTTGACCTGGCCGCGTGCGATCGCGCCGATCTGGGCAAGCGCGTTGCCTGAACCCAACGCCTCTGCATGCGGCGCGATCAGGTCGAGTGTTTCGAGAATATCCTCGGAAATCGTCTTGCGTTCGCCCGTTTGCGGATCGATGCAGGTGCCGGCCAGACCGAAGCGGCACGCTTCGAAGCGGTTGAACGTGTAGACGAGGTAATCGTCTTCCTTCGGCGTCAGCGGTTTGTCGAGCAGCAGATGCCGTGCAAGCGTCTGGATGTAGCAAGCGATCGCCGCGGCGCGATCCACCGACAACGGTGTATCCATCACGCGTACTTCGATCGTGCCGAAACCCGGCTTCGGGCGAATGTCCCAGTAGAAATCTTTCATGCTGTTGACCACGCCGGTTTGGACCATTTTCGAGAAATATTCCTCGAAGCTGTCCCACGTCAGCATAAAAGGCGCGCGGCCTGACAGCGGAAACGCGAACACTGAATTCAGGCGTGCCGAATGAAAACCGGTGTCGACGCCTTGCACGAACGGCGACGAAGCAGACAACGCGATGAAGTGCGGAATGAAGCGCGACATCGAATGCAGCAGGTACAGCGCGCTATTCGGATTCGGGCAGCCGATGTGCACGTGTTGGCCGAACACCGTGAACTGCTTGGCGAGGTAGCCGTACAACTCGGACAGATACTGAAAACGCGGCGTATCGACGATCTGCCGCTCGCTCCACTGCTGGAACGCGTGCGTGCCGCCGCCGCACAAGCCGACGTTCAGATGATCCGCGGCGGAAACCAGGGTGTCGCGGATCTTGCGCAAATCGGCGAGGGCCTGTTCATGCGTCGCGCAGATGCCGGTCGACAGCTCGATCATGCTTTCGGTGATTTCCGGCGTGATGTTGCCGGGGATTTTTTCGTCCTTGATGAGGCGCATCAGATCCGAGCCGGCTTTGGTCAGATCATAGTCGTGCGTATTGACGATCTGCATCTCGAGTTCGACGCCGAAAGTGAACGGTTTCGAATCGATGAAGGGTTCGAGTGACATGGCGTCCCCTAAGTCTGGTCTGCCGGGCGTGTGCCGATGCCCGGCCGTTTTTGAATCGAATAAGTCTGGGTAATGCGTCCGCAGCGTGGAAAACCGGCGTGGACTTACTCTTCGCGCCGTTCGCCCACCACAGCAAGGCTGCGATACACGAGCCACGGCCCGAGTATTTGCAGCACGAATATCGAACACATCACGACAGCCCGCAATTGCAAATCGAAATTCGGATAGAGGTTGTAGGTATCGTCGACGAGCAGATAAGCGAGCGCGGACATCGGCGATAGCGACAAACCGAGCGCCATCCCCTGCTTCCAGTTCAAGCCGCTCGGTTTGGCGAACGCCATGACGCCCACCAGCTTGGCGACTAACCGCGCAACGATCAGGCCCAGCGCCGCGACGCCGCCGAGCGCGATATGTTTCCATTCGAACGAAGTCAGCGTCAGCACGAACAGAATGACGGTCAGCAGCCAGCCGGCCGTGCCGAAATGCTGTGGCCACAATTGCGGACGCGCTTCAAGATTCTTCACGATGATGCCCGCGGCCAGCAGCGCAAGAATCGTCGACAGCTTGAACAGATGCGCAATCGCGATTGCCAGCAGCACGAGACCGATTAGTGCGACAAACGAATGCTCATCCTGCATGTTCAGGCGGCGATAAAAAAACGTGCAGGTTCGCGCCAGCAGATAGGCCAGCACGAGCGAGCCGACCAGCAGATACAGCGGCTGCAGAATCGTTGCATAGACGTTGCCGTAAACCTCCTGATGCAGCCAGCTCGATACGAGCTTTTCGATCACCACCGCATACATGCTGTTCAACGCGGTCAAGGTCAGCAAACGTTGGGTGACCTGACCTTCGGCGCGCAACTCGGTTTTGAGCTGAATCACCATTGCGGGCGAAGTCGCCATGGCGATTGCGGCGAGCACCGTCGCCACCATCAGCGGCACTTTCAGGAACAGCAAAACCGGCAGGACAAGTGCAAAAGTGAGTGTGGCTTCGGCTACGCTCGACAGAATCAGCCAGGGATTGCGGCGAATCCAGCGCAGATCGAGCCGGCTGCCCAGTTCGAACAGCAATAGGCCGAGCGCGACATCGAGCAGCGGCCGAGCGTCGCTCGCGGAAGACGCGTCGATCACGCCGAAACCGGCTGCGCCTGCCACAAGACCAATGACCGCATAACCGGAAATGCGCGGCAGACGCCAGGCTCGAAAGCAGAGTTCACCGCACAGACCTGCGGCGAGCAATGCGAGACCAGCCCAAAAAATGGCGTCGGGCGTGAGTGGCCAAGCTGGAAAAAACGAAAACGCCGACTTCATCGTGGTGGGTTCTCCTTTGCTGCAACGGCAGACGACACGAACCGGCGCAAATACCGGCGAACGGGTGAGCGCGTGAACCGCTCACTGTCGCGATCGCTTCGCGTGATCAGCGTTGCGAATTTCTAACGATCGGATGATCTGAATGCGCTGCAGTCGCAGGGAGCGCAGCGCATTCTGGGGTGCGGCCGCAGCAACCGGCACGGCACGGTGAAAAGAATGCCGTCGATCCTGAATCAGATTCTGATTGACCGGCACCGTTCCGTTGGTGCGTGTGCCGCTTGAGGCGAGGCACGACGCGGGAAGAACGGCGATTGTGCCATAGCTTTTTCAGCCTCGACCGAAAACACACGAACATGCCGGCAAAACGGTAAAAACGTACGTCATCTTCGCAGTGAGAGGAAAAAGCGACTGTTTTGAGGGTGAATCGGCCGTCACAGGGCGCATGTCAAGTGAGACAGACTGGCTTTTCGCTGTAACGGCGCAGATGTTTTTTGCACCGATTTTTTGGGGTTGGGCTCCGACGATGCCCGTCGATCTGGCTACGGCCTTTCTGTTTACTGGTTTACCGTATGTATACGTAGTAACAGTTAACAAGGTGACTCGGTTTCTGTGGATAACCTTGGTTTACCGAAACGAATCATCGGCTTGCCAGCCGCATAACCGAATGCACAGCATGTGCGGCAGCGGCGGGCATACAAGGATAACTTTTTGGGATTTCCGACGGCGGCAAAGTTACCCCGCTTACGTCCACAACGGTTCCACATGAGTTGCGCACGTAAACCGAGCAGTTATCCACATGTTTCGGTGGATAACTTTTCTCAGATGCCGCCCGCGCCAACTGCGCCGTTAACCTAAGGTGCCTTGCCGCAATGCGCGCAACAGGAAGCGCGCCGGATCGATGTCTTCAGCCAGATCGCGCTCGAGCGGCCACGGTTCACCTTCGATCTGAGACGCGATCAACTCCGCGCCGAGCGCTGCCCACACCAGACCGCGCGAACCGTAAGCGAACGCGCCGTACAGACCGTCGGTACGCGGCAAGTCGAGCGGCCATGCGCCGCGCAGACGTTGGGCATCGCGCGTGGCCGCAGCCTCGTCGGCGAAGTTGCCGACCATCGGCAGCCGGTCGCTCGTGACGCAGCGAAAAGCGACGCGTCCGGCTAGCGACGCCGCCCGTGCCGGATCCACGATGCCGCGAAACGCCGGCAGCATCTGCGCGACGCGCGCCAGGTTTTCCAGGTGGCCGTCCGCGCGCAGCGAAGTGTCGGGGTCGTCGAGATCGTAGGTGGCGCCTGTCAGCGTGACGCCGTCAGGGAGCGGGACCGCGTAGCCTTCGCCGATCACCGGCATGCGCAACGGCGGCACGCTGCCGGGCGGCAGCAAGGTCAGCTGGCCACGTATGCTGCGAGTCGGCGCGTGCTGCAAACCGGCGATGCGCGCGGCATCGTGTGCGCTGGCGACGATCACCACCGGCGCGCGCGCGACGGCGTGTCCTGTTGCGTCGAATACCGTCCATCGATTGTCCGACCGCTCGATTCGAGCGACGTCCACGCCGAAGCGGCGTTCGAGTTGCGTGCCCGCCGCTGCGCATTGCGCGGCGCACAGCGAGGCCGGATCGATCCAGCCGCCATGCGGGAAGAGCCAGCCGTTCTGCGCGAGTGGCATGCCTGCGAGGCGTTGTGCCTCGGCTAGCGACACCGGTGTCACATAGTCGGATGGATAGTTGAATGCCGCGAGCGCCTCGCTCATCAACCGCGTCTCTTCGTCGTTCGCGGCGATCTGCAACAGGCCCGTACTTCCACGTAGCGGCGGGTGACCCAGCCGTTCGAGCGCGGCCCAGCGTCCGAGCGTGTAAAGAAAACCGGCGCGCGTCATGCGTGAGGCGACGCTGTCGTCGCGCGAGATCATCGGATGGAATACGCCGGCCGGGTTGCCCGACGCGTCTTGCGCCACCGATGCATGCCGCTCCAGCGACGTGATGCGCCAGCCGCGCGCGGCAAGGCGCTCGATCACCGCACAGCCGGCGAGCCCGGTGCCGATCACAATGGCATGCCGTTCGTCGAGCGCGAGCGGCGCCGGCGGCTCATAACGGCGCACCCGCCAGCGCGGCGCGAAGTGGCCGACCAGCATCGCCCGTTTCCAGCCGAAGCCTTCCACCTTCCGATATTCGAAGCCGCATTGCGTCAGTGCGCGCTTGATGTCGCCCGCACTGCTGTAAGTGCTGAAGGTGGCGCCCTCGCCCGCCAGCCGCGCAAGGGCCTTGAAGATCGCCGGCGTCCACAGTTCCGGGTTCCTGGCTGGCGCGAAGCCGTCCAGGTAGAACGCATCGGCGCGCAGCCTCAAGGTCGGCAAGCTTTCAGCGGCGTCGCCGAACACCAGCGTCAGCGTAACCCGGCCTGCTTCGAATTCCAGCCGATGGGTGCCGGGTACGAGCATCGGCCACGCGCCGGTCAGCTGGTCTGCGAGCGCGCCAATCGATGGATCGGAAATCGTTTTGGCGTACACGCTGCGCAAATCGGCTCGCGTGAAAGGATGCTTCTCGGTCGAGACGAAATGCAGCCGCTCGCAACGCGCCGGATCGGTGCGCCAGGCGGCCCAGGTCGTCAGGAAGTTGATGCCCATGCCAAAGCCGGTTTCGAGCACCGTGAACATGCGGCGTCCCTGCCACCGGTCCGGCAGTGCATTGCCTCGCAGGAAAACGTATTCAGCCTGTTCGAGACCGCCGACGGCGCTGTGATAGATGTCGTCGTAAAGGGGTGAAAAAGGGGTGCCGTTGTCGCGAAACGCGAGGGTGGCGGGGATCAGCGGATCGGTCATTCGCGGCGGAAAAAAGACGCTCGGAAGAGCGGGTCTTGCGTTACCACCAAGGCGCGCAGGTCGCCGGGCGGCGAAAAAGACGCGCCGAACGTTGGCAAAAACCAACGCCAAGCCCCGTCCGTACTGGGTTTCAGCCCTCGGTTCGAGCTCGCCAACAGCAAAAACAGCGATTTCCCTGCTGTATCGGCCCCGGAACCGTTAAATCTTCGAAACCCTTGTCCTGATTGGGTTTGCGCTGCGCTATCATAGCAAGCGCCGCGAAGGGAGCGGCAGCACGGCCGCCGGACAGTCATCTGCCCGGCGCTATTGTCCGGAGGGGATCCGGAGCCGCAGCTGCTCGACGGCGCGGCGCGCGCACGTATAATCGGCGCGTTCGCGCTGTTCGTGTCAACCTAAACTCAGAAAGGAACCTTAATGAACAAACAGGAACTGATCGACGCCGTCGCAGGTCAGACGGGCGCCAGCAAGGCTCAAACCGGTGAAACGCTGGACACGTTGCTTGAAGTGATCAAGAAGTCTGTGTCGAAGGGCGACGCGGTCCAGTTGATCGGCTTCGGCAGCTTCGGTTCGGGCAAGCGCGCAGCACGTACGGGTCGTAACCCCAAGACCGGCGAAACTATCAAGATTCCGGCCGCCAAGACCGTCAAGTTCACGGCTGGTAAGGCGTTCAAGGACGCAGTCAACAAGCGCTAAGCAGATTACTGCCTGGCAGTTGACACCCGCCAACGGCGGGGTTTTTTTCGTCCGCGATTCGGTTTGGGTTTAACCGCGACGCCCGTCGCGGTTAAACCTTCTGATTGGAGAAACGGGCTCAGTCGTGGCGATGCACGATCTCGCCGTGGCCATGACCGTCGTGGTCATCATGGTCGTGGTCGTGGTCGTGGTCGGGATCGTCTTCGTCGAAGCCCCATGCCGGGAACGGATCGGCGAACCGTTGCCACGCTTGCGGTCCCGCCGCAAATTCCGCATCGGTCAGCAGACACGCGTCGAACTTCGCTTTCCAGACGGCCGGGTCGATGCCGATGCCGATCAACACCAGTTCCTGGCGACGGTCGCCGATGCTCAGATCGTCCGGATCGCCATACCAGTCGTCGGCAATTTCGGCTGCCAGCTCGTCATCGCCGTCCGGCCATTCGCTGCGATCCTGGGCGGCCCACCACATCCCCGCCGGACCATGCCGGCAAGCGCCGCCCGCCTGCGACAACGAACCGGCGATATCGTTACGCGTCGCGAGCCAGAAAAAGCCCTTGCTGCGCAATACGCCCTGCCACTCCTGATGCAACAGCGCCCACAGACGTTCCGGATGAAACGGCCGCCGCGCGCGGTAAATGAAGTTGCCGATACCGAATTCGTCTGCTTCGGCGTGGTGGCCGTGCTCATGATCGCGATTCAACGACGCCAACCAGCCCGGTGCGCTCGCCGCCTCGTCGAAATCGAAGCGGCCGGTGTTCAGCACTTCACTCAACGGCACCGCGCCGAAGCGGCTCACCACCTGCGCCGCGCGCGGATTGATGCGCGCGAGGATCCGTTGCAAACGCGTGAGGTCGTCGGCGCTGACCAGATCGGTTTTGTTGACCACTAGCACGTCGCAGAATTCGATCTGCTCGATCAGCAATTCGACCAGCGTGCGGTCATCTTCTTCCGTGGCGGCGATGCCGCGTTCGGCGAGCGCATCGGCCGAACCGTAGTCGCGCAGGAAATTGAACGCATCGACCACCGTCACCATCGTATCGAGCCGGGCGACGTCGGACAGCGATACGCCGTCATCGTCGACGAAGGTGAAGGTTTCGGCGATCGGCATCGGTTCGGCTACGCCGGTCGATTCGATCAGGATCGCGTCGAAGCGCTTTTCGCCGGCAAGGCGCTTGACCTCGACCAGCAAGTCGTCGCGCAGCGTGCAGCAGATGCAGCCGTTCGACAATTCGACGAGTTGCTCTTCGACATGCGAGAGCGCGGCCGCATCGCGCACGAGGGTTGCATCGATATTGACGGCGGCCAGATCGTTGACGATCACGGCCACGCGCAAACCGGCGCGATTCGCGAGGATGTGGTTCAGGAGCGTGGTCTTGCCGGCGCCCAGAAAACCGGAGAGCACGGTGACGGGCAATAGCGGCTGGTTCATTGCAGTACGGAAACGCAAGAGAATTGAAAGGCGTGCCGGGCGGGGGTCCGATGACTCCCTGACCGGAATGATGGCCATGCGCCGACAGCAGCACGAAGCCGCATTGTGCATCAAACGGACAGTGGCCGCGTGACGGACCCGATGTGGAGAGCTTGCGCAACGTCTAACCCAAGCCAGGCGCCGGCAGGAAGGCCGCGCCGGGGGCAAACGCCGGCTAGTGCGTAGCCGGCATCAGATTCCACTTGCGCAGGATCGCGGCGATCTGCTGCGCGTATTTATCGCGCAGCGCCGGTGTTTCGGAGTGGTAAGCTCCGACTGCTTGCCACGTATTGCCGTACTTGTTCATCTGGCGGCGCAGATGCCATGCGGCGATGTACACGTTCTTGCAAGGCTCCATCAGCGTCCCTTGCGAGATGCCGTACTGCGCGAGCGTGGGCAGATGGACCGAATTGATCTGCATGACCCCGTAGTCGGTCGAGCCGTTTACGTTCTTATGCTGTGCGTCCGGCCGATTGTGCGACTCCTGCCACGCAATCGCGCGCAGAATCAAGGGGTTGACCTTCTGATACCCCGCCGCTGCATCAAAGCAGTCGGCGCGCGCGGACCCTGCTGCGATCAGCACGGCAAGTCCGGCGGCGACAGTGACGAGGGTTCGTTTCATCGGTCGAGACGACTATACAAATCGTAAGGGTAAGGTCTGGTAAGGTAATCGGTCGGCCAAACTTCAGTCGCTTCAAGCCGCCGAACCGCCCTGGTCGGGCGTGTGCCGGGCATGGGGGAAAACCCGCGTAGTCAAGCTACAATCAACACCCTTAACGGCTCGTATCATACCGGCAGGTAATCGATCGTCAAGTTGGCTAACCGACATAATCCAGCTAAAAAAGAAGCACTTATGCGGCACCGAGCACAGAAGCACGAAAGCTTTCAAATACTTAACGAGCACGAAGTCCCTTTAGAGCAATCGCACGGGCTGATTGTTTTGTGACAAATCCGACATGAAAAACTGTTACTGTTCATTTTTTTCGGACATTGAGCGGCTGGCGTCCGGGGCGGCAATTGCCCGTGAAGCCTGCTGGCAGACCGAGAGGGCTGCGGCTTGCTCATCTTGCTCATATGTCCGCACTGCATGACCGTCGGCGGCTGCGGCTGTCGGCATCGAAACCCTATTCCATGAGAAGAAATCGTATGGCATTGCGTCGCGTCGCAACGGCGCTGCTGGTGGCTGGATTGATCACCGCGCAGACAGCACAGGCCCAGGTGACACTCAATTTCGTGAACGCCGACATCGATCAGGTGGCCAAGGCGATCGGCGCGGCAACCGGCAAAACGATCATCGTCGACCCGCGCGTGAAAGGTCAGTTGAATCTCGTGTCCGAAAACGCGGTGCCTGAAGACCAGGCGCTGAAGACTCTGCAGTCTGCGTTGCGGATGCAGGGCTTCGCGCTGGTGCAGGATCACGGCGTGCTGAAGGTCGTGCCCGAAGCCGACGCCAAGCTGCAAGGCGTGCCGACCTATGTCGGCAACGCGCCGGTTGCGCGCGGCGACCAGGTGGTCACGCAGGTGTTCCAGCTGAAGAACGAATCGGCCAATAATCTGCTGCCCGTTTTGCGTCCGCTGATCTCGCCGAACAATACGGTGGCGGCTTATCCCGCCAACAACACGATTGTCGTGACCGATTACGCTGACAACGTGCGGCGTATCGCGCAGATCATCGCGGGTGTCGATACGGCGGCGGGTCAGTCGGTGTCGGTGGTGTCGCTGAAGAATGCCAATGCGATCGACATTGCCGCGCAAATGACCAAGATGCTCGACCCGGGCGCGATCGGCAGCACCGATGCGACGCTGAAAGTGTCGATCACCCCGGACCCGCGCACCAACTCACTGCTGATTCGTGCGTCGAACGGCGGCCGGCTCGCGGCCTCGAAGCAACTGGCGAAGGAACTCGACGCGCCGACCACTATGCCCGGCAACATGCACGTCGTGGCGCTGCGCAACGCGGACGCGACGAAGCTCGCGAAGACCCTGCGCGGGATGCTCGGCAAAGGCGGCGAAACCGGCTCGTCGACCGGCACGAACGAAGCGAATTCGTTCAACCAGGGCGGCGGTGGTTCGTTCGGCAGTAGTTCGACGGGTACAGCGGGTACGCCGCCGCTGCCGTCGGGCGGACTCAGCAGCAGCTCGATGTCCTCGTCGTTGGGCGGCGGGGGCGGGGGCGGGGGCGGTGCATATGGCGCGAGCGGCGCTTCCAGTTCCGGCGGCCTGCTCGGCGGCGACAAGGAAAAGAGCGAGGACAACCAGCCGGGCGGCATGATCCAGGCGGACTCCGCCACCAACTCGCTGATCATCACGGCGTCGGACCCGGTGTACCGCAACCTGCGGGCGGTGATCGACCAGCTCGACGCGCGGCGCGCACAGGTCTATATCGAGGCGCTGATCGTCGAGCTGAACTCGAACACGAACGCCAATCTCGGCATCCAGTGGCAGGTCGCGAACGGTAATCTTTTTGCCGGCACCAACCTCGCGACCGGCTCCGGCAACAGCATCGTCAATCTGACGGCGGCCGCCGCGGCGGCCGGGGCCAGCGGTGGTCTCGCGACGGCGCTCGGCGCCTCGGGTCTGCAGCAGGGGCTCAACGTCGGGTGGGTGCACAACATTTTCGGTGTGCAGGGACTCGGTGCGCTGCTGCAGGCGCTGTCGCAGACCGCCGACGCGAACGTGCTGTCGACGCCTAACCTCATCACGCTCGACAACGAGGAAGCCAAGATCGTGGTCGGCACGAACGTGCCGATCCAGACGGGTTCGTATTCGAACCTCACGAGCGGGACCACGAGCAACGCGTTCAATACTTTCGATCGCGTCGATGTCGGTCTGACGCTGCACATCAAGCCGCAGATCACCGACGGCGGGATTCTGAAGCTGCAGCTCTACACGGAAGACTCGGCGATCGTGAACGGCACGACCAACGCGGCGACCAACCCGGCCGGCCCGGAGTTCACCAAGCGTTCGATCCAGTCGACTGTGCTCGCCGATAACGGCGAGATCATCGTGCTGGGCGGCCTGATGCAGGACAACTACCAGGTCAGCAACAGCAAGGTGCCGCTACTGGGCGATATCCCGTGGCTCGGGCAGCTGTTCCGTTCGGAACAGAAGACGCGCGCCAAGACCAACCTGATGGTGTTCCTGCGCCCGGTGATCATCACCGATCGCGATACCGCGCAGGCCGTGACGTCGAACCGCTACGACTACATCCAGGGCGTGCAGGGCGCGTACAAGTCGGACAACAACCTGATCAAGGACAAGGACGATCCGGTGGTCCCGCCGAAGCCGATCGGCCCGGCAGAGGGCGGCTCGGCCGCGATGAACCTGTTCGATCTCGACAAGATGCGTCGTCAGCAGATGGCGCCACAGCCGCCTGCTTCCGCGCCGGCGACGAATGGTAATGGTGCTGGCCAAGCGAACCCTGTGCCCGTCGCGCCTTCCACCGCATCGCCCGGAGTGCAGCCGTGAGCACGCCGTCCACGCCGCCGTCAGCTTCCGGGTCGTCAGCAGCGGCGCGTGCCGTCGCATCGACCCAAGCAGCGGCACAAGCCGCGGCGATTCCGCCCGCGGTCGCGGTAGAGCATGCCGAGCGCATCGCGCCGTCAGCCGTCGCGGCTCGCCTCGTGCCGTACGGCTTCGCGCGCAGCGGTCAGATTCTGGTCGCGCATCAGCACGCGGACAACCTCGAAGTCTGGATCAGTGAACGCACCAGCGATGCCGCGCTGGCCGAAGTCGCGCGCAATTTCGGCGCGCTGTCGGTCGTCCGTGTGCCCGCCGACGAACTCGCGCAAGCGATCAACCAGGCGTACGCGCGCCAGGACGGGAGCGCCGCGCAGGTGGTCGGCGAGGTGGAAGGCGAAGTCGATCTGTCGCGTCTGATGCAGGACATTCCCGAAGTCGAGGATCTGCTCGAATCGGAAGACGACGCGCCGATCATCCGCATGATCAACGCGCTGCTCACGCAGGCCGCGCGCGAACAGGCATCGGATATTCACATCGAGCCGTTCGAGACTTCGTCGGTGGTGCGCTTCCGGGTCGACGGCACGCTGCGCGATGTGGTGCGGCCGAAGAAAGCACTGCACGGCGCGCTGATCTCGCGGATCAAGATCATGGCGCAGCTCGATATTGCCGAGAAACGTTTGCCACAAGATGGCCGGATCACGCTGCGTGTCGGCGGCCGTCCGGTCGACGTGCGCGTGTCGACGCTGCCCACGGGCCACGGCGAACGCGCGGTGCTGCGTCTGCTGGAAAAGGACGCGTCGCGCCTGAATCTCGAAGCGCTCGGCATGGCGTCCGACACGCTGGTCAAATTCGACAAGCTGATCGGCAGGCCGCACGGCATTGTGCTGGTGACCGGCCCGACCGGTTCGGGCAAGACCACTACGTTGTATGCATCGATGTCGCGCCTCGAAACCGCGACGACCAACATCATGACGGTCGAAGACCCGATCGAATACGACCTGTCCGGCATCGGCCAGACGCAGGTCAACGAGCGGATTGGCATGACCTTCGCCCGAGCGCTGCGCTCGATTCTGCGGCAGGATCCGGACGTCATCATGATCGGCGAAATCCGCGATCTGGAAACCGCGCAGATCGCGGTGCAGGCGTCGCTGACGGGCCACCTTGTGTTGGCCACGCTGCATACGAACGACGCGGCATCCGCGGTCACGCGTTTGACCGACATGGGCGTCGAGCCGTATCTGCTGGCCTCGTCACTGCTCGGCGTGCTGGCGCAGCGGCTGGTGCGCCGCTTGTGTCCGGTGTGCCGCGAACAGCGTGTCGAAGAAGACGGCCGCGTGCACTGGCATCCGGTCGGCTGCGACAAGTGCGGCCAGTCGGGTTACGCGGGACGGCGCGGCGTGTACGAACTGCTGCTGATCGACGACGAGATCCGCACGCTAGTTCACCGCAACGCCGCCGATGCGGAGATTCTCGCCGCCGGTCGCGCGCAAGGCATGCGCACGCTGCGCGAAGACGCGGACCGCTGGCTCGCGTCCGGGCTGACGTCGCTCGAAGAAGTGATCCGCGTGACGGGCGGAGCATAAGCGCATGCCGGCATTTCGTTTCGAAGCGATCGACGCGGCGGGCAAGGCGCAAAAAGGCGTGCTCGACGCGGACAGCGCGCGCGGCGCGCGGACCAATCTGCGTTCGCAAGGATTGACGCCGCTCGTAGTCGAACCGGCCGCGACGCGCACGCGGGGCGAGCGCAGTCAGCGTTTGTCGCTGGGGCGGCGCCTGTCGCAGCGCGAGCAGGCGATCCTGACGCGCCAGCTGGCGAGTCTGCTGATCGCCGGCCTGCCGCTCGACGAAGCGCTCGCGGTACTGACCGAGCAATCGGAGCGCGATTACATCCGCGAACTGATGGCGTCGATTCGCGCCGAAGTGCTCGGCGGCCATTCGCTCGCGAATGCGTTGACGCAGCATCCGCGTGACTTCCCCGAAATCTATCGCGCGCTGGTGGCTGCTGGTGAGCACACCGGCAAGCTCGGCCTCGTGCTGTCGCGTCTGGCCGACTACATCGAGCAACGCAACGCGCTCAAGCAGAAGATCGTGCTCGCGTTCACGTACCCGGCGATCGTGACCCTCATCGCCTTCGGCATCGTCACGTTTCTGTTGAGCTACGTGGTGCCGCAAGTGGTGAACGTGTTCGCCAGCACCAAGCAGCAACTGCCCTTTCTCACCATCATGATGATGGCGCTGTCCGGCTTCGTGCGGCATTGGTGGTGGGCCATGCTGATCGGCGTCGCCGTGCTGGCGTATCTGGTGCGCTCGATTTTGAAGCAACCCGGCCCGCGCCTCGCCTTCGACCGGTGGCTGCTGACCGCCCCGCTGCTCGGCAAACTCGTGCGCGGCTACAACACCGTGCGTTTCGCCAGCACGCTAGGCATTCTGACGGCAGCGGGCGTGCCGATTCTGCGCGCGCTGCAAGCCGCAGCCGAAACGCTCAGCAACAACGCGATGCGCGAGAACATCGACGATGCGATCGTGCGCGTGCGTGAAGGCACGTCGTTGTCGCGTGCGCTCGGCAATACGAAGACGTTTCCGCCGGTGCTGGTTCACCTGATCCGTTCGGGCGAAGCGACCGGCGATGTGACGACGATGCTCGACCGCGCGGCCGACGGCGAAGCACGCGAACTGGAGCGCCGCACGATGTTCCTGACGAGCCTGCTCGAGCCGCTGCTGATTCTGGCGATGGGGGGCGTGGTGCTGGTGATCGTGCTGGCGGTGATGCTGCCGATCATCGAGTTGAACAACCTGGTGCAGTAAAGCGGAGAGGTTTTTTGATTGCGCGGCTACCGCGGGTTATGGCGGGTGATTGCAGCCGCGCAATCTGCTGAACCGGAACAGAACAGGCCGGTTTAGCGCACGTAGATCGTAGGACCTGCGGCGTTAGGCGGCAGGAACACTTCGGAATGCGCGCCATTGCGATCGATGACGATCGAGCGGGCGCGGACTTCGGAGAGTTTGGCGCCTTGCATCAGCATGCTGCCGAGCGACACCGCATGCGGCGGTTCGCCGCCGACGCTGACGATCGCCGCGGCGCCGCTAGTCAAAGCGAGGATGCCGAACAGATGCACGTCCTGGTTGACGTTGCGCGCGAGTTGACCGCCGAACAGCGTAGCCGCCTGGTCGGTCGAGACCGGCGAATGCGCGGCGGCAGCGGGCAACGGCGCGCCCGACAACGTGGACAGAGTGATGACCCAGTAGGTGAGCGTCGCGCAGAACACGGCGAACAGCGCGAGCGACAGAAGGCGGATTTGGATAGCGTTCATGCGCATCATTGTACGGACTATTGTGAAAATTGCGTTGGACCATGACATTAAAATGACCGGCCGGGCGTGTTCAATGGCACCCTGATTGCGCGTTCGCCTGGTAGTGCGCGAATTCCGCCCGATCGAAAATTTCACCTGAAAAGAGGTAGCAAGCTATGCAACTGTCGACCACTCGCCGTATTGAAATCGCGGGTTCGCGCAGCCGCGGTCAACGCGGTTTCACGCTGATTGAAATCATGGTCGTGATCGCGATTCTGGGCATTCTGGCCGCGTTGATCGTGCCGAAAATCATGAGCCGTCCGGACGAAGCGCGGCGCGTCGCCGCCAAACAGGACATCGGCACGATGATGCAGGCGCTGAAACTCTACCGTCTCGACAACGGCCGTTATCCGACCCAGGAGCAGGGCCTGCGCGCGCTGATCGAAAAGCCGGCGACGGACCCGGTGCCGAACAACTGGAAGGACGGCGGTTACCTCGAGCGTCTGCCGAACGATCCGTGGGGCAATAGCTATCAGTATCTGAATCCGGGCGTGCACGGCGAAATCGACGTGTTCAGTTACGGCGCGGACGGCAAAGCAGGCGGCGAAGGCAATGACGCCGATGTAGGTTCGTGGCAGTAATGCAGTGATTTTCAGGCGCGGCGGTTTGCCATTCTCTTCAGCGATCCGCCGCGCGTTTTATCGACTCATCGGTTTTTGATCGTTCCTGGTCCGCACTATGCGTATGTCCGCTTGCAAGTCCCGTGTGGGCACTCCGTGTACGGCACCGATGCCGCGCGCGGCGTGTGCCCGGGCGCGCGTGCGTAGCCTGCGTGGATGCGCACCGAAGCGGGCGGCCGGTTTCACCCTGCTGGAAATGCTGGTGGTGCTGGTCATCGCGGGCATTCTGGTATCGCTGACAGCGCTGACGATGACCCGCAACCCGCGCACTGATCTGAACGAAGAAGCGCAGCGTCTTGCGCTGCTGTTCGAATCGGCCGGCGACGAGGCCCAGGTGCGCGCGCGGCCGATCGCCTGGCAGCCGCTCGACGGCGGTTTTCGCTTCGATCTTCGTACCGAAGACGGCTGGCGTCCGCTGCGTGACGATCTGCTCGGGCCGCGCCAATGGGAAGGCGGCGTGACCGGCGTGACGATCAACTATCCCGGCTCGGACGCACAGCCGAGCCGCGTCGTGTTCGGCACCGAAGCGATCGACATGCCGGTGCAGATCACGCTGTTTTCGGCGGCGGGGCACGCGACGATCGTCGGCACCGGCAATGGCCGCTATGAGGTGCGCTGAGATGCGTCGTTACAGGGGTTTGGGCCGTCGCGCGCGACAGCGCGGTTTTACGATGATCGAAGTGCTGGTGGCGCTGACGATCATCGCGGTGGCGCTGGCGGCATCGTTGCGCGCGGTCGGCAGTCTGGCGAGCGGCGAAGCCGATCTGCACCGGCGCTTGCTGGCCGGTTGGAGCGCGGACAATACGCTTGCGCAATTGCATCTTACGCATGGCTGGCCGAACGTCGGCGAGACCAGTTTTGACTGTTCGCAGGGCAATCTGGAATTGACCTGTACCGAGCATGTAACGGCGACGCCGAATCCGGTGTTTCGCCGAGTGGAAGTGATGGTGACGGCGCCTGGGCGTTCCGGCAATCTCGCTCAGATGGTCACGGTGGTCGCGAATGAAAACAACCGTTCGCTCTAAGCGCCGCAGCCGATCGGGCGTGCGTGGTTTTACGCTGATCGAGCTGCTGGTCGCCATTGCGATCATGGCGGTGATCGCCGTGTTGTCATGGCGCGGGCTTGATCAGATCATCCGCGGGCGGCAGACCATTACGAGCGCGATGGAAGACGAGCGCGTCTTCGCGCAGCTGTTCGACCAGATGCGGATCGATGCGCGGCAGGCCGTGTCGGATGACGAGGCTGGGCAGCCGGCCGTTTCGATTAGCGGCAGCGTGCTGCAGATTGTGCGGCAAATGGTTTTGCCGGGGAGCGCGCCGCGTTTGCAGGTGGTGCGGTACCGGGTTTCCGATGGACGCGTGATTCGGTATGCGTCGCCGCCGTTGGGGAATGTTGGCGACCTGCGGCGGGCTTTACGCGGTGGCGAGGGTGATGGATGGACCGGGGTGCCCTTGATGGGCGGCGTGGGGTCTATTTCTACGCGCGTTTATGTGCCGAAGGTCGGCTGGACCGCGCAGATGAAGGATGTGCAGGGAGCTATTACGGAGGCGGACAATAACCTGAAGGTGCCGCAGCTCGGTAATGCGCCGCTGCCGCGGTCTGTGACTGGGCTCGAAGTGAGTATTGGGGCTAAGTCGTTGGCGCGGCCTGTTATGCGGGTTTTTCTTGTCGGAGAATGAGGATGGTTTTTGTTTTGTTGTCTCCGCGACGCTCTTCTTCTTTGCCTGCTCGGCGGTTTATCTCTGTGTATCTACGGCGTTGCCTTTCCTTGTTCCGTTTGTCTTGCCCGGCGCTTTGGCTCTATGCCTATGGCGTTGGCCTTTCCTTGTTTTGTTATCGGTCTATTAGCGTTCCCCCTGTGCGGGGGGGCACCTACTTTTCTTTGCCGCCGCAAAGAAAAGTAGGCAAAAGAAAGCGGCTCAAACCGCTAATTCTTAAGCGGGTCCCCTGGCTTGGAGGAGGCAGTGGAGCATCTGGAATCCGTGCCCTCGCACATTTAACGATAGTGACAAGGCAGTCATCCGTTCCGGCGGCGCTGCGCGCGCCGAGCGGTACTTCAGAAAACCGCCAGGCGGATCCGGCGCATGATTCCACGCAAGTACCGCAGCGTGCAGTGGCACGCGCTAGCGCGTGTCACCGAGAAGTCGGGCGCCCCACCGAGGCGAAGCCGATGGCTTCCACCGCGCACAAACGAAGGGCCTGGTTTCCCTTGCAGACCGTTCCGGCGAGCGCGCAGCGCGAGGCGGGAAGAATGACTGCTTTGTCACCGGCGTCGAATGTGCGAGGGCACGGAATCCAGATGCTCCACTACCGTGACTGCGCGGGGGACCCGCTTAGCATTAGCGGTTTGAGCCGCTTTCTTTTGCCTACTTTTCTTTGCGGCCGGCAAAGAAAAGTAGGTGCCCCCCCGCACAGGGGGAACGCTAATAGACCGATAACAAAACAAGGAAAGGCCAACACCATAGGCATAGAGCCAAAGCGCCGGACAAGGCAAACGGAACAAGGAAAGGCCAACACCATAGGCAGACCAAAAAACCACAAGGCGCCGCAGGCAAACCAGCGAGGCGCGGCGATCATAAGCGCCTTATTAGTAGTCGCGCTATCAGCGATATTGGTCTCCGGCATGCTCTGGCGCCAGCAAGTCCAGATCCGACGGATAGAAAACCAGCGCCTGCTATCGCAAGCCCAATGGGTAGCGCGAGGCGCATTGGACTGGACGCGCTTGATCCTCCGCTCGGAAGGCGACACCTCCGCAGGAATCACCTACTTAGGTGGCCTATGGGGCGTCCCCATCGCCAAAACACGCCTATCGGATTTCCTGGGCCAAATCGGCGAAGTCAAGGCCGAGCAAGGCGCGGCAACCTACCTGTCAGGTTCAATCGAAGACGCCCAGGCCAAATTCAACTTGCGCAACCTGGTATCGAGCCCCGCTCCAGGCGTATTGCAACTGAACGTGGAACAGATTGGCGCCTACCAGCGCCTGCTCGTCTCGCTCGGTGTCAACAGCCAGTTGGCAAAAAACACCGCCGTCCAGGTGCGCGCGAGCCTTGCTCAATCGGCCACACGTTTTCAAACCGTCACGCCCACCACCGGTGCAACAGCTGCCCCGGCCATCCAGGGCGGCCCAGCCGGCAGTACCAATTTCACCGACAACCCCGGCCTCGAAGACAGCAACGACAACGCAGCGCTCGCGCCGCTGCAAATGACCGGCGTCGATTCGCTGCTCGACATCCCCGGCTACACGCCGGAGATGGTCGCGCGCCTGCGCCCGTTCGTTACCGTGCTGCCGACAGCGTCCGCGGTCAACATGAATACGGCCTCCGCCGAAGTCATCGCGGCAGTCGTGCCCGGTATGAATCTGTCGAGCGCACAGGCCTTCGTCGCGCGGCGGCAAACGGTGTTTTTCCGTAACGTCGGCGACGTGCAGCTCGCTTTGCGCGGCGCAGGCGTGCAGTCGGTGTCGGGCGATACAAGTGAACTCGACGTCAACACAAGCTACTTTCTGATCCATGGCCGCGTGCAGCACGAACGCGCGGAGGTGGACCGCACGACCCTCGTCTATCGCGACGCATTGACTCACACTACGCGTATCGTGCGGGTACAGGACCAACTATGAATAACGCTTTTCCCGGAGAGAGTGGCCATTGAGCACGCTGATCGTCCTACTGCCGCCGCGTGACCCGGCGGTGCCATCGCAGGAATGGCAACTCCCGGAGCTGCCGTTCCTGCTGCTCGACAAGTCGGGCCGCACCCAACGCGCAGGCCGCTCGGCGCTCGCGCTGCTGCCGCGCGCCTCGTCGACGGTGCTGATGGTCGCCGCGCGCGACCTGCTGATGATGCCCGCCACGCTGCCGCCGCTGCGCGGCCCGCGGCTGCGTCAGGCACTGCCGAACGTCGTCGAGGATCAACTGATCCAGGACCCGCAAACCTGTCACATCGCCGTCGATCCGCAACCGGTCGCGGGCGGCCGGCAGTTGCTCGCGATCGTCGACCGCGGCTGGTTCCGCTTCATCTGCGAAGGCTTCGCCGCTGCCGGACACCGCAGCTTGCGCGCCGTGCCGGTGACGCGCTGTCTACCGCAAGCGGTGGCGCTCGGTACGCCCGCCGAAGTCGCCGAAACGGTCAACGCCGGCGAACCGGTATCGGCGGCCGGCGCCGCTGTGGCGAGAGCGCTCCCGGACGCCACACAGGCGGCAGCGCCCGCTCTCGCGCCGGCCGTGCCGATCGTGGCAGCCGTACTCGGTGCCGTGGTCCAGACCGCGCCGGCGTTGCTGCTCGAAGGTGCGATCGAAACGGGCGTGCCGCGCGTCGAACTGGCGATCGCGCGCGGCGTGCAAGGCGAAGGGCTGGCGGTGCCAGCCACTGCCGTGAACGCGACCCTCGGCGCGCTGGCGGGCGCGGCCCCCGTCACGCTGTACATGCTGACCGAAGTGCCCGGCAACGAGCCGCGGCTCGGCGCGACCGGCCCCGCCGCTCTCGCCGCACACGTGCACGGGGCCAGTCCGTTGCCGTTCGAGCAACTCGCGCGGCGCGCGCTGGATTGCCGTTTCGACCTCTGCCAGTTCGAGTTCGCTTCCCAGCCGTGGCGACTCGATCGCGCGACGCTGCGGCGCTTGCGTTTGCCGGTGCTGCTGGCGGCCGGCGCGCTCGTGATCGCGATTGTCGGTGCGAACGTCCAGTGGCTAATGCTCGCGCGTCAGCGCGACGCGATCAACACGCAGATGACGGAACTGCTGCTCAACGCCTTTCCGAAAACGACCGTCGTGCTCGATGCGCCCGGCCAGATGTCGCGCCAGTTGCAGCAGTTGCGGGTGGCGGCGGGCGAGCTGTCGCCGGACGATTTCCTGTCGCTGGCAGACGGTCTCGCGCGTTCGCTGCCGCCGGTGCCGGTCAACGGCATTGCCGCGCTCGACTATCACGACCGGCGGCTCGACGTGACCTTCAAGCCTGAAATCAAGGTCGATCCCGATCTCGCGAAGCGCCTCGCGCGCAACGGCCTGAACGGCGCGATCGACAGCAACACCGGCAAGTGGACCATCAGGAACGGACAATGAAAGCTGAACTCGCCCAATCGTGGGCCGGATTCTGGGACCAGCGCACCGAGCGCGAAAAAATGCTGCTGACGTGGGGCAGCGCGGCGTTGGCTGTGGTGATCGCGTGGTCGGTGCTGTGGGCGCCGGCGCAGGACGGCCGCGCGCATCTGCGCCAATCGCTGCCGACGCTGCAGCGTCAGTTGGCGCAGATGACCGCGCAGGCGAATGAAGCGCGGCAACTAGCGGCGGCGGCTCAAGGCGTCGCGCCGACCGGCGGTGCGCTGAAGGACGCGCTCGCCGCGTCGCTCGGCGATCACGGCCTCGCCGCGACCCAGGTGCAGGTGATCGGCAATGCGGTGCAGATCCAGATGAAAAACGCGTCGTTTCCGGCATGGACGAGCTGGGTCGACGACGTGCGCAAGCAGTTCAAGGTGCAAGTCGCCGAGGCACATGTGACCGCGCTCAAGGAAGACGGTCAGGTGGATCTGACGGCGTCGTTGCAGCCGTCGACCGTCAAATGACCGCGCAGTCACTGGACCTCGCATGACTTTCTGGATGCGGCGCCTGCGCGTCGCGCTGCCGTGGCTGGTGGTCGCCGTGCTGTCGAGCGCCGCCGTCATGCTCGCGTTGTTGCCGGCCGCCTGGATCACCCCGCTGTTCGCCAAACAGACCCGCGGCCACGTCAATCTTGTGGATCCGGCCGGCTCGCTGTGGCACGGCTCGGCGACACTGATGCTCGCTGCCGGCTCCGACCTGAGCGCGGCGACGCTGCTGCCCGGACGAATCGAATGGCATACGTCGTTCTGGCCGCTCTTCACCGGTCGCGTGCGAATGACGATGCGACAAAGCGAAGCGATGCCCGATCCGATCACCGTCGATGCCACGCCGCGTGGCGCGACCATCACGCAAGGCGCGATCAGTGTGCCGGCTTCGCTGCTGACTGGCCTGGGTGCGCCGTTCAATACGCTCGATCTGCAAGGGGATGTGCGGCTGTCATGGACGGACTGGCGCAGCTTCGACAAGGAAGCGTTCGGCCAGCTGACGGTGACGCTGAACGACGTCAGCTCGCGCGTGTCGCTGGTCAAGCCGCTCGGGTCGTATCGGCTGCTGGTCCAGGCGCAAGGCGCGTCGTCCACGCTCGATCTGACGACGTTCAAGGGTCCGCTGATGCTGACCGGCAACGGCACCGTGTCGGCGGTCTCCACATCGTTTCGCGGCACCGCCAGCGCCGCGCCGGAAGCACGCGATAACCTCGCGGGACTGCTGAATGTGCTGGGGCGGCCGAGCGCGCCGGATACAGTCACGTTGACGTTCGTGCACTGAGGCGCGCGGTTGGCGCAAGCATTCGGTGCGATAAAAAAAAGAGGCATGACTGCGCAATGCGGCCATGCCTCTTTTTTGTCTTCGCGAGGGGCGGGCTTAGTTGCTCGGCGCCTGTTGCGACGCGGTCTCATTCTGCGCGACGGGTGTCGCCGATGACGCAGGTAACCGCGCAGGTGCTGCCACGTCGCCGGTTTCACGATTCATCTGCGAGACATCCCAACCGCCGCCCAGCGCTTTCACCAGACCCACCGACGACACCATCCGCTGCCCGGCGATGCTTTCCAGCTTTTGCTCGGCCGTGAAGGCGATGGTTTGCGCGGTCAGCACGTTGACGTAGCCGACCGTGCCCGCCTTGTACTCGTTCGTGACGATGGCCAGCGCCTGGCGGGCCGACTCCACCGCTTGCTGCTGCACGACGATTTCCTGTGCGAGGATGCGCTGCGACGCGAGGTTGTCCTCGACATCCTGGAATGCGGCCAGCACCGTTTGACGATAGGCCGCGACGTCCTGATCGTAGGCGGCGCGAGCGGCTTCGGTTTTTGCCTGGCGCAAGCCGGCGTCGAAGATCGTTGCGGCCAGTTGCGGGCCGAGCGTCCAGAAACGCGACGGTGCGGTGAGCAATTGCGAGAACACCGAGCTTTGGAAGCCGCCGGTGGCCGACAGCGTCAGCGTTGGGAAGAACGCCGCAATCGCGACGCCGATCTCCTCATTGGCGGCCGCGGCTTTGCGTTCCGCCGACGCGATATCCGGACGCCGCTCCAGCACCGCCGACGGCATTTGCGCAGGAACGGCGGGCGGCGTGGCGGTAAGCGGCATCGGCGGAATCGAGAAGGTCGAGGCCGGTTCGCCGATCAGCACGGCGATCGCGTGTTCGTCCTGGGCGCGCTGTACGCCGTTGTCGATCGCGGCGGCTTGCGCCGATTGCAGCTGCGTTTGCGCCTGAATCACGTCGGAGCGCGCGGCGACGCCTGCCGCGTACTGGTTCTGCGTGAGCTGCAGCGAGCGCTGATAGGCCGCGACGGTCTCGTCGAGGAGTTTTTGGGTGGAATCGAGCGCGCGCAGCGAGAAATAGGTTTGCGCGAGCGTGGCCTGAGCGGACAGCCGGGCGTTCGCCAGATCGGCGGCGGCGCTCTGTTGACCGGCTTTCTGGGCGTTGACCGAGCGGCTCACCGAACCCCACAGATCCGGCTCCCAGATGGCGTCGAGTTGCGCGTTGAAGCTGTTGCTGACGCGGCCGCTGCTCGAACTGGTGGACGACGAACCGCTACCGGAGCGTGTCGCGCCTGCCGATGCGCCGACGGTCGGGAAATAGGCCGCTCGTGCTTCGCCGACCAGCGCGCGCGCCTGCCGGTAGACGGCGGCGAACTGGGCAACGGTCTGATTCGATGCGTTCAGCTTGTCCTGGAGCGTGTTGAGTTGAGGGTCTTCGTAGATGGTCCACCAGTCGCCGCGGTCTTGCTGATCGGCCGGTTGAGCGACTTTCCAGCCGGGCGCGGCTTCCTTGTACGAGGCGGGAATCTGCGCCGCCGGCCGCTTGTAGTCAGGGCCGACCGCGCAGCCGGCCAGAACGGTAGCGAGCGCCGCCGCCACCGCGAGGGTCAGGGCGCGAACGGTAATGGGTCGCGCGCGCGTGCTTCGGTCAAACTGCATGCAATGGATTCCTTCTGGGCGCCGCAGTGCGGACGATGGCGGCGCTGCCGGCCGGGAGAGATCGTGGCTCTACCGGAATGTTAGCGTATGGGTCCGGGTGGGCGCGGGAAACCGAAAGGGTAATGCGCAGAGGCTTCGCGGTGTGTTACTTAGGGTTTCGGGATGGTTACGTGCTATTACCGGCTTTTTTATCTTTGGCGGCGGCCAAGGGTGTTTTTCAGGTACAGCATCGGGGAATCCTTTTTTGCACACCGCACACGCAGCGTGCAGGCAATCGATCAGAACATGGTCTCGGGTGGCGCGGGGCGCGCGTAACTCGTTGCCTGAAATAATATTGACTATGCAATTAAATTTCAAGATACTTTGCCTCGGGCTCGGCAGCGATGTTGTTTTTCCGCCTTCCGTTTCACGCGAAATCCAATTTGACTTGCCTGCTTAGGCAGCTAAAATTCGATCTGCCTGGCGATGTCCCCGGATACACGATGACCGATGGTCCCTACAACGCGGATGAGATTCACCTCGAATCGAGTCTCGGCTATTACCTGACGAAAGCGCGAAACGTGCTCGTCGAGCGGATGGATCGCGCGGTCAAACCGTTGGGGCTCACCGCCCACCAGATCGGCGTGATCCTGCTGCTGTCGGCGCAACGCGCGAGCACGCCGTTCGAGTTGTCGCGGGTCATGTCGTACGACAGCGGATCGATGACCCGTCTGCTGGATCGCCTTGAAAAGAAAGGCTTTATCGTTCGCACGCGCAGCGACGCCGATCGCCGGATGGTCAAGCTGGAACTGACGCCGCAGGGTCACGAGGCCGCGCGGCAATTGCCTGGCCTGGGCGCCGCCGTGCTGAACGAGCAGTTGCGCGGATTTTCGGCAGCAGACCACGCCAGGTTGCTCGACCTGCTAGGCCGTTTTATCGCCAACGGCATCAGCGGAGGGACGAGTGCTGCGTGCGGGCTGGGGCCATCGCAGGAATCGTCGGAAGAATCACCTGAAGCAACGCCGCCGGAACACGGCGAGCACTAACCGGGCGGCGTTTTTGAAGGTGTCGTCATTTGCAAATATCTGTCTGGGCAGAGGGTGACCCGGCATGTAAGCACATCATTCGGCATGTGCGATAAAGATGCCGCGACAAGCTTTCCCAGCTGAGGAGAAACACACATGGCTGCCACGGCTCCCGCCGCTGCCCTACCCGCCGCCGAACCCGCTCCACTCAAAGGCGCTGCGCTGGCGTTGCTCACTGTCGGTCTTGCGCTCGGCACTTTCATGGAAGTGCTCGACACATCGATTGCGAACGTCGCCGTGCCGACCATTTCCGGCAGCCTCGGCGTGGCGACCAGCCAGGGCACGTGGGTCATTTCATCCTATTCGGTGGCCTCGGCGATCGCGGTGCCGCTGACCGGCTGGCTCGCGCGGCGCGTCGGCGAAGTGCGGCTCTTTACCTTGTCGGTGCTGCTCTTCACGATCGCTTCGGCGCTATGCGGCTTCGCGCATAACTTCGAGTCGCTGATCGCATTCCGGCTCGTGCAGGGACTCGTCTCCGGGCCGATGGTCCCGCTCTCGCAGACAATCCTGATGCGCTCCTATCCGCCGGAAAAGCGCGGGCTCGCGTTGGGTCTCTGGGCGATGACGGTGATTTGCGCGCCGATTTTCGGCCCCGTGATGGGCGGCTATATCACCGACAACTACACGTGGCCGTGGATCTTCTACATCAACGTGCCGATCGGGATTTTCTCGGCGGTGAGCGCGTTTCTGCTGCTGCGCGGCCGTGAGACGAAAATCACCAGACAGCGCATCGATGCGGTGGGCCTCGCGTTGCTCGTGATCGGCGTGTCGTGCCTGCAGATGATGCTCGACCTGGGCAAGGATCGCGACTGGTTCAACTCGACGTTTATCGTCGCGCTGGGGATTATCGCGGTGGTATCGATCGCGTTCA
This sequence comes from Paraburkholderia sp. SIMBA_030, assembly GCF_046535245.1. Lineage (NCBI taxonomy): Bacteria > Pseudomonadati > Pseudomonadota > Betaproteobacteria > Burkholderiales > Burkholderiaceae > Paraburkholderia > Paraburkholderia sp. SIMBA_030. The sequence continues at coordinate 103,117 of NZ_JAWRXB010000003.1, forward strand.
TGCTGGTGTGGGAGATGACGGAGAAAGAACCCGTTGTCGATCTCTCGTTGTTCAAGGACCGCAACTTCGCGCTCGGGGTGTTGATTATCTCGTTCGGCTTTATGGCGTTCTTCGGGTCAGTGGTGATTTTCCCGCTCTGGTTGCAGACGGTGATGGGCTATACCGCTGGGCTTGCTGGCCTCGCGACCGCTCCGGTCGGCTTGCTCGCGCTGTTTTTGTCGCCCTTGATCGGGCGGAATATGCATCGGCTCAACCTGCGGGTGGTGGCGAGTTTTGCATTCATCGTGTTTGCTTTCGTGTCGTTCTGGAATTCGACTTTTACGCTCGACGTGCCGTTTAATCATGTGATCTGGCCTCGGTTGGTGCAAGGCATTGGGGTCGCCTGCTTCTTCGTGCCGATGACCACTATTACGCTGTCAAGCGTATCGGATGAGCGGCTCGCCAGTGCTTCGGGTTTGTCTAATTTCTTTCGGACTTTATCGGGAGCGATTGGGACGGCTATCAGTACTACGTATTGGGAGAACGATACGATTTATCATCATGCGATGCTGACTGATTCGGTGAATGTTTATGCGGCCAATACCAATTCTTATACGAATGCGTTGGCCGGGATTGGGCTCTCCGGGGACGGCATCACCGCGCAGCTGAATCAGGTCGTCACGGCTCAGGCTTATATGATGGCCACGAATGACTTTTTTCGGATCTCTTGTGCGGCGTTTGTAGTGTTGGCAATGCTTGTTTGGATTACCAAGCCGCGGAAGGGGGCTGGACCTTCTATGGGGCATTGAGGTTTTTTGCCTACGACGGCGCCGCGCGCGCCGAGCGGTACTTCTCCCCGTAGTACTTTTCGGGCGCCGCGCGCTTTTACTGCGTCATCGATTCACCATTCGTTCCCGGGATCGATTGTCCTTGTGACGCGTCGGGATGCGTCGCCGATGGGGCGGATTGCGATGGTTTTGCTCCGTTCTGCGGCGCGCCGGTTGCCGTGCCGCGCACGTACAGCTTGAAGTCGGCGCCCGCTTCCCATGGGTTCGGCTTGCAGCCGAGCGAGCCGTCGCAATGCGCCGCAAAGCCGATCGTCGATGTACCGTCAGGGTTCGGCGCACGCGTAATCTGGTACGCCAGCGCTCGCTTGCCGCCGTCTGGACCCGCGGTCTGGATCAGCGTGTCCGTGGCGAATTCGACCTTGTATGTCGAATGACTCGTCACCCACGTCTGCGCACGTTGCCACCATGCGTCGCACTCGGCTTTGCTCGAACACGTCAACGGCGCCGTCGCAATCTGCATAACGTCCGGATCGACCTGCCCTTGCGTCGAGCACCCCGCCGCCACTATGCACAGCACGGCCAACAGACCTTTTTTCATCACGTTGATTTCCCCTCTTTCTGGAGCGTGTCACGTACGTTGGACCTCAACGTCGGCACGGTGTTTCATATGCTCCAGCGTATCGTCAACGCATGCGGAAATATTGCCGATTTGCGCCGGTTAAGCCCGGGCCGCTCGCGTACACGTTACCTGCGAACAATAAAAAAGGCGGCCTCGAAAACCGCCTTTTCCACATGCCGGATACTCGCCGTTCAGACGCTGAACCGGTTCAACGTATACGCCCGGTAAGCCGCGACGAATGCGTCGAACGAACCCACTTCTTCCTGTTCGAGCCTGGCTTGCTCTGCAAGCGACCGTGCGGCGAGTTCGGTGAATTCCTTCATTTGCGCAGCATCCAGCGGATGCGCGCGAAAATACGCGGCGTGCGCTTCGCTTTGCTCAAGGCCAAACGCAAGGAAGCTCTGCTGCTTGTCGCGCATGCCTTGCAGCACGCGCGCCGACGGCGTCAGCGAAGGATCCGCCAGTTTCGCCCTCTGAACCGCCACGGCGCGAGCGTGCGCATCGCCGCCCTGCAACGCGTCGAGCGTAGCCGCAGCCACGTCGATCCTGGCGAGCAGTTCGTTTGCCCAATCGGTCATCGCCACCGTTTGGCCGTCGCGCGTCAGTTCGAGCCCCGGTTTGCGCCCTTCCATCGTCACGCGGCCGAAGTTCCGATTGGCTTCGGCGTAGGCGTCAGGCGGCAGCGGCGCGCTGTCTTCGAGGGCGCAGACCAGCAGGTATGCATCGAGAAAACGCGCGGTTTCCAGCGAAATGCCGGTTGGCTCGAACGGATCGATATCCATGCAGCGCACTTCGACGTATTGCACGCCGCGCGCGGCCAGCGCATGCAGCGGACGCTCGCCGGGATACGTGACGCGCTTGGGCCGGATCGTCGAGTAGAACTCGTTTTCGATCTGCAGCACATTCGTGTTGATCTGCACCCATTCGCCGTCGCGCTGCGTGCCGATCGCCTCGTACGCGGGATAAGGCTGGCTCACGGCTTTCGCGAGCGCGTCGAGGTAGCCCGGCAACGTGTCGTAGTCGGCATGCAGCGCGGCTTGCGCCGTGGTGTTCGAATAACCGAGATCGCTCATGCGCAGGCTGGTCGCGTACGGGCGGTACAGCGTGTCGGCGTCGAAGGTCTCGAGCGTGTGTTTTCGATCGCGCAGGAATCGGCGGTCCAGCGCCGGCGACGCGCCGAACAGATACATCAGCAGCCAGTTGGTGCGGCGGAAATTGCGGATCAGCGCGAGATACCGTTCGGACTGGAAATCGACGGCGCTCGCCGTGGATTGCTGGTCGGCATGCAACAGCCGCCACACTTCTTCGTTCAGCGAATAGTTGTAGTGGATGCCCGCAATGCACTGCATCGCACGGCCGTACCGGAGCGCCAGGCCGACGCGGTACACGTACTTGAGTTTGCCGATATTCGAGGTGCCGTACCGCGCAATCGGAATGCCCTCGTCCTGCTCGGGCAACAGACCCGGCATCGAGTTGTTCCACAGAATTTCGTCGCCGAGTTCTGCGTAGACAAAACGATGCAGCGTGTCGAGTTTCTCGAGGGTGATCGCGGCATCGTGCTCCGCCGGCGTGATCAGTTCGAGCAGCGCTTCGGAATAGTCGGTGGTGAGCGATGGATGGGTCAGCGCCGAGCCGAGCGCGCGTGGATGCGGGGTCAGCGCGAGCTGGCCGTCGTGCGTTACGCGCAGGCTCTCCCTTTCGATGCCGCGAAGGCCCCGAATCAACGCCTCGCGCTGCGGGCCGGAGGTCACCACGGACAAGCGGTGCGAGAACGCGTCGGTCGTGCGGGAAGGTGTGTTGTTTGGCATCGATGCGAGTCGGGCGTTGTCGGCCGCCATGTGCCGCTACTCTGCATTCGATGCAGCACTGCGCGGTTGACAACGTTCGGCGGAATTTTCAGGTAGCGGGCACTTTAACATCTCGCCACGACGGCTGCTTGAGGCCGCTTCGAGGCACGCTAGCCCGTCTATTTTCTGGCCGAATCGGCCCGCTACCCGCCGCGCGCGGCCCCCGCCCGGTCCGCCACCTCGTTCCACAGATGCATCGCCGCATACGCACGCCACGGCCGCCACGCGTCGGTGCGGGCGCGCTGCTGGGTGGGCCGCACGAGCGACGGGTCGCGCGCGCAGATCGCCTGCATCAGCACGAGGTCCCAGGCGGGCCACGCGTCGGCGTCGCGCCACGCACGCATCGCGACGTACTCGACCGTCCATGGGCCGATGCCGGGTAGCGCGAGCAACGCGGCGCGCAGGCTGGCGGCGTCGGCCATGCTGCTGTCGAGCGGCACGTCGCCCGAAGCCACCGCCTGCGCGAAGCCTTGCAACGCGGCCACGCGTTTCCCCGGCATGCCGATCTTCTCCAGATCCACGGCCGCCAGTGCGGCGGGCGTCGGAAAGCGCCACGCGGTGTTCTCATGCGGATGACCGTCGATCCGTTCGCCGGCGCGCTGCACCAGCCGGCCGATGATGGTGGTCGCCGCCTTCACGCTGACCTGCTGGCCGACGATCGCGCGCACCACCAGTTCGAAGCCCGACCACGCACCCGGTACGCGTAGACCCGGCACGGCGTCGATCAATGGCGCGAGCCAAGGGTCGGCGGCGAGTTCCGTACCGATTTTTTTCGGATCGGCGTGCAGGTCGAACATCTTCGCGATCGGCATGGCGAGCGCGTCGGCGTGACGGCTCGCAGCCCCCTCGATGCTCGCGACGATGCAGCGTTTGCGCGGATGCAGACGCACCGTCAGCGTGCCGCTGTCGCCCGCCCAATCGATCGCGCGGCGGTAGGCGCCGTCTTCGACGGCTTCGACGCCCGGCGTCGCGCGTCCACCGAAAAAGCGCAGCAGCCTGGGCCAGTCGAAGGGTGGTTTGAACGGCAGTTCGAGTGTTGCGACGTCGTCGAGCGTGCTCACGCGGCGTGGTCCAGGTTGGAGGTTGTGACGGCAAGGGTGGCGGCCTCGCGCTCGTGGTGGCCGGCCGCGTCGCGATCATCGTGCGCATGCTGCGCTTCGTTGTCGAGCAACGCAGCCTTACGCGGCAGTCCCCAGCGATAACCGGCCAGCGCCCCGCTCTTCTGCACCACGCGATGGCAAGGGATTGCCAGTGCGACCGGATTCGTCGCGCACGCGCTTGCCACCGCGCGCACGGCGCGGGGTGAACCGACGGCTTCGGCGATGTCCGAATAGCTGCGCGTCTCGCCGTACGGAATGCGCCGCAGCGCGTCCCACACGCGTTGCCGGAAGGCGGTTGCGGCAATATCGAGCGGCAGATCGAAGTGCTGGCGTGTGCCGCGCAAATAGGCGTCCACCTGGGCGATGAACGGCGCAAGCCGTGCCGGATCGTCGACCAGTTCGGCATTGGCAAACTCGCTGCGCAGTCCGTCGGCGAGCGCTGCGGCATCGTCGCCGAAACCGATCTTGCAGATGCCTTTGTCGGTGGCGGCAATCAGCACGAAGCCGAGCGAGGTCGGCGCGCTGGCGTAGCGCACGGTCAATCCGGCGCCCTTGCGGCGAAACGCGGACGGCGCCATGCCCAATTCGGCCGACGCGCTGTCGTACATCCGCGACGGTGAACCGAAGCCGGCATCGAGCGTGGCGCGGGTGACGTCCGAGCCGCGCTGGAGCGCATCGCGCAACGCGGCGCCCCGCTGCGCAGCCTGGTACTGACGCGGCGATACGCCCACCACGCGTTTGAACAGACGCTGCAAGTGAAACTGGCTGACATGCACGGCATCGCTCAGCTGCGCGAGCGTGAGGCGTTGTTGCGGATCGGCGTCCAACGCGGCGCAGGCGCGATTCACGATCTCGAGTTCGCGCGGCAGGCCGCCGGGCTGGCAGCGCTTGCAATCGCGATAACCCGCGGCGCGCGCAGCGTCTGCGTCGACGAAGAAATCGACGTTTTCACGGCGCGGCTGGCGCGAGGCGCACGACGGGCGGCAGAACACACCGGTGGTTTTGACGCCGTAGAAGAACGCGCCGTCGGCCTGCGGATCGCGGTGGGTGACGGCGTCCCAGCGGTCGGCGTCGCTGGCCCAGCTTTCGGTGGCGGTATGGTCGGTGCGGTTCATGATGGTCCCGGAAAGACAGTGTCGATGTCACCAATGTAGGCCGCATGCCGACACACTACGCTCCGGTTCTTGCTCTGTCATTGCGCTTCCTCGTAGGCTGGAAGCGCCACCAGGCGCTCGTTTCGCCGCAAAGTTGGGACAATTTGGCGCGATATCGGGTTTTCCCTTAAAAAGTTATTGCGTCGCACCAACCCGATGTGTATATTAGTACTTGTCTCCTCCATGTCTCCTCCTGATATGGATTCAGCCCGCTCCACATAGAGCGGGCTTTTTTTCGTCCGCGTTTTTCCTCCGCCTTTCGTCTGCATTTTCCTGATCCGCCCCTTTGCGGGTGATTCACGGCCGATCACACGCTGCTGTCACGGCGGCGCCCTCCCTTTCCTCCTACACTGGCTATTCACCCGTTCAGCGAACAACCAAGGGGCGTTCGAGATGAAAATCCACATTCGTGAGATCGATCACATCGTCATTCGGGCTGCGGACATCGCGCGGATGTCGCGCTTCTATTGCGACGTGCTCGGTTGCAGTATCGAGAAGGAGCAGCGCGATCTGGGCTTGACGCAGTTGCGCGCCGGGCGCTCGTTGATCGACCTGTTGCAGGTCGGCGCAAAACTCGACCATGCCGAAAACGGCACGCCCGGCGCGGGACGCAACATGGATCACATGTGTTTGCGGATCGAACCGTTCGACGCCGACGCGCTCAAGGCGCATCTGACCGAACACGGCGCGCGGCCTGGCGAAACGGCGCTGCGCTATGGCGCGGACGGCTTTGGGCCGTCGCTGTATCTGTTCGATCCGGAGGGCAATATGGTCGAGCTGAAAGGGCCGCCGGAAGCGGCGCGTGTGACTTCGCTCTAACGAACGACCCGCGGCCGTTGCGGACGACGCTCAAACGCAGGGGGCAAAGGCAGCTGTCAGGCGCAACCAGCAAACGCAACAAGCAAACGCACCTGGCGTTATCAAGCGTTGGCCGGCGCCTTCAACACCGTCCATTTGATCTGCACCGCGTCCGCTTCGGCGCTGCCGAGCCATGCCTCGCCGTCCTGCACGGTGCATTGCAGGCGCATGGTCCGTTCGGCGAGCGAGCCGAGCGCGGCGGCGACGTCTTCATCGAGCGTCCACACCGTCACATTGCGCATGCGTTCGACCTTGTTCTTCACGCCTTGCCACCAGATGTCCGAGGCGCGGCCGCCGTAGGCGATCACGATCACTTCGTTCGCGCGGCCGCTCGCCTTGGCGATGCGCCGTTCGTCCGGCTGGCCGACTTCGATCCAGGTTTCGATCGCGCCGGTCAGATCCTTCTGCCACAGATCCGGTTCGTCGACATCCGACAAACCCTTGCAGAATTCGAGGCGTTCCTGCGCGAACAGTGCGAACGCGGCGACGCGCACCATCATGCGCTCGTCGGTTTCGGAGGGATGGCGGGCGATCGTCAGCGAATGATCGGCGTAGTAGTGCCGGTCCATGTTGGCGATCTGGAGTTCCGCCTTGTAAATCGTCGATTTAAGAGCCATGCCGTTGCTATACCAGGCGCTCGCTCCACCGGAGCGAACAGAAAAAGAATCGTCGACGGCTCGTTGCCGTTTACCGTGTTGTTTGTACATCGCTTGCCCCTCCCGCGCCGAAGGCCGGCGCCCCGCTGTGGTTCGAATCGCAGCGGAGAATGCGGCTCGCGGACCGCGGCGCGCCGTCCGGATATCGCATCTAGACGGCGCTACCGGCTGCTTTCTGCAACGGGAGAAGCATTTACCGCGCCACTGCCGGCTCGAAGGGGGTGCCGTACACCTCTGCAGCGGCTTGCCGCAAGGCTTCGAGCACCACGGAGGCCGCCGGTGAAAGCAGGTGGGACTGGCGCGTGATGATACCGAATGTATCCATCCTGCACGGTAATTCGATCGGCATCCGCTTCAGAACACCGTACTGTTGGTATTGACGCGCCACTTCGTCGGGCAAAACCGCCAACATGTCGCTTTGTAGCAGCAAGCTCGAAATCGCCAGAAAATTGTTGGTGTTGACCACGTTTTGCGGCGGATTCAGCCCGATTTGCGAAAACATCAGATCGAAGCGATGACGCAAAACGCTGCCTGGCGGATGCAAAACCCAGCTCGCGTTGACGATTGCCCGCAGTGTCAAACTTGTCTCATTTTCGAGAGGATGGCCGGGACGCGCGACCACGCATAGCGGTTCGTCGGCGAGCGGTTCATAGCGAACCTCGGTTTTGAACTGATTTTGCCGCTCCAGTACGCGGCCGACCATGATGTCCAGTTCGCCCTCGGCGATTCTTGGCAGCATGACGTCGGAGGTTTCCACTTCCGCCCAGATTTGCAACTGCGGATAGCGCTCTTTCACGCTGGCGATCGCGCGCGGCACCATCGTCGCCGCGGCGGCGGCAATCACGCCGATGCGCACCTGGCCCGCCAGGCCGGCGCGCAAGGCCGAAATTTCGTCGTGCGCGTGGCTCAGGTTCGACAGCACCATGCGCGCGTGGCGGATCATCACTTCGCCGTACAGCGTGGCGTGCATGCCGTGCGGCGTGCGGTCGAACAGGCTCACCTCCAGCATGTCTTCCAGCTCTTTCAGAAGGCGCGAGGCGGCGGGCTGCGTCATGCCGAGCACGTCGGCCGCGCGCCGGACGTTGCCCTCCTCTTCCATTGCCGCGAGCAACAGCAACTGCCGCGTCTTCAGCCGCGCGCGCACGAACCAGTTCGAGTAGCTGCGGGTCATGGCCAGTCTCCATAAAGCGGCTCAAAGCCGTTTGCCGGGGCGAAGGCTTCATCATGCCATACCGGAATTGATATCGCGATGGCCCAAAAAGGGATTGGAAAGTTATTGGGCCGGCTCATACCATTCGTGGACTTTCCGAGCTTCCTCACGTGGCCTCCTGCTTTCGATGAATCGCGATCCGCTCGTCCCTCTCGTTGCAAGTCCGTTCCGTCACTACATCAACGGCGGCTGGGAGACGGGCGCGACCACCGGCGTGTCGCTCAATCCATCGGACCTCGACGAACCGGTCGGCGACTATGTGCGCGCCGATGCGCGGCAGACCGATACCGCAATCGAAGCGGCGAGCGCGGCGTTCGGTGAATGGTCGCTGGGTTCGGTGCAGCGCCGCGCGGATGCGCTCGATGCGATCGGCGGCGAGATGCTGGCGCGCCGCGACGAGCTGGGCCGGTTGCTCGCGCGTGAAGTCGGCAAGACCTTGCCGGAAGCCTTGGCCGAAGCGACGCGTGCCGGCCAGATCTTCAAGTTTTTCGCCGCCGAGGCATTGCGCGCGTTTGCCGAGCCGATGGCCTCGGCGCGCGCCGGCGTCGAAATCGACGTGTCGCGCGAGCCACTCGGCGTGGTCGGCATCATCGTGCCGTGGAGCGCGCCGCTGGCGACCGCCGCGGCGAAGATCGGCGCCGCCCTCGCCCACGGCAATTGCATCGTCTTCAAGCCGGCCGAATCGGCGCCTGGATGCGCGGCGGCGCTGGCGACGATCATCAGCCGCGCCGGCCTGCCCGCGGGCGTGTTCAATCTCGTGATGGGCAGCGGCCGGCAGGTCGGCGCGCGGATCGCGGCGCATCCGCTGGTGGCGGCGATCAGCTTCACCGGCTCGGCGGAAACCGGCACGCGTGTGCTGCAAGCCGCCGCCGCCAGGCAGGCGCGCGTGCAGCTGGAAATGGGCGGCAAGAATGCCTTTGTGGTGCTCGCCGATGCGGACCTCGACGGCGCCGTCGAGGCCGCCTTGAGCGGCGCATATGGCTCGACGGGCCAACGCAGCACCGCAGCGTCGCGCCTGATTGTCGAGCGCGCGGTGTTCGAGCCGTTCGTGGAGGCGCTGCATGCGAAGCTCGCCAGGCTCACCGTCGATCACGCGTTGAAGCACGGTACCGATATCGGCCCGGTCGCGAACGCCGCGCAGTTGGAGCGCAATCTCGACTACGTGCGCATCGGTCAGCAGGAAGGCGCGCAATTGCTGTGGGGCGGCCGACAGTTGGAACGCGCGACGCGCGGCTACTTTTTCGAACCTGCGCTGTTCATCGGCGAACCCGATCACCGGATCGCGCGCGAAGAGATTTTCGGGCCGCTTGCCGTCGTGCTGAGCGCCGACGACTACGACCACGCGCTGCATCTCGCCAACGACACCGCTTACGGCCTATGCGCCGGCATCTGCACGCGCTCGCTCGCCCGCGCGCGGCATTTCCGGCGCCACGTGCATAGCGGCCTCGTGACGATCAACCTGCCGACCACCGCCGTCGAGCATCACGCGACCGCCGGCGGCCGCAAAGCATCGGCCTACGGCGCAGCCGGCACGGCGTTCTGGACGGCCGTGAAAACGGCCTACGTCGCAGGCTGATCGCTATGACGTTCGCGCGTCCGAGCGCCTATCCACGACCCGGCTGACGCCGGCGTGCATCACCCTGCTGCTACTAAACGAAATCCATGCAGCTTTTCAACCTCAGGAGACAGAGATGACCAGCAAGCTTCGCCGTTTGACGCTATCCGCGATGGCCGCCGCCGCGCTCGCCGCGCCCTTTGCCGCGCAACTTTCCGCGCGTGCCGATCAGCCCCTCAAAGTCGGCTTCCTCGTGAAGATGCCGGAGCAGGCCTGGTTCATCAACGAGCAGAAAGCGGCCTCCGCGCTCGGCCAGAAGGACGGCTTCTCGGTGGTCAACATCGGCACGCCGGACGGCGAAAAAGTGCTGGCCGCAATCGATAACCTCGGCGCGCAAGGCGCCAAAGGCTTCGTGATCTGCGCGCCTGACGTGCGCCTCGGGCCGGCAATTCAGGCGCGCGCGAAGCGCTACAACATGAAGTTCGTCACCGTCGACGATCAACTGGTCGACTCGGCCGGCAAGCCGCTGCCGAACGTCCCCCACCTTGGCATGTCCGCGTTCAAGATCGGCAATCAGGTCGGCACGGCGATCGCCGAGGAAATGAAGCGCCGCGGCTGGAAGCCGGAAGAAGTCGGCGCGCTGCGCATCACGAACTACGAATTGCCGACCGCGAAACTGCGCACCGACGGCGCCACCCAAACGCTGCTCGCCGGCGGCTTCAGGAAGGAAAACATCTTCGACGCGCCGCAAAAGACCACCGACGACGAAGGCGGTTTCAACGCGTCATCGCCGGTGCTGGCGCAGCATCCGAACATCAAGAAATGGGTGATCTTCGCGCTCAACGAGGAAAGCGTGCTGGGCGGCGTGCGTGCTACCGAACAACTGCACATTCTGGCAGCGGACGTGATCGGCGTCGGCATCAACGGTGCGGGCGAGGCGTTCGCCGAATTCCAGAAGAAGGAGCCGACGGGCTTCTACGGCACGATCGCCGTGAGCTCGACGATGCACGGCAAGGAAAGCACGGAGAACCTCGTCGGGTGGATCAAGGACGGCAAGCAGCCGCCCGCCGATACGCAGACCACCGGCAAGCTGATGGTGCGCGGCAACTGGCAGGACGTGCGTAAAGAGCTCGGAATCTAAGCGGAATTCGAGTCTGCACGTTGCGGGCCGGATTGCGCTTACGCGAGATCGGCCCGCACAGGTTGTCCCCCAGTTAGAGGCTTTCGATGACGGTTCCCCACACTGACGAAGCGGCGCTCTCCGCGCAAGCGCCCTCGCCCGCACCCGCGCTCGCGTCCGCCGATCCGTACCTGCAACTCGACGGCATCACCGTGCGCTTTCCGGGCGTACTCGCGCTCGACCAGGTGTCGCTCGACGTGCGCCGCGGCGAAGTGCACGGCTTGATGGGCGAAAACGGCGCCGGCAAATCAACGCTGCTCAAGGTGCTATCCGGTGTGAATCAGCCGGCCGCAGGCACCTTGTCGCTCGACGGCGTCGAGCAGCATTTCATCACCACCAAGGCAGCCATTGCGGCGGGCGTCGCGATCATCTATCAGGAACTGCATCTGGTGCCGGAACTGACGGTCGCCGAAAACCTGATGCTCGGCGCCCTGCCCAATCGTTTCGGTGTACTTGACGAAAAAGCACTGATTGCACGCGCTGTTCGCGAACTCGAACGGCTCGGTGAAAAGATCGATCCGGCGCAGCAGGTCAAGAATCTGTCGATCGGTCAGCGGCAGATGATCGAAATCGGCAAGGCGCTGATGCGCGATGCACGCGTGATTGCGTTCGATGAACCGACCAGTTCGCTGTCGTCGCGCGAAACCGCGCAGTTGTTCCGGATCATTCGTGCGTTGAAGGCCGAGGGCCGCGCGATCATCTACGTCACGCATCGGATGGATGAAGTCTACGAACTGTGCGATCGCGTGACGGTGTTTCGCGACGGCCGCCACATCGATACGTTCGAGGCCGGTGCCGGACTCGATCGCGATCGATTGATCAGCTGCATGGTGGGCCGATCGATCGCCGACGTGTACGGCTACCGCTCGCGCGATATCGGCGACGTGCAACTCGACGTCAAAGGCTTGATGGGACGCGGCCTGCACGAACCGGCTACTTTTGCGGCGCGTAAAGGTGAAATTCTCGGCTTCTTCGGACTGGTCGGCGCCGGCCGTTCCGAGTTGATGAAGCTGATCTACGGCGCCGAGAAACCGACCGCGGGCGAGATCACGCTCAAGGGTAAGCGCGTGCGTTTCGCGACGCCGCGCGATGCGGTCCGCGCGGGCGTCGCGTTATGTCCGGAAGATCGCAAGCAGGAAGGCATCGTGTCGATCGCCTCCGTCTCGGACAACCTCAACATCAGTTGCCGCCGTCACTTCAGCCGCTTCAACGTGCTCAACGGCCGCAAGGAAGCGCAGACCGCCAGGGAGTTCATCGGCAAGCTCGCGATCAAGACGCGTAACGGCGAGACACCGATCGGCACGCTCTCCGGCGGCAATCAGCAGAAGGTGATTCTGTCGCGCTGGCTCGCCGAAGACATCGACGTATTCCTGATGGACGAACCCACGCGCGGCATCGACGTCGGCGCGCGCAGCGAGATTTACGGCTTGCTGTATGGGCTGGCCGAAGCGGGCCGCACCGTGATCGTCGTGTCGAGCGATCTGGCTGAAGTGATCGGCGTCGCGGATCGCGTGATCGTGATGAAGGAAGGCTGTGTCGTCGGCGATCTGCCGAAGGCGCAGGCCACCCCCGACGCATTGATCAAACTCGCCCTGCCCCGCTAAGCCGCCAACTGAATTTGAATCGCGCCATTGAAAACGGAATAGACATCATGCACACACCCTCCACCGACTCCTCTACGCCAGCCGTCGCCGCCGCGGGTCTAGGCGCACGCGCGGCGCGCACGTGGGATCTGATCAACAAGTCCGGCATCGTGATGGTGTTCATCATCCTGTTCGCGGCTTTATCGTTCACCGTGCCCGATTTCCTGAGCTCGCGAAATATCCAGGGCTTGCTGCTGTCCGTCACGCTAATCGGCTCGATCTCCGTGACGATGATGTTCGTGCTCGCGCTGGGCGAAGTGGATTTGTCGGTCGCGTCGATCGTCGCGTTCGCGGGCGTGGTCGCCTCCACCTTGATCACCGCGACGCACAGCGTGCTGCTCGGCGTGGCAGCCGGCGTGCTTGCGGGCGGCGCGGTCGGGCTCGTGAACGGCGTACTGGTCGCACGCTACAAGATCAACTCGCTGATCGTCACGCTCGCGATGATGGAAGTCGTGCGCGGTCTCGCGTTCATCACGTCGAACGGCGACGCGGTCATGATCTCCGAAGAGCGTTTCTTCGACCTCGGCGGCGGTGCGTTCCTCGGCATTTCGTATCCGATCTGGAGCAACATCGTTGGCTTCGTGCTGTTCGGCTTTCTGCTGAAGAAAACCGTGTTCGGCAAGAACGTGCTCGCTGTGGGCGGCAATAGCGAGGCGGCGTTGCTCGCGGGCTTGCCGGTTACGCGTATCAAGATCACAGTGTTCGTATTCCAAGGGCTCGTTACCGGCTTTGCCGGCGTGATGCTTGCCTCGCGGATGAGTCTGGGCGACCCGAAAACGTCGGTCGGGCTCGAACTCGGCGTGATTTCCGCATGCGTGCTCGGTGGCGTATCGCTGACGGGCGGCGTCGCGACGATTTCCGGTGTGCTGGTCGGCGTGCTGATCATGGGCTCCGTGCAGGACGCAATGAGCCTGATGAACGTGCCGACCTTCTATCAATACCTGATTCGCGGCGGGATTCTGCTGCTCGCGGTGCTGTTCGATCAGTACCGCCGCAGCAAGCGCGTGCACTGACGCGCGCCCCTGGGCCAGGCGCCCCCTCTACATGTTTGCCAACAGGAGTTTTCATGGCTGATTCGAACCAGACTAAAAAGCCGCTGCGCAGCCAGGCGTGGTTCGGCCTCAAGGACCGCGACGGCTTTCTGCATCGCTCGTGGATGAAAAACCAGGGCATTCCGCACGACGAATTCGACGGGCGTCCGGTGATCGGCATCTGCAACACGTGGTCCGAACTGACGCCGTGCAACGCGCATTTTCGCGAGCTTGCCGAGTACGTGAAAAAAGGCGTGCACGAAGCGGGCGGTTTGCCGTTGGAGTTTCCGGTGATGTCGCTCGGCGAGACCAATCTGCGGCCTACCGCGATGCTGTTTCGCAACCTCGCATCGATGGATGTCGAGGAGTCGATTCGCGGCAATCCGATGGACGGCGTGATTCTGCTGGTCGGCTGCGACAAGACCACGCCGGCGCTGCTGATGGGCGCGGCATCGTGCAATCTGCCCGCGCTTGCTGTTTCCGGCGGTCCGATGCTCAATGGACGCTTTCGCGGCAAGAACATCGGTTCCGGCACGGGTGTCTGGCAGATGTCCGAGGAAGTGCGCGCCGGTACGATGACACAGGAAGAATTCACCGAAGCCGAGTCGTGCATGAACCGCTCGCGCGGCCATTGCATGACCATGGGTACGGCATCGACGATGGCCTCGATGGTCGAATCGCTCGGCATGGGTTTGCCGCACAACGCGGCGATCCCCGCTGTCGATGCACGCCGGCAAGTGCTGGCGCATCTCGCCGGACGGCGCATCGTCGAGATGGTTCGTGAGGATCTGACGATGGACAAGATCCTCACGCGCCAGGCGTTCGAAAACGCGATCCGCACGAATGCGGCGATCGGCGGCTCGACCAACGCGGTCGTACATCTGATCGCGCTGGCCAAGCGGATCGGCGTCGAGCTTTCGCTGGAGGATTGGGAACTGGGATCGAACGTGCCGTGTCTGGTGAATCTGCAACCGTCAGGCGAATATTTGATGGAGGACTTTTACTACGCGGGCGGTCTGCCGGCCGTGCTCAAGCAACTCGGCGAGCAAGGGCTGCTGCATCGCGACGCGCTGACCGTCAACGGCAAGACGATCTGGGACAACGTGCGCAACGCGCCGAACCATGACGAAAAGGTCATCACGACTTTCGCGGAGCCATTCAAGCCGAAAGCGGGCATTGCGGTGCTGAAGGGCAACCTGGCGCCGAACGGCGCGGTGATCAAGCCGTCGGCGGCCACAGCGCATCTGCTGAAGCATCGCGGACGCGCGGTGGTGTTCGAGAACATCGAGGAATTGCATGCGAAGATCGACGACGAGTCGCTCGAGATCGACGAGCACTGCATCATGGTGCTCAAGGGTGCCGGGCCGAAGGGCTATCCGGGCTTTGCCGAAGTCGGCAACATGCCGCTGCCGAAGAAGGTGCTGCAAAAGGGCATCACGGATATGGTGCGCATTTCCGACGGACGCATGAGCGGCACGGCATACGGCGCGGTGGTGTTGCACGTGTCGCCGGAAGCGGCGGCAGGCGGTCCGCTCGCGTTCGTGCAGACCGGCGACATGATCGAGCTCGACGTCGAAGCACGGCGCCTGCATCTGGATGTCTCCGACGCCGAACTGGCACGCCGCCGCGCCGCATGGCAGCCGCCGGAACCGCCCACGCGCGGCTACTACAAGCTTTACGTCGAACACGTGCTGCAAGCGGATCAAGGCGCGGATCTCGACTTCCTGGTGGGATCGAGCGGCGCGCCGGTGCCGCGCGATTCGCATTGATCGACGTTTGACGACGTTCCTGCGCTTTGCGAGAAGGCGTGCTGCCGATGCGGACCGACAATCTGCATCGGTTTTTTTAATTTGCTTCAGCAATCAGACCGGCGCCGCCAATAAAAACGGCCGGGCAATTCGCCCAGCCGATTTATCACTCACAGGTTCACCGCCCCCGGCTTTTAAAGTCAGAGGAATGGCAGCACGAACCGCCTCCGGCGTTTCGCCAGCGCTTATTGCTTGATGAATCGGTCGTTAGCCCAGAGGCCTTCCGTATCGCTATTGGAAGAATTCACGAATTCGACATCATGCCCAACCACGCGCACCACGCGGAAACTCGAATTCTCAGGCGTTGAAATGCACTGGTATCCGGAGAAGAATTCCTGCATCTTTTGCTGTTCGCCGGCTTGCGCATGCTGATCGGCGGCGTCGAGCTTATCCTTCGACAGGCAGCCATACGCATTCGCCTTGAACTGGATGGTTTGCTGCGGCTTGACGACAACGTCTTGCGCTTGAACGGATGCGGCAGCCAAACCCGCAATGGCGAAAAGAAGGGCGATTCGCGATTTCATATGTTCCTCCGGTGCGGGGTTTATTACTCAGGTTAGCTATGTATTTAACTTTAACGTCGAACCCGCATCTTGCACTTTAGGAGAAGGCGAGCGAACGACAAGCACATCTTGTGTGCGGTCGCAACAGCGGCGAATTGTCGCACCCTCGACCACACCTCATTAACCGGCAAGCAAAGGCTTAAAGACGCAGAATTGAAACGGATAACTAAAAGACTGGCAGGGCGCTTTGCCTTAATCAGTAAAGCTTTGCAGTTCGTATTCGCGTAAACGAGCAGTGTCAATTAAGCGAATTAATACAATTAATGTCTGGACTTGGTGCATTGCACACAAAGTCATTCATCCGGCTAAAGAAAAATTGCGAAATAACGGTGTACGTGCAGAAGATAAACGATGCCAGGTCTGCCGGGCGACGCGCCAGCGCGCGCCCGTTTGCAACAGCGGCTCAATTCCAGCGCTGATGGGTCGCGAAGAACTTGGACTGAAAATAGGCGAGCCGTGGCGCGCACTTTTTTAGTCCGGCCGCAGCGCAGGAGTTCTTGCAACGCATGCAGCCGCAGCAGCGCGATTTTGCAAAGAGCGAGACAGCGCGCGGGTTCGGCGAGGGCAGGGCGTCGCACTGCCGCAGGCGGGTTATCGCAAAATTGTGGGCGGCGTGACACCGTGTGGGCACGCGTGCTGCTCTAGAATGAAATCATGCACTTGCGATCGGAGGCTACGTGATCGAGCAATTGATACTGGGCGCGTTTCTGGTCGTGCCGCTCGCGATTGTTGCGTGGCTTTTCTCCGACGAATTGTGGCAAGAGCATAGGCATCAGCAGGAGTTGAGACACATGGATGTACGGCCTCACCGTACCAACTGGCGGCATCCGTTGCGTCGCATGCGGAATCGTCATTGAGCTGTCGTGGGGTGTACTTGCGCTGCGCGAACCGTGACGCCGCGTCGCGGCGCGGTTCGCGACGTTATGCCTTCAGCATGGCATTTGCCGACTCGTCCTTTTCCTGATGTTGCCCAGCGCCGCGAAACGCTGTCACGCGCGGCGCTTGATCGTCTTGCGCCTTCCTACGTGCCTGAACTGCACATCTTGACCGGCCGTCTTAAAATAGCGACCCGTCGAACAGGAGGTTTCGTGCGCAAATTGATTTCATTGATGCTGCTGGCGGCCACCGCCACGGCTTTCGTGCCGGCGACCGCCGAGGCACATTCGTAGTCACGTGTGGTGTGCAAGCGCGTGTGGGTGCATGGCCGTCTCGTGACGCATTGCCGCCGCGTGCCGTATCACCATCATCACCATCGCCCGCCGTATCACCGTCCGACGTACCATCAGTGATTGACCCGACCCGCAATACGCGGGTTTTTTGCGCGCGTCGCTGCCTGAGCCTCGCTCAGTCCGCGCGCCAATGCTCGCGAATGCGTTTGGCGAGCGCTTCGAGTGTGGCGGCATCGGCGACGTCGCGTGCGTGCATGCGCAGCGGCTCTCCCTCCCAGCGGGGGATCACGTGAAAATGCACGTGCGGCACGGTTTGTCCCGCGGCGCGGCCGTTGAACTGTCCGATGAACATGCCGTCCGGGCGCAAGGCCGCACGCAGGGCGATGGCCAGCTTCTGCGTCATGCGCATGCAAGCGACCACCGATGCGTCCGACAGCTCGAAAATCTCCACTGCCGCTTCCTTCGGCACGACCAGCACGTGACCGTCGGCTTGCGGCATCAGGTCCATGATGGCAAGCGCCGCGCCGGTTTCCGCGACTTTGATGCAGGGTAGTTCGCCACGCAGAATCCTTGCGAAGGGATTGCTGTCGTCGTAGTTCATCACGCGTCCTCTCTGGTTGCCGGTACGAATCGGGGTTTTGCTGCTCTCTCCGGTATTGTCCACCACATCTGTTACAACGCGCGCCGCATCCGTTCGGTGTCCGTTACACCGGTAATTCCCCGTTACCACTTGCAGCATCTATTTCCACACACGCCGTACACAATCTGTTCCATGCCTAAACGGCGGGAGTCAGACATGAAAAAGATTGCAGTGGCGTTGTTGATGGTCGGAAGTCTGAGCGTGGCGGGGCAAGCTTCAGCTCATGGCAATGGCGGCGATGTGGTCGGCGCGCTGATCGGCGGTGCGCTGCTCGGCGCCGTGGTGACGTCCGCTTTGAATCCGGCGCCTGTGGTTGCTTACCAGCAGCCTGTGTACGCGCAACCGGTGTATCAGCCGGCTCCGGTCTACGCCGGTCCGCCGCCGGGATACTGCTATGACCAGTACCAGCGCGCGTACGTCGCGTGCGGTGCGCCGCCGCCCGGACAGTATTACGGTTACCCGCAGCAGCCTCAGCCGGGGTGGTAAGCAGGCGGCGCGGACCGGCGCGCGCAGCTGATGCTTGCGCGCTACACAGAAAGGCCGTCGCAGCGCGCGACGGCCTTTTCATCTCGGTGCGGTGTTCAGTGCTTGTGGTGCAACCATTCCGCGTAGTGCGTATCGAGCCAGCGCTCGAGGCGCTCCGGCCTTGTCTGGCGGCTATAGTGCGACGCAGCCCAGATCGCAACGCCGACTACTAGCATCACCAAGGGTCCCAGCAAATAAGCCATCAACGATTCAGACATGGGAGCCTCCATATCGGGTTGCGCCAATGCTTCAGTTTAGGCGATGGGCGGCGGGAGAAAAGGGCGTTGTGAGATGGCAGCGGAGAAATTCAAACATGATTGTTGTCTTGAGATACAGAACCTAGTGAAAAATCAATTTTTCATTTATCTACAGTAGCTTGTGTATTGATTGTTAATCGTTGTGTACCAAACTACCGCGCTAGAACTGTCTTCTGTAAGGCGGGCAATGCCAGGCCGGCCCGAGGCCCTCAGAACGGGTCGATTCCTGCTTTTCGGCCGCCCTGAATCTGCGTATCGACGAAGTCTGCCCAAAGTTGCAAGGTCTGGCGCCGTTCGGCGGCATCCTCCTCACCGTCGGCACGCCCGGTGTCCTTGATCGCACGCGCCAAGGTCTTTTCGATCGCGTCTGAAGGCTGCCCCATCTCGCGCAAGTGCGTCGACGCGGTGCGCCGAAAGTCATGCAAGACGAAATGTTCCACGTCGAGTCCGAGTGCCTTGACGGCCTGATTAAGGGTGCTCTTCGCGATGGGGTGGTCGTCGCCTCTCACGGTCGGGAATACGAAATTTCGACTGGCCATGCTGCCGCGCAACTCTCGGAGCATCGCAACCGCCTGGTGCGGGAGATACACGTCATGGTGCCGGTCTTGCCTCATTAGTGCGGCCGGAATTCTCCATAGCGCGGCGTCCAGGTCGAATTCGGACCATGTCGACTCGACGAGTTCGGATTTCCGAACCATCGTCAGCACCAGCAGGTGTAGCGCTAACTTCAACGGTCGTCGGATACTCGATGCATAAATCGATCGGAGCACCGAGCCGATTTCGTCTGGAGAGAGAACGCGGGTGCGGCTGTCCGATGTTGCTATCGAGCGAGCTGGAATGATCTGCGCCGGGTTTGTCGTCGCGAGTTGCCGAGCGATCAGATACTCATAGAGCCGCTTCACCACGTTGCGCGTGTGCAGCGCCATTTTTGGAGAGCCACGGCTTTTGATCCTGTCGCATATCGCGAGGATGTCGTCGGCAGTCACGGCCTTTATCGGCTTGGCGCCAATGGCCGGCAAGACGTCCTTTTCCAGCGCTCGCCGCGTTGTACGCCGATATTCTTCCGACTTGCCGGCCATCTCCGCCGCGAGATAAAGTTCTGCACCCTCCCGCAGAACATCTGCCTTTCCCTCCGCACCGCGGTCCCTGCGTGCCGTGGCAACGGGCGAGATTCCGCTTGCGACCATCTCGGCATACTTCTGCGCCTTCGCGCGCGCGACCCGCAGCGAGATCATTCTGTAGTCGCCGATCGTAGCGAGAGGCTGCCGCTTGCCGTTCAGCGAATAGCGGAAGCGCCAGACCTTTGTGCCGGTCGTCATGACTTCGATCACGAGGCCGTTGCCGTCCGCCACGGCGTATCGGTTCTCGCGTGGTTCTAATGCACGTATCTGGGCTTCGGTTAGGGGAGCGGCTAGTCTTGGCATTTTTCGAATCGTTGATCCACGGACCGTGGCGATTTTAAACTGTGCATCCTCTGTGTACCAAAGATTTGCGCCGTTTTGGGTCAACGAAGGTTGCCGATACGTTTTTAGAGGGAGTGCGAGAAGAGGCTTACATTGCAGTGCTATCAAGGCTTTCCATGAAAACTCCGGAAGCCGTTTACTTGCCGATACAGAACCTGCTAAAAATCACTCCGAGCAGGTCGTCCGAGCTGAATTCGCCGGTGATCGAGTTCAACTGGTCCTGTGCGAGGCGCAGTTCTTCGGCGAACAGATCCAGCGCTTGGGAGTTCTGATCGGCGTGCGCGGCCGCGGTCGCGAGATGCTCCTGTGCCGCGCGCAGCGCGATCAGATGCCGTTCGCGCGCGAGATAGACGCTCTCCGCGCCGGCTTGCCAGCCGGCAATCCGCAGTAGTTCTCCGCGCAGCAGCGCGACACCGTCGCCTTGTTTCGCCGACAGGCGCACCTCGCTCAGATCGATGTCCGTGGCCGCGGCGAGCGATTTCACGTCCGGCGCGAGGCCGGTCAGATCGGTTTTGTTCAGCACCCGCACCACCGGCACACCGCTCGGAAAGCGTCCGGCGATCGTTCCGTCTTCGGCGGTCATGCCGGTTCTTGCATCGAGCAGATGCAACACCACGTCCGCACGTTCGATCTCACTCCACGTGCGTGCAATGCCGATTTTCTCGACTTCGTCCTCGGTATCGCGCAGGCCGGCGGTGTCGATCACATGCAGCGGAATGCCTTCGATCTGGATGGTCTGCGCAACCTTGTCGCGCGTCGTTCCGGCGATCGGCGTGACGATGGCCAGTTCCGCGCCGGCCAGCGCGTTCAGCAGCGACGACTTGCCGACGTTCGGCTGCCCCGCGAGCACCACCGACAAACCCTCGCGCAGCAACGCGCCTTGCCGCGCTTCGCTCAGCACGTGCGCGAGCCGTTCGCGAATTCGCGCGAGCTTGCCGCGGGCGTCGGCGGCTTCGAGAAAATCGATTTCTTCCTCCGGGAAGTCGAGCGTCGCCTCGACCAGCATCCGCAGCGTGATCACCTCTTCGACGAGGGCGTGAATGTCGCGCGAAAACGCGCCGTCGAGCGAGCGTCCCGCCGAGCGCGCGGCGGCCTCGGTGCTGGCTTCGATCAGATCGGCGACGGCTTCGGCCTGCGCCAGATCCAGCTTGTCGTTGAGAAACGCGCGGCGCGTGAACTCGCCTGGCTCGGCCAAACGCAGACCGAACGCCCGGCCGGCGTCCATGCAACGCTGCAGGACCAGTTGCAGCACCACCGGACCGCCGTGGCCTTGCAGTTCGAGCACGTGCTCGCCGGTATATGAGTGCGGCGCGGGAAAGTACAGCGCGATGCCGCGGTCGAGGGCATTGCCGCTGTCGTCGAGGAACGGCACGTAGCTGGCGTGGCGCGGTGCGAGCGCCTGACCGGTGAGCGCTTGCATGAGCGGCTGGGCCGCTGTTTCGCCCGCGCGGCCAAACGAAATCCGCACGACCCCGATACCGCCTCGGCCGGGCGCAGTAGCAATGGCGACGATCGGATCGGAATCGGTGGTGAGCATGGGAAGGCGGCTGTCAGAGGAGATTGAAGCGCCCACCTGCGGGCGCTGGGCATTGTAACGCGGGCACTCACTCGAGCCTTCGGCGGCAAGGATTCTTAAAACTCCGTGTCGTTCGTCAGACAAATAAGGATTTATCTCAAACGGGCTAAGATAAGTTAACACCCGCTTACGATGCATCGACGCCGATGAGCCGCTGAAGCCCAAGCCGCAGAAGGAAAAAAGCGATATTCGACGAAATCGCGAAACGCGTTATTCGATGGCTATTTCAGGCTAAAAATAGCTTATTTAAGTTAAAGATTAGCGTGAACGGTTGTCCACTGATTATGCGCTGAATTGCACAATCCGGCCATGCCGACCTCCAAAGAAAAAGCCGCTTTCGCCAAACGGCTGAAAGACTCACTCCCCAAGGATATTAAGGGTGGGACTGATTTAGCCAAAAAATTCAATCTGCTCTATAGCAAGGGTCCCGCCGTCTCTCCGCAAACCGCGCACAAATGGCTTGCAGGTACGACGATTCCGAAGCCCGACAAACTGCAGGTTTTGGCCACCTGGCTGCAAAAGGACGCTCATTGGCTGCATTACGGGCCACCTCCGGCCGGCAAGGTCAAACCGCTTGCGCGCGGCGAGAAATATCCGCCGTCGCCTGAAACGATTGAACTCGCTTCGAGGCTTGAGGGTTTGTCGCCGCGTCAGCGAAACCTGGTCGAAGAAATGATCACCGAATTATATGGCGGTACTGACCAGTCAATAGACGGCGAACCTGAAGCCAAATAAAAAAGCCGCCCGGGCGCAAATCGGGCGGCTTTTTTACGGCTTTGTTTTTCTGCTGGCTTCAGTCGGCTTCGGCTTGCGTTAGTCACGCTCGCTGCCGCCGCCCACCGCCATCATCATCAGGCCGGTTTCGTCTTCGACTGGCCCATCATCCGCGTGATGTAGTACTGCTGGGCGATCGACAGCACGTTGTTCACGACGTAGTACAGCACCAGACCCGCCGGGAAGAAGAAGAACATGACCGAGAACGCGATCGGCATGAACATCATCATCTTGGCTTGAACCGGGTCCGGCGGCGTCGGGTTCAGCTTGGTCTGCAGGAACATCGAGACGGCCATCAGCACCGGCAGGATGAAGAACGGATCCTGTTGCGACAGATCGTGAATCCACAGAATCCACGGCGCGCCGCGCATTTCAACCGACGACAGCAGCACCCAGTACAACGAGATGAACACCGGAATCTGAATCACGACCGGCAGACAGCCGCCGAACGGATTGACCTTCTCGGTCTTGTACAGCTCCATCAGCGCCGCGTTCATCTTCTGCGGATCGCCCTTGAAGCGTTCGCGCAAGGCCTGCATACGCGGCGTGATCGCCTTCATGCGCGCCATCGACTTGTAGCTCGCGGCCGACAGCGGGAAGAACACCGCCTTGATCAGCAGCGTGAGCAGCACGATCGCCCAGCCCCAGTTGCCGACATAGCTGTGGATCTTTTCGAGCAGCCAGAACAGCGGCTTCGCGATGATCGTCACATAGCCGTAGTCCTTCACCAGTTCCAGACCCGGCGCGATGCCTTCGAGCATGCGCTCTTCTTCCGGACCGGCGAAGAGGCGCGCGGAAACATCAGCCGATTGGCCCGGCGCGATGGCCGGCACCGGTTGCTTCACGCCGACGCGATACAGCGTCGGATCGATCTTCTCGACATAGATGTCGCGCTTCGCGCCCTGTTGCGGAATCCATGCCGACGCGAAGTAATGCTGCACCATCGCGATCCAGCCGTTGTCGGCCGAATTGACGAAGTCTTCCTTGTTCTTGTCGATGTCGCTGAACGTCATCTTCTGGAAGTGGTGCTGGTCCGTGTAGACAGCCGGTCCGATGAACGTGTGCGAGAAGCGCGGCGTTTCCACCGGCGTGTCGTCGCGCACCAGTTCCATATAGACCGACGGGCTCACCGGCGCGGTGCCGACGTTCTCGATCTTCGTGTCGACGCCGATCACATAGCTGCCGCGCGTGAACGTGTAGGTCTTCACGACCTTCACGCCACCCTTGACCGGCGACTCGAAGCTGAGCTGGAGCGACTTGGCGTCGCCCGTCAGATCGTGCGGCTGGTTCGGAACCGGCGTGTAGATATCGTTATGGTTCGGGAAATCGCCGCCGAGCAGGCCGGTACGAGCCAGATACGTGTGATTGGCGGTGCGGTCGAACAGCGTGATGACGAGATCCGGCTGCTTGCCTTCGCCTTGCTTGACGAGCGACAGCTTCGACAGCGTGCCGCCGCGGGTGTCGATCTCGCCGTTATAGACGTCGGTGCTGAACTTGATCAGTTGCGACTGCGTCGCCGCCGGCACGTTGCCCGGCGCGGCTGCTGTGTTGGTGGCCGGCAGATCGGCGGACTGGGTTCCCGGCGTCGTGGTTCCCGGTGCTGCGCTACCGACCGTTTTGGTCGGGTTGGCGCCCGGGAAGAACATCGACGGGCGTCCGTGGTCGCGTTGCCAGTTGTCGAACAGCATGACCGCTGACATGAAAAAGATGACCCATAGGACGGTGCGTTTGATATCCATGCGTTGTCTCAGTGTCGATGGAACGGCGCGTCAGCGCTTTTCAGAAGTGGGAGGCGGGACGAGATCGATGCCGCCCGCGGAAAACGGGTGGCAGCGGCAAATACGCCTGGCGGCGAGATAAGTCCCGCGCGCGGCGCCATGATACTGGATTGCTTCGCGCGCGTAATCAGAGCAGGAAGGGTAAAAACGGCACCGGTTGCCGAGCATTGGGCTCACGGCAACCTTGTAGAAACGCAGTAAAGCGATGAGTACCGTTTGCATGGCTGGTGCGGCCTAACGACGCCGCGCAACGTGGAGTACCGGGCGACGCCCGCGCAGCAGGGCTGCCATAGCGGCCACAACTGCAAAGCGGACGGTCACTTGAGCGTCATTCCGTCTTGGGCGCTTCCGCGGGCGGCGCCTCGCGACGGACAATTTCGCGCGCAGCCTTGTCGAGCAGCGCCTTGATCTCGCTGCGGCACAGCGCCTTCAACGGCGGCGACGAGGCGCTCGGCAAAGCCTTCTTGTCGAAGCGTGTGTGCAAACGCAGCAGCACATCCCAACCGCCGAATTCCGCGCGACGCAGCCGGAAGGCTTCACGCGCGATTCGACGTACCAGATTACGCGTGACCGCGCGCGGCGCATACTTCTTGCCGATCACGAGGCCTAAGCGAGCGTCATTGCCGGTGGGTCGGCCGTACACCACGAAGTGCGCGGTGCGGCGCCACGGGCGCAAACGAAAAACGGATGAAAATTCATCCGTTTTCAGCAGCCTTGCGGCTTTGGGGAAGGCGGCTTGCGCTCGCAACGGAACCGAGCCCTGTCGCCGCGCCCCTGCCGCTCCCGCTCCATCGCGGGCTTCGCTTGTTGGCACGGACGGAGCGCGCAATCCGCTCGCCTGCCTTAGATGGCGAGGCGCTTGCGGCCCTTCGCGCGACGTGCGTTGATGACCTTGCGGCCACCAGCGGTCTTCATGCGAACGCGGAAGCCGTGGGTGCGCTTGCGACGGGTAACGGAAGGTTGGTAAGTACGTTTCATGTTGCTCTCACTTGATCGAAAAATAACCGCGCGATCATCGCTGAAAGCGCAATGGCCGGAGGTTTACTGAATTGGTTTTCGCGGAACCCGCTATTTAAACCCGTTTTCTGTTGGGCGTCAATAGTTTAGCCGGGTCCGGCGGTGGCCCGGCGATGCTTAGCCAGATGATCCGTCCCTGTGGATAACTCCCTTTCGGGTCCGATTTGGCGTTAGAATCTCGCCTTACTTCCCAAAAATCCTGCACGCCGCTCCGGCTCGCTTGCCCCGCAAACCCTTGTGGCACAAGCGCCTGGAGCCGTTACGCCTGGCTGCTCAGGGCCATGTTGCGTGCGCGCGACAGGGGCAGCGGTGGACCGCCGTGCACACCATAACGACAGCAACTCGATGAACGATTTCTGGCAACACTGTTCCGCATTGCTGGAGCGTGAGCTTACGCCCCAGCAGTACGTGACGTGGATCAAACCGTTGGCCCCGGTCGCCTTCGACGCCGCTGCGAACACGCTTAGCATCGCTGCGCCGAACCGCTTCAAGCTCGACTGGGTCAAGAGCCAGTTCTCCGGCCGCATCGCGGACATGGCCCGCGATTTCTGGCATGCACCGGTCGACGTGCAATTTGTGTTGGACCCCAAGGCTGGCATGCGCGCGCCCGCGGCAGCGGCGCCGGCTCAGGCGCGTCCGTCGTCCGCGCCAATGGGCGGCGGCTATTCCGGTTCCGGTGGCGGTGCCGCGGTCGACGCAGCTGTCGGCGCGGTGCAAGCGGCGCACGCTGCGCGCGCCAACGGCGCGGTCGCTACGCATAACGCGAACGCACGCGCGGCGGCTGAAGAAGCCGCCGACCTCGATCTCCCCAGCCTCGACGCAAACGAAGCCGCCGCCGCACGCCGCACGTGGCGTCCGGGCCAAAGCGCCGGCTCGAATAGTAACGGCGAGAACGACTCGATGTACGAGCGTTCGAAGCTTAACCCGGTGCTTACGTTCGATAACTTCGTGACCGGTAAGGCCAACCAGTTGGCGCGCGCCGCGGCGATTCAGGTCGCGGACAACCCGGGCATCTCGTACAACCCGCTGTTTCTGTACGGCGGCGTGGGCCTCGGCAAGACCCATCTGATCCACGCGATCGGCAACCAGCTTCTGATGGACAAGGCCGGCGCGCGGATTCGCTACATCCACGCGGAACAGTACGTGTCCGACGTGGTGAAGGCCTACCAGCGCAAGGCGTTCGACGACTTCAAGCGCTACTACCACTCGCTCGACCTGCTGCTGATCGACGATATTCAGTTCTTCTCCGGCAAGTCCCGCACGCAGGAAGAATTCTTCTACGCGTTCGAGGCGCTGGTCGCGAACAAGGCGCAGGTGATCATCACCAGCGACACGTATCCGAAAGAAATTTCGGGCATCGACGACCGCTTGATCTCGCGCTTCGACTCCGGCCTCACGGTGGCGATCGAGCCGCCCGAGCTGGAAATGCGCGTCGCGATTCTGATGCGCAAGGCGCAATCGGAGTTCGTGAGCCTGAACGAGGACGTCGCGTTCTTCGTCGCCAAGCACTTGCGCTCGAACGTGCGTGAACTGGAAGGCGCACTGCGCAAGATCCTCGCGTACTCGAAGTTCCACGGCCGCGAAATCTCGATCGAACTGACGAAAGAAGCCCTGAAAGACCTGCTGACGGTACAGAACCGGCAGATTTCGGTGGAAAACATCCAGAAGACCGTCGCCGACTTCTACAGCATCAAGGTCGCGGACATGTATTCGAAGAAGCGTCCGGCGAACATCGCGCGGCCACGGCAGATCGCGATGTATCTGGCGAAGGAACTGACGCAGAAAAGTTTGCCGGAAATCGGCGAGCTGTTCGGCGGGCGCGACCACACCACCGTGCTGCACGCGGTGCGCAAGATCGCCGCCGAGCGCGGCACGGATGCCCAGCTGAACCACGAACTGCACGTTCTGGAGCAAACGCTGAAGGGTTAAGCAGGCCGGACCGAAAAATCGACCTGTTTATTTCCAAACTCGCCCCCATTTTAGTAGGGCGGTTCCGTTTTCAGGCACAATACAGGTTTAACCGCCCGGCGGCCGCGGGCGGATTTTACGCCGTGACAGGCGCTGCGTGGCGCCGGCGGGGGGCCACGGTTGCGTGCTGGAAAGCTGCCTGGCAAGGCGCGCAGGCCGTCATATCAACGAAGGAACTCTATGCAACTGGTCAAGACCGAACGCGATAACCTCCTCAGGCCGCTGCAAACCGTGAGCGGCATCGTCGAACGCCGCCATACGTTGCCGATCCTCGCCAATTTGCTGATTACCAAGAACGGCCCGGACGTGTCGTTCCTGTCGACCGACCTCGAGTTGCAGATCACCACGCGTGCCGATTTCGGCGTGGGCGGCGATTCGGTCGCGACCACGGTGGCAGCAAGAAAGCTCCTCGACATTCTGCGCGCGATGCCCGACGGGCAAGTTACGCTGACCCTGAACGACAAGCGTTTGACCGTGCAATCCGGCAAGAGCCGCTTTGCGCTGCAAACGCTGGCGGCCGACGAGTTCCCGACCGTCGCTCAGGCTAAAGACTACGGCGCGAACCTGGTGGTTCCCCAGAAAACGTTCCGCCAGTTGCTCGGCATGGTCCATTTCTCGATGGCCCAGCAGGACATCCGCTACTACCTGAACGGCATGCTGCTGGTGGTGGACGGCAACCAGCTGATGGCGGTCGCAACGGACGGCCACCGCCTGGCGTTCTCATCGATGAAGATCGAAGGTTCGTTCGCGCGCCAGGAAGTGATCATTCCGCGCAAGACGATTCTGGAGCTCCAGCGTCTGCTGGAAGACATCGACGACACGCTGAAGATCGACATCGCGCCCACGCAGGTGAAGTTCACCTTCGGCCAGGTCGAACTCGTGTCGAAGCTGGTGGAAGGCAAATTCCCCGACTTCCAGCGCGTGATTCCGAAGTCGCACAAGAATCAGTTCGTGATCGGCCGTGAAGAACTGCAGCGTTCGCTGCAACGCGCCGCGATTCTGACGTCGGACAAATTCAAGGGCGTGCGCTGCATCATCGAGCCGGGCCAGTTGAAGATCATGTCGACCAACGCCGATCAGGAAGAGGCGCAGGAAGAACTGGAAATCGCGTACGACGGCGACAGCGTCGATATCGGGTTCAACGTCACGTATCTGCTCGACGTGCTCGCGAACCTGAAGGTCGACATGTTGCAAGTGAGCCTTGGCGACGCCAGCTCCAGCGCGTTGATCACGATTCCCGAGAACGACGAATTCAAATACGTCGTGATGCCGATGCGCATCTAATGCGTCCGAAAACCAAGAACACACCAAGGGGCGCAGCGCCCCTTTGGCGTTTTTATGGTGTTTTGAAAAGTCCCGAGCAGCAACCTTGCAGTAACGCAGAACCGGAAAAAATCCATGACTGAACTGAACAATTCGCAACCCGATAACAGCTACGGCGCCTCGTCGATTCAGATCCTTGAAGGTCTGGAGGCGGTGCGCAAGCGTCCCGGGATGTACATCGGGGATACATCGGACGGGACCGGTCTGCATCACCTCGTATTCGAAGTGCTGGACAACTCGATCGACGAAGCGTTGGCCGGGCACTGCAACGATATCCAGGTGATCATCCACGCGGACAACTCGATTTCCATCACCGACAACGGTCGCGGCGTGCCGACCGGCCTGAAGATGGACGACAAGCACGATCCGAAGCGCAGCGCCGCTGAAATCGTGATGACCGAATTGCACGCCGGCGGCAAGTTCGACCAGAACAGCTACAAGGTGTCCGGCGGCCTGCACGGCGTGGGCGTGTCGTGCGTGAACGCTTTGTCGGCCTGGTTGCGCCTGACCATTCGCCGCGACGGCAAGAAGCACTTCATGGAATTCCACCGTGGCGTGCCGCAGAACCGCGTGCTCGAAGAGGTCGACGGCGTGGCTGTCTCGCCGATTCAGGTGATCGGCGACACCGAAAACCGCGGCACCGAAGTGCACTTCCTGGCTGACAACACGATCTTCGGCAATGTCGAATATCACTACGACATTCTGGCCAAGCGGATTCGCGAACTGTCGTTCCTGAATAACGGCGTGCGGATCAAGCTGACCGACCAGCGCACGGGCAAGGAAGAAGATTTCGCGTTTGTGGGCGGCGTGAAGGGTTTTGTCGAGTACATCAACAAGAACAAGGCCGTACTGCACCCGAACATTTTCCACATCAGCGGCGAGAAGGACGGCGTGGGCGTGGAAGTGGCGATGCAGTGGAACGACAGCTACAACGAAAACGTGCTGTGCTTCACGAACAACATTCCGCAGCGCGACGGCGGCACCCACCTGACCGGTTTGCGTGCGGCGATGACGCGCGTGTTGAACAAGTACATCACCGATCACGAAGTCGCGAAGAAAGCGAAGGTCGAGACGGCCGGCGACGACATGCGCGAAGGGCTGTCGTGCGTGCTGTCGGTGAAGGTGCCGGAGCCGAAGTTCAGCGCGCAGACCAAGGACAAGCTGGTGTCGTCGGAAGTGCGCGCGCCGGTGGAGGACGTGGTCGCGAAGGCGCTCGAAGAATTCCTGCAGGAAACGCCGAACGACGCGAAGATCATTTGCGGCAAGATTGTTGATGCGGCGCGGGCGAGGGATGCGGCTCGGAAGGCGCGGGAGATGACGCGTCGGAAGGGTGTGCTGGATGGTGTTGGTCTGCCTGGGAAGCTGGCGGATTGCCAGGAGAAGGACCCGGCAAAGTCGGAGATTTATATCGTCGAGGGTGACTCGGCAGGTGGGTCGGCGAAGCAGGGGCGTGATCGGAAGTTTCAGGCGATTTTGCCGCTGCGCGGTAAGGTGCTTAACGTCGAGAAGGCGCGGTATGACAAGCTGCTTTCTTCGGAGCAGATTGTTACGCTGATTACTGCGCTTGGATGCGGGATCGGCAAGGAAGATTACAACCTGGATAAGCTGCGTTATCACCGCATCATCATCATGACCGATGCGGATGTGGACGGCGCGCACATTCGGACGCTGCTGCTGACGTTCTTCTATCGGCAGATGCCGGACATGATTGAGCGTGGGTATATCTATATCGCGCAGCCGCCTCTCTATAAGATCAAGGCGGGGAAGGATGAGCGGTATTTGAAGGATGAGGCTGAGGTTAATGCTCACATCCTGAAGCTGGCGTTGCAGGGGTCGGAGCTGCTGGCTTCTGAAGGCGCTACGCCGATTACGGGTGATGCGTTGGGTGAGTTGGCTCGGGCTTATTTGCTTGCTCAAGCTGTGGTTAACCGGCTGAGCCGGTTGTATGACGCTGGGGCGCTTGAGGCTGTGATGGATGGGGTTGTTGTTGATCTGTCTAGTGAGGAAGCGGCTGAGGGTTCGGCGGCCGCTTTGGAAGCGAAGTTGCGGGATGATCCGTTGAAGCCTGAGGTTAAGGTCACGACGATGTATGACCCGGTGCGTGAACTGCGCTCGCTGAAGGTCGCTCGGACGCATCACGGTAATCAGAAGATCTCTGTGCTGGATGAAGACTTTCAGTTGACCGCTGATTACCAACAGCTAATCAATACCGCTAATACGTTTAAGGGGTTGATTGGCACGGGTGCGGTAATCAAGCGTGGCGAGCGGAGTATGGCTGTTACCGACTTCAAGAGCGCTATGAAGTGGTTGCTAGCTGATGCTGAACGGAATATTTCCAAGCAGCGCTATAAGGGTCTCGGCGAGATGAATCCTGGGCAGCTTTGGGAGACTACGATGGATCCGACGGTGCGTCGTCTTCTTCGTGTGCAGATTGAGGATGCTATTGCGGCTGATGGTATCTTTACGACGCTCATGGGGGATGATGTGGAGCCGCGTCGGGCTTTCATCGAGTCGAATGCGTTGAGGGCGGGGAATATTGACGTTTGAGGTGTCGGATGACACAGAAAGTGAAAACTGTGCCGAGTAAGTGAGAAAGTGCTGCCGAAGATAGTGAAAAATCCAGCAGCTGCTGAAAGTTAAACGCCCGGGATTCCCGGGCGTTTGACTTTGGTGGGTAGTCTGAAAGCGCAGAGATTGCGCCGGCCGAAGTCGACCCAAACCGGACGCCCATCGCTGCACCGATCCTCAGTCGCGTCTTGGAGCAGTAACGGCCATTCATCGAAATCGCCGGAGACGTTTTCCTTACCGAGGCATCTTCTTCGGATTGCTGCTCGTTGCCTGCCCAGCAGCGTTCTGGCCTCGGGACTTGTGCTTTGCGACAGGCAATGCAGAAATTGTGCCTTGCCCGGATAGCCAACTAAAGCGTTTCGACTGCAGTTCGACCGCTCGCGATGATTTGCGGCGCCTCAGGTAGCAGACGTAATGTCCAACTAGCATTGGGACACACACACCAGTCTTCGGACACCCAGCGGGGGTGTCTGGCAGAAAACTCGCTCTCAGCCGTCTGTTTGCACGTACGCGAGCGCGAAGCCGCGAAGTGCTGCGTCGAGCATCTGATTACCGTCGCTGAAGGTCAGCTGCCTCCAACTCGCACCTGTAGTTCGCGCCGTCGCGTGCGCAACGGCTGGACCGACGGTGTCAATCGCTCCTCCTTTCAGCGACAGGATTCGCGATTGTATCGGTCGCGGCAGACTTAAACCAAGTCCTCACGCTGAAGGTGCGACGTCATCTACCGCACGACACTTTCGGGACAGGCATGACCAGTCCCGTACAACCTGCGCCCATTCGTGAGCCGTTCCGAAATCTGAAAAGTCTACCGAGAGTCGTTGGCGGATTATGACGCGATTTTTCCCTTGTAATCCGTATGGTCCTAGCATAGCTTTCTGACGTTAGGCGCCTTTCTCGTTGGCATTAAGTTGTCAATCGGCTTGAATAACCGCGAGGAACATGTCATGAAGATGAAAAACCGTGCCGCGCAGTTCATGAGCACAGTGGTCGTCGTCTTAGCAGCGCACCTCGCTCCGAGCGCACCTACCTTTGCGCAAACCCCAGACTCTCTGTATGTCGCTGACGTAGGCGGTAACACGGTAAAGCGCTTCGGATTGCAAGGGCAATCGCTTGGTACGTTCGTCAAATCGACTAGTGGTTTGCGCGGGCCACGTGGCCTCGTTTTTAACCAGGACGGTGACCTGATACTCTCTGACCAGAATGTCCAGACGTCTAGCAACAGTGACATACTTGAATACGACAACACCGGCCAGCTGCTCAGGAGGCTCGTTCCGCACAGCGACGCCAACGCTCCCGTTGCGTCACGTGGCGTGATTCTTTGGAGAGACGCCAAGACAAAACAAGACTTTATGTTCGTGGCGGACTTTACTACCGAGCCGCAAGCCAATAAACAGCCGACTCCTGGCCGGCTTTTGAAATATACGGCTGACGGAACGTTCGCTGGCAGTTTCGTTCCGGATTTCACGTTCGGCACCTGCGCAACATCAACTACTCAAACTACTCCCGCAGAGTTCCATCCTCGTGCGATTGTACTGGGCTCCGATGGCCTGCTCTATATTTCCAATTACCCGTGCCTCATTTCCGGATTGAGAGGGCAAGTGCTTCGGTTCAATCCGAGAACAGGTCACTTCGTTGATACTTTTGTCGACAGCCTGAATGACCTCAACCGGCCTGAAGGCTTAGTGTTCGGCCCTGACGGAAACCTATATATCACCAGCTTTCGAGCACAAGCCGGCGATACCGATAAAATCCTGGTGTTTCAGGGGCCGACTGGGGGTAGTCCGGGGGCATACGTTGATACGATCGATCTTTATACGCAAGGCGATGACCTACACCGCGTTTATGCGCAGGCGCTGCTATTCGGCCCTGGCGGAAAACTGTTCGTCCCAATCTCTGGGGCAGATCCGGCGCAAACCGGGAGCGTGCGCCGCTACGACGTTAGCACCAAGTTATTTGATGTTTTCGTAGCATCTGGCACAGTGCAGGCTGGGTGGTATCTCACTTTTGGGCAAACGAATCCAAGCACGCTGGCTTACGGCTCCAAATGAAGAGAATAGGGGCGCTCTGCCCCGCTACACATTAACGCCTTCAGCGCGCTGAGGTCTGAAGACCTCCTGACTAGCGCGAAAAACGACCCCTCGGAAGGGGTCGTTGGATTTGCGTTGCGAGATGCCTCAGCTGTATTCCGTCCCGCCCTTGCGAAACAGGTAGTCCGCCGACACCGACTTCAGGCACACGCGGCCGATAGTCATATGTTGCCGCTCTATCGCGGGCACCATGAGGATCCTTCACGGATGTGTTGGGCACCATCGTATTCTTGCCGTCGGTGTACTTGCCAATCACCGCTTCGGCGAGCGGGCCGCGATACAGCTTTTCTTTCTCTATTTTCCGACGCATCAGGCTGCACACGCTGCCTTGAACTGACGTCCGCCCCCTTCCCGCGGGCGTCTTGCAAAGCCGGCGGCAGTTGAACAAAAGCAGTCATCCGAGCGGCCGCCCAGGGTTGCGGGCCGATGACCCTTCATGGCCGGTTTCACGCGGCCGCCGGGTTTCGACCTGCTGTCGGCCCCAAGCACGTCATCGGAGATCATAGAGAACGGATGCTAGCCTAATCGCAGCTATTGAGATCCCGCGCCCTCACCCCGCGACGTCTCGCTTTGTCATGACGAGACTGCGCGAGAACCCGTACCGCAACCCCCCCGGCGGCACAGGCGTGTCGCGGCCGCCAAGTTCGAAGCCGGTCAGGCTGGAGTGATGATGAGTTTGTTGCCTTGAACCTCGACACGGATTCGGCCGCCGATTCCAAATCCCGCCTCCTCCAACCATCGCCCCGAAAGCCTAATCCAAGGCGCCGGTGGTAAGTCGTCAAAAAACTCGTAGTTCTCAGGGCCTAAGACTTTCATCGGTCGTGGCCGTCTTTGTGCCGAAATGGTCAAGATGCGTTGGGTTACAGACGCAACTGCTTTATGATTGGCGTCAGCCATGATCAACTCCGTTACTGAGCTGGTTGTGGTCAGCGGGTCGTGTGGGTGGCAGCCCATGCGTCCCGCGCTTCATCTCCTTCCTCGTTCTCCTTGATGCTCGGCTCGGCGCTTTCGCATCCTCTTCTACCCTTCAACGAGCTAATCGTTCAGTGATGCCTTATAAACGTAAGCGTCGTGATCGTCAGCTATGTTGTTAGGCATGCGATGTATTCTCGCGCATTGTCGGGGGTTGTGCAACAGCGTCGAACGCTCTATGAACAACAAAACCGGGTACACATTTCATTGCTAGATTTGAGACAGATTCGCCCTGACAGACGTCGCATACGATTGAGCATGTCGGGCGAACTATCAGGTAAGGGTGCATGATGTGTTATCGGCGCTGGGGCGACGAACCAATCAAGTGCACCCGCGAGACGCTACTTACTGCGATGCTTCAGCAACGTGACTTCTGAAGTAGGCCTCGGTTTCAGCGTCCGCAAAGCAGACATAACAGCCCTTCATTCCGCGAGAGAGCAGGACGCGATATGTGTTCTTGACCAGCCGCGTAAAGTCGTCCTTCGACTTCTTCACAGTCGTGTCGTGTGACTTAGTTTTATCTCCGACCCACGCGTCTTGAGATGCATCGAAACGCAGGTCCTGTCCGAAAATGATCCCCGCGTAGTCGAACTCAAAACCTTGGGCGGTATACACGCACCCGACCTGGTTAATCCCGTTCGGGTGATACGCCCAAAGCGACGATTTCGGAATGCCTGCAGCAAGCCGCCCCGCATCGGTCCTTGCGTTCCACGGACGGCTGAAGTTTCCGAGCACGACGTCGGCCTGAAGCGTACCGTCCTTGTTAGGATCGGACCAAGGCCAACAGAAGCCTGCGGCCAGCCGGCCAGTCGCGCCCGCTTGCACTTTATCCTTAATCGCGCTTTCCAACGCTTCCGGAGACTGAAAAATCCGGAAATCGAAAGCTTCGTGATCGTTCCATTCGAAGCGCGGACGGTCATCGATGCCCAACATCGTGTTTATCCAGCGAACAAACGCATCGGAGCCGTTGCAGCGGAACTGTGTCTCGAGTTCGGATTCGTACACCGCACACTTGTGCTTCTCCGCGTACTCCCGGATGTAGGCGACTGAGCCGATTTCGCCAGGGCGTACGACCTGATGATCGTCGATGAAAAATACCGAAACACGTGCGGCTGCGATCAGCTCCTCCAGTTGTTTCAGGCCGGACTTTTTGTTCGCCGGCGTGAAGCGGTTGCTGCTCACGTCTCGAATACGATGCGCTTCGTCAGTGACCAGTACGTCCACCGAATCAGCCTGAGCGTCGACGTAGCCGTTCGTGTACGTAAACAGCTCCTGGCCTCGCGAACCAATTATCGTCCGCAGGGTTTCAGTGAACGCTTTGGAGCCGGTCACGTAGTGCGTCGAGTAGTGACTTGATAGCAAACTTGCGACGAGGTTGACCGCCAGCACCGACTTGCCGGTGCCTGGGCCACCCTTGATGATGATGATCTGCTTCTGACGGTCATGCACCCCGCAACGCGCAGCGGTCATCACGGCGTCGAACGCCACCTGCTGCTCGTCAAGCAGCGTGTACTCCGGGTTGTTCTTGATCACGGACGCCACATAGTCCATCAGCTTCTTGCTAGGACGATAGCGATTTTCTTCCATGCGACGCAGCACTTCCAGACCGTCGCCGCCTCCAACCCGCTCCGCCAGAAACTTGACGAACTCGTCTACGTCGTCGGCGCTGAACGTCGGTGTCACCTCCAGCACCGCCGAGAATTTAGGCGCCCGGAGTGGATCAGCTGGGTGCGAATGGTAGTTGTGTAAATAGGCACAAGCAGCGACTTCAATCGGCGTCTCGTCCGCGTAGCAAGCCTCATGATTGTCCCGAAGATAGGACGCGTATCGTGCTACCTGAGCTGAGGGATGTAGTACGTCGCGGACGCAACCATTGATGAACGTTGAGACTTCGTTGTCCCCCGCCGACTCCTCGCATGTCTGCCATTGCTTCAGCTCGATCGCTACGGCAGTCGGCGTTCCATCTTTCGCGAAGCCGCATAGCAAGCAGTCGATACGCTTCGAGTTCGTCGGCAGTTGAAATTCGAGCATGACGCCCTGGTTGGTCAACCCGGCGCGCGAAAAAATGAGTGCGAGCGCGCGCAGGGAGTTTTGCCAGGATTGGAATTCACTCGGTGACGGATTTTTGGCGTATAGCTGGAAGCTGGCTCGTAGCTTCTCTGCGATCTGGTTGCGCTCGCAGTCTTCGATGAATGTCTTGCAATGGTTTGCGTACAGTCGCATTGGTCTTTGATCTTCGTTTTAGTTTTGGTCTGGTTCTTAGTCCTGGTAGTCGGAGTACTTACGCGAATCTCCACGGACTTTTTCGGCGGGATATTTCGCCTGATTGATATCCATTTTTTCCAAACAGGCTTGATAGAGGTCGACATCAAGCTTGTCTGCCAGGCGCACCAAGTACAGCAATACGTCCGCCATTTCGTGACGAATGGCGGCTTGTTTGCCCTCATCGAGCTCGCTCTTGTCTCCGGAGGACAGCCACTGAAATGGCTCCAGTAGCTCGCTGGCCTCGACGCTTAATGCCGTCGCGAGATTCTTTGGCGTGTGAAATTTGTCCCAGTCCCGCTCATCCGCGAACTGGCGAACGAGGTCGCGCAAGCTAGCAAGGTCATTTTGCATCTCAAAATCTCTTCGGGTAATGGCTCCCCCAGACGGCTGGGGATAACTAGTCGGATCGGTCTTGCGGGGTGAAATAGGGCACTGGAGGCGTTCCTGCTCGAGTGGTCCGCGTCGTCCTTATCTCAATAAGAGGTGATGATATAAGAGCGGGCGGTTTGATGCGTACGTTATTTAGCCGGCTACGCTGGCGCGAGGCTTCACGTCGCAGATGACGCAAAGCGCGAGCAAGCTACGTTGGCCCAAGGACGTGGGCGGGTTGTCATTGCACAGGGGCGCCGGATACCTCAGTGCGTCCAACGCTTCCAAACGGGCTAGGGAAGCAACCTGCCGTGCAAGAAACTAGCAATTTTGCCTAATAGCGCAGTTGGTCCATCGCCGTTGTAGTGGCCAAATAAGAGTCGGCGACCTATTGCCATCGCGGCCACGCATCTTGGGTATTCCGGCCCAACGTGACCGATTCCGGACGAACGTGCCCGGGCACTCCGGTTCATTGTGACCGGCCATTCCGGACGAACGTGACCGATTTCCCGGCTGTCCTGAATCGGCGGTCACGTTCACCGGAATACGCAATAGCGCTGGACAGCACGCCCCGATCGCCCGGAACGGCTTTCAGGCTGAGCCGGTAGCCGACTGCACCCGGGAAAGCGGACTGTTACCCGGTAACGCTGATGAGCTACCGCGGATCGTTGAAGTAGGCGTCCCATTCTGCCGAGTCCGGATCGAGTCTGCGCACAATTGCCGCGTCCGCCCGCACTACCAGCCGCTCCAGCATCTCACGCTTCGTTACCGAGTAACGGCGTGCCAGCCGCGCGAGCGCGAGATCGGCTTCAGTGGTTACCCACATATCAAGCCGCCGCTCCCCGTTGCCATCGTTTCCAGCTGTCGCCCGCCTTGCCCGGAAGGCGGCCTGCCGTTGCGCTGTTGTTTGTGCCATCGGTTTCTCCTCGCCGCTGTTACCCGGTAACGATATGTCCAGTCTCGTTACCGGGTAACGCAAAATGCCTAAAGGAGACAGCATGTCCCGCTTCGCACCGCATCGTCCAGGAAAACCTGAACGGTCCACGCGAGGCCCTTACGCTCATCTCCCCCGCTGCAATTTCTCAAGCGCCCCCTCAACCCACCCAAACCCAATCTTCTCCTGCTCCAACCGCAAATTCTTGCGCAACCGGTTATCACGCAAGTCATCGTATAGCGCCTGTTCATCCGCACCAAGCCGCGACAAATCACGCGTTGTCTGCTTCTCTTCCCGATCCCATTGCGACGTGAAAGCCAGTAGCGTTTCGCGGTCCATCAAAAACGACTCCACGTGACGAAGCAGGCCGCGCAACTGATCGAGAATCGCAAAACCATGTGTATCGATATCGCCCCAGTAAAGCACTCGACGATTCGACAACCACGTAGCATCTTCCAGCATGTCAAAACCATACCCCGCGCCGAACACAACCATACTGTCGTCAACAGGCGGAAAAGCCAGAAAATTGATCTCGTTTTCCGTGATGAAAATACGGCTAACCCTAGGATCGAGTTGCGCAAAACTGGCGGCGTCCAGCGTGACATCCTGCTCGGTCGTGGCGGGCTGAAAGAGCGCTTTCTTAGCGTCCAGCATGCGAAAGCGGACACGCAGCGGCTTGTCGCGAAATCCATAACGTAGTGAAAACTGGCTGAGTCCGGAGCGCGCCGGGTCGACCGCTTCAATTGGCAGAACGTAGTCCAGCAACTCGGCAAGCACGCCGCGATGACCTTCAATAAACTTGGTATGCACGTCTGCGATATCGATCTGCCGCAGATACACACCAGGGCGTGGATGCTGCTCGAGCCAAACACACACGTCCAGCAAACGCTCCCACACCTCGGCGAGTTCAAGCACCCGCAACGGCCGTTTGGCAAGCCACGGAACGAGGCGCGGTTCGCGCACACGCGTGATGTTCAACAACGTTCTAAACCGCGCCGCGTCGCGCTGCTTTCCGATCAACGCAACCGCTTCCTCGAAAGAGTCGATCCACGCCTCATCCGGCAAGGCATTCGCGCCGAACACGCGATGTCGAAACTCACGCATTTGCACGCGGCAATGCGGCATCGCTCTAAGCGCATTACTCCACTGACGGATATCGTCGAAGCGCTCAGCGATCTCGGTAGACGTGGGGCCTTTAAGGACGAGACGCTTCGGGAACGAAGGCGCCTCCACCGCAACGTTGGCGAGCAGTTCGCCGCGCTCCCAAAGTCTGTTCACCTGTGCGCGCAGATCGGCCGGCGTGGTCCAACTCACGTTTCGCTCCTGGCTTTCTCCTCGCGGTACGCTTCAATCGACAGATTACGCAGCCGCGATTCCCGTCCTTCCTTGTTATCGACAAAACCGACGCTGGCAACAAACGGCTCAATGATATAAATCTTCTGCAACGGGGTGACGATCAGCAATTGCAGGTTCAATTGCGCGAACAGCCGCAAACCGTATTGCGCGGACTCATCCGAACCGCGTCCGAAGGCTTCGTCGATCACCACAAAGCGGAACGAGCGCGAACGCACCGCCCCCCATTCAAGACCGAATTGATACGCGAGGCTGGCCGCCAGAATCGTATAGGCGAGCTTCTCCTTCTGCCCGCCCGATTTGCCGCCCGAGTCGGAATAGTGCTCGTGCTCGCTGCCGTCTTCACGCCAACGTTCACTGGCCGCGAATCCAAACCAGTTGCGCACGTCGGTGACCTTGGCCGACCAGCGGCGATCCTGGTCAGTCAATCCTTCACGGCCGCGAAATCGCTCGATGATCTGCTTGACCTGGAGAAACTTGGCCTCGGAATACTGCACGTCTTCCGAGCCCGTGAGCGTGCCTTCGGTACACGAGCGAAGGTCGCTCTGAAAGTCGCGAATCTCCGCATCCTGACTCAACTGCGCTTCGAGAACGATATAGCGCCCGGCGTTGTAGTCGATCTGCGTAAGCGATTCATTGATCAGCTCGATCCGCTCGCGGATCGTCTCGCGCTCGCGAGCCAACTGCGACTGGAAGTTGGCTACCTCGCGGATGGTATTTTCGTTGAGCAGGTCTTTGAAGCGAGCCTCGAAACGCGGCAAATCGTCGGCTTTCAACGTGTCGAGCATGGTGCGATATTCCGCCGCCGCCTCGATCGCGACATCCACTTCCTGGGTCTCCAGTGGGAACGCCACGCAGTAGGCTCGCATGGCATCGATGATCTTGTCGCGCTGGCGTGAGACCTTCTTTTCCTCGGCATCGATATTGTCTTGCAACCACTTGCGCATATCGCTCTCGCGATTGTCGCAAGACTCGACGGTCAACTGGTGCTTACCGAGCACCTCAGGCCACAACTCCGCGAGCCGAGCGAAGTAAGCGACATGACCGGCGTAAGCCTGATCATCCAAAATCGTCCGGGTTTGCGCGCGCAGATCGTCGGCGATGTGCTGTCGCTCTTCAGTACGTGTGCGCTCCGCTTTATGTCCATCGAGTTGTGCCTCGACATCGGCAAGCGCGGCGGTGACCTGATTCAGACGTTCCGTCAGCTGTTGCAGCAAGTTGGATGCGGATTCCAAACGTGCCTTCTCGTCGCGCAACCCGGCGACTTCCGTCGCGAGCGTGCCCCAGTCGAGCTCGCGGTAGTCCGCATGCTCAGAGAGCAACGACAATGCATTAAGGCGCGTCTTCAAGGCGCTCTGCTGCTCCTGAATCCTGCCGATCTGCGCGCCGAGATCTTGCAGTTGCGCGGCCAACTCAGCGGATTGCGCTTCAAGCGCCTGGATTTTTGCGGTGTTGGTCCAACCCAATACGTAACGCCGGCGGTCGTCCAGCCTATGCCGATCGTCCTTTTCGTGCCGCTCGCCCGGCGCCTTGATCTGACCGGCCCGTGTAATGGCGCGCGTCTCGCGGCGGAATTGTTCCTGCGTGTCGCAGCACACCACATTGAAGCGTTGCGCCACTTCGTACTCGAGCCACTCGTAAAACGGCGAGTCGGGTTTGACGGAAATCTTTCGTGCCAGCGAGTCACGATGCAATTCGGCGCGTTCGCGTCGCGCGGATTGCCGGATTCGAAAATAGACCAGCCGCCCCTTCAGATGGGTTCTATCAACCCATTCGGTGACGGCGGCGTAGTGCTCGTCGGAGACCAGCAGGGACAGGCCAAAATTGCGCAACAGACGCTCGGCGGCGCCCTCCCAATCGCGTTCGTCTTCGCGCACTTGTAGCAATTCGCCGGCAAAGCATAGATCGGCTTCGGGCAGCGCAAGTGCGTCGCATAACGCCGCACGCATGGCGATCTGTTCCGCCGGGATATTGCTGCGCCGGCTCTTCAGGCTGCCGATCTCGGCCAGCAGCGCGTCATGCTCCTGTTTGCCCGTGCGGAAACTGACGCCGTGTTCGGTCAGGTCGTTCTGCAGGCGGTCATCGTCCGATCGCGCGCTTTCGATCAGTTCCGGCAGGCGCCGCCGGAGCGCGAGAAAGCCGAGTTCATCTTGCGCAAGCGGCTCGCCGATGATCTGCGTGAGCTCATCGTAGCGCTGCGCCTTTTGCTTACGTCCCGCGCACTCCTGATCCTTCGCGCGAATCTCGGCTTCGAGCCGCTCCAGCCGATCGCCTCCGTTATCGGCAATATGGCGCCGCAGTTCGCTCTCCTGGATTCGTTGAGCGGAGCGTGTCGCGTCGAGCCGCTTCACATGAGCGTCCTGCCGCTCCCATTCCGCGGCGAGATTCTCAATGCGTTTATCGAGCAAACCGAGTTTGAGGTCGGCGGCATAGGAGCGCAGCGCTTCCCGGCAGGCACGCAGATCGTCGACTTGCGACACGAGCAGCGCGTGCCGCTCGCAATCGTCGACGAGCGGATTGAGCCGCTCCATCTGCCTCTTGGCCTTTAACACCGCCTCATGCGCGCGGTTCAGGTCGTCGAAGTGGCCGATCAGCGCGGTCATACGTGGCGCAACATCGAACGGTTCGAGCATGTGGCTACGGACAAAATCCGTCAGATTGCCCACTGACTTCATCGACACCGTTTGATGAAACAACTCCAGTGCCTGATCGTTCTCGATGCCGAAGCGGCGCCGGAACCACGCACCGTAGGGCGGGAAACTGTCGAACACCTCCGCACCGGCCGCGCGCAGCTTTTTGCGCAGGCCCGAGATGTCCGGGCCAAACCCGGCGAAGTCGGCAGCAATCGACAACGCCCGTTCCGCGCCGACGAACAGCCGCGCGGGCTGCCCGTGCGGATCCTTCATCCAGAACACCTGCGCAAGGGTGATGGTCTGGTCGTAGCCGGCATTGTGGAACCGGCCGAGAATCACCGAATAGCTGTTGTGATCCCGCAGCGGCACAGGCTTGGCTGTCCCGCTGGACTCATTGCGTTCCGATTTGTAATGGCCGAGCACGTACGAGCGCAGTGTGCGTTCCTTGCTGTCGGCACCCGCTGCCTTGTTGTACGCGATGCGATGCGCGGGCACCAGCAGCGTGGTCACGGCATCGACGAGGGTCGACTTTCCGGAGCCGATATCGCCTGTCAGCAGCGCATTTTTGCCGTCCGGTTTCAGTGTCCACACCCGGCCGTCGAATGTCCCCCAATTGAAGACTTCCAGCTGATGCAGGCGAAAACCGGACAGGGCGTCGTCGGCGACAAAATCGAGTCCGGGCAGTTGCATGTCAGTCATTGGCGCTCCCTGCTGCTGCCCCGAGTTGCGCCTGATAACCAGCGAGCCGTGCATCGAAATCGGCCAGCCACTGTGCATCGACAAACGCTTTGAGGATGCGCTGCACTTCGAACGCGGCGGCTTGCCCGTCGCGCTTGCCGGCGACCGGCTTGAGTTTGCGCAAAAAGCCGAGTTCGACGATCTTGTTGATGTGGGTATCGATCTGATCGGTCAGTTTGGCCTCGTTGCTGCCGGTGGGCAGGAACACCCGGACCATGTCGACGATCTGCTCCCGCACGA
The DNA here is from genome assembly GCF_046535245.1 of Paraburkholderia sp. SIMBA_030. Classification (NCBI taxonomy): domain Bacteria; kingdom Pseudomonadati; phylum Pseudomonadota; class Betaproteobacteria; order Burkholderiales; family Burkholderiaceae; genus Paraburkholderia; species Paraburkholderia sp. SIMBA_030. The sequence goes on from NZ_JAWRXB010000003.1 coordinate 145,757, forward strand.
GAATGAGGCGTGTCTCACCGCCGCTGGCATCGGACTCGGCGAGCTTCTTACGCAGCAACGCCAGCAAAAGGCTCACGGGAAACGATAACGGGCGTCTTGCCACGAGCCTCGGCAAAGCGGGAGAATCGTCGCCGTTCTCGGGGCGCGAGCGCAGAAACGCGTAGCCTTCGGCTTCGTCGAGTACCAACTCGAGGTTCAGGACAGTGACGTAGTCGCGGACGCGGGCCTGCAGGTCGAGCAACGCGCTCCACAGTACCGTATCCGCGTCCCGGTAAATGACCCCTTTGAGCAAGGGAATCAGCAGGCTCGACAAATCGTGCATCGACGCCGTGGCGTCCTGTTCGGGTTCCAGCATGTTCATCTCACGAAAATGACGCGCGGCAGGTTCGCCTGCCGGGTCTGGTGTTCGCCGTCTTCTTTCACGCTGTGCCACATGATCGTCTCACTGGACTGTTCGTCCACCACGCTGCTGAAGGTGTCGCCGGCAAGTTGCAGGTAGGCGACCAGTTCGGCCAAACCCTGCTGCAGCGGCTGCATCTCGCACAGTTCGCGCAGCGTCACTTGTAAGCGATCCTGCAGGACATGACGGATGTGCCAAGTCAGTCTGGCTTTATCGACGACGACTTGTGCATACAACGCCGCCGCGTCGATGTCGGCGTCGCCCGCCTCGATCGAAATCGACGCGATGCGCGGTTTCAGCGCGGGTGAATAGAGGGGGCGCTCCATCGGCAATTCAATGTCGGCGGCCGTATCGGCGATCGTCATTATTTCACCGGACGGCGGCGTGTCCCGCAACGCCAGCGCTTTAGCTTCGACACCGCGCAAGATGTCCATGATCCGGCGGTTCTCGAGCCACGCCTGGTCGTCGAGAAAGCGCCGCAGCTGCTGCGACAAAAAAGCGACGGTGCGCTGCGTGTGCTCGCCGGCTTCGAGCCAGTCATAGTGGACTCGCCGGGTGCGCGCATCGGGCTTGAGTTCGGCCACAGGCGGAAGGGCGAGCACGCGGTCGAGCAAGGCGGTCAGTTCTTCCTGGCGACGACTCGACATCAGAAAGTCCCAGAACGCGCGGAAGCTGCGGCCCTGATCCGAGTCGGCGATCGTATCGCGTTCGCCCATGATTTCTTCCAGCAGTTCGCCCTTTGCACCGTCCCATAGCGCAATGCGTTCGCGCACTCGACGGTCGAGGCCGCGGAAATTGTGCTCCACCTCGCGGAAGTCGGTCAGTAGTTCACGCGCAATGGCGGTGAATTGCTGGAAGCGGTCTTTCAGCGCGGTGTCGTCCATGACAGAAATGTCGCCGGCTTCCGCACGCGCGATCTCCGCGTCGATCTCCGCACGTCGCTTATGAAGTTCGGCAAGGCGCGCCTCGGGGTCCCGCTCGCTGCCTTCGCTCATTTGCTTGAGCAATTCGAACAGCGTGAGCAGGCGCGATTCCGTGCCGACGAAACTGCGTTCGGTCAATGTGCCAAGCCATGCGATCGCTTTCTCAGTAGCGGGCGTCAGATCGAAATGCGGTTCATCCGAGCCCGGGCCATAGAACTTGCGCAGCCAGCCTTTATCGTTAGCCGCCCAGTCGTTCAGATAGTCCGAAGCCGCTTTGGGAAAGGCGGAAGGACCGAGTTGTTCGCGCAATGCAAACAGTTCGTCTTCGAGGGCTTCGGCTAGGTCCGCTTGCGCGATGACGCGCACGTTGGGCGCCGTGAAAGTTCGCTGCAGGAAGCTCGCGACAAGCGGTGCGTGATCCGAGCGTAGCAGGCGCCATGCGGGATGGTTCTGGCGCAACAGGTCCAGCGTGGAATAGTCGAAATTCATGGGGCAGGCGTTGGAAAGGCTGAAGCGATCGCAGTGTCCTAAACGTCGATGATAGCCGACGTTGTTGAGCGACGAGGGCGCGTGGACTTGAGGACTTGAGGACTCGTGGGCCCGGCTAGCGGCTACGGTTCGTGGCGTTGGTGCGTGAAATGCCGCGGTTGGACTTCGTCCCACTCGATCCGCTCAAAGATTCCCTTCAGTTTCGCGCCCCGCGACGCATTCAGCATCACCGCCTGCGCGACGCGGCCCGCCAGGTGCGCCTGAAAGTTGGCGTGGCCGTCGCGATTTTGCGAAGCCGGCCCGTGTCTCACGCAATTCGTGAGCACGGCTTTCAACGCATCGAACGCTGGCCGAGCGAGATTCGGATAGCGATTCACCACCACGCCGGCCAGATGTTGCCTCGCACCCCGTCGCATCATCCGCGTCTTCCGTAAATTGACCGAAAACCCTTCCTCGATCGCGATCGCCGCCACGCGAATCGACAGCCGCTCGGCGACCCGTGCGAGATCCTCACCACCCGAAAAAGCCAGGTCATCGGCATACCGCGTATAAGTTGCACCGAGAGAACGCGCGAGTCCGGCAAGCCTCAGGTCCAGCCGAAAAGCACACAAATTCGCCAACGCCGGCGAAGTCGGCGCCCCCTGCGGCAAATGACGGTTCCTGTACCGCTGCCGTTCCTGCCAATCGATCCTGTCCCGCACATCCAGCGCGAGCAGGCGGCCACTCGGCACGCGATTGGTACACAGTGCAGTTAGCGCCCGTGCAACTTCCAACGGATAACCAAAAGCACGTATCGCGGAGTAAACGCGCCCCGCATGCACAGATGCAAAGAAATCCGTCAAATCGAAGCGAATCACAACCGCTTTACCCGCATGAGGCGCCGCGAACGTAACCGTATTCCGCCCACGTCGAAAACCATGCACTGCATCGTGAGCAGGAACTCGATCGAGTAAGTCACGAAGCACTTTCCTCTGCAAAGCCCGCAAGCGCGATTTGGGCACTTCGATAATCCGACACCGGCCGTCGCGTTTTTCGATCGCCTTGTACGAATAGTGATGAAGCGGTGTCGCCGCACTCTGCGCCGGCACACGCCAGCGATCAGCAAACCAGTCCAGTTCGTCCGGCTCGATTCCCAACCACGCGGCCAGATCGCCCAGCGTCGGCAACTGCGGTAGCGCTACGTCATGCAACCAAGGCGGAGGCGGCCGCTGAAAAGGAGGCCGCGCCAACACACGAACAACCCTCGGCCGGTTCTCACCCCTCCAAGCCGAGACAAAACCCGTGGTCTCAGCAACAACCTTCGACAATTCTTTACTGCCGACGCTATCCCACGGTGCGCCGAATCGCTTTGCGACCCTGCGCACCAATCCATTCATCCAGTCCGCGCGTTCACCCAACACAAGCGTCATCCGCTCGACCATTGCGGCGGGCTCAGGCGGCCCGGCCAGCATGGCATCGGCGATCGCATAGGTGACGTGTTGCAGGGAAGATAAGGGCATAGAGCAAAGAGAGGGGCGGGGCGGCCAGTCAACGCGTCTTGTGCTGCGTGAGCCGGTTTGCGCAACGCGCAAGTGACGCTCATGCGACGAACTGCGGAGGTCATTCTGATCCACGGGGTAGCCCCGTAGTGCCTGGAACGTAATTTCCCGTACCTTGGCAAGCTTGACCGACCGTCCCGCGTGCCGAAGATAAGCGACGCGCCTAAGTGTTGTCAACGCCTTGGCAGTGCGAATTAATTTTGCAATAAGGCGTTGCCGAAGCGACTGTTTGATGCAGAAGGCACGGTAACCCACCGTCAACGATGTGCAGCGACAAAATCTGCAGTTGGCGAGGATACGGCCCCACCATCGCACAGACGGTATCCGACAAGTACGACAACGAATTCTGATTTGACATTGCCGCAGTTATTACGTGTTTTGCAGCGCCGCCTTGACCTGCCTGAAGCGGATCTTCTCCTGCTCCAGTCGTTGATTTCTTGCGCAAACGGTTGTCGCGCAGATCATCGGCTTTCGATGTTCCAGCATTTCAACCCATCCAGTCCGCTTGAAAAATCAGTCGCACGCGAGGGGCCTACGGCCCCGAGCGGCGAATGGCACCCTTATTCTCCGTTTATCTTGCGGAGAATAATTTGAATCTGCGGAGAAAATAGAGCATAATCTCCGCATGAATCGCGGAGATTGGTTATACATCTGGGAATCCCCCGAATGGCCGACATGGCGCTATGACTTGTCACGCCTTGCGGAGCCGCTTGCGGAAGTCTCCCGAGCCCAAGGTCTATTGCTGGGGCGTCTCGCCGATGTCGGCCTGGCGCTACGGGGCGAGGCCAGTCTTGCCGCGCTCACTGAGGACGTCGTCAAAACCAGCGAGATAGAGGGCGAACAGCTCAATGTCGCATCGGTGCGTTCGTCGATAGCACGCAGGCTCGGCGTCGACATTTGCGCACTCGCGCCAGTCGACCGCCATATCGAAGGCGTCGTTGAGATGGTGCTTGACGCCACCCAGCGATGTTCGGCCGAGGTGTCTCAGGAGCGTCTGTTCGCATGGCACGCCGCGCTTTTTCCAACGGGGTTCAGCGGCATGTCCCGGATCAGCGTTGCCAACTGGCGCGACGATTCCAAAGGCCCGATGCAGGTTGTTTCCGGTCCGATCGGCCGTCAGAAAGTCCACTTCGAGGCACCGCCCGCAGGGCGCCTCGATTTGGAAGCAGACCGTTTTCTCACCTGGCTGAATAGCGATTCGGCCGATCCGCAGGTACTCAAGGCAGGGCTTGCCCACCTCTGGTTCGTCACGCTGCATCCGTTCGACGATGGCAACGGCCGCATGGCAAGAGCCATCGGCGATTTGTTTCTGGCGCGTGCCGACGGCAGCCCCGAGCGATTCTACAGTTTGTCGGCACAGATCCAGCGTGAGCGGAATGACTATTACGACATTCTCGAGCGCACACAAAAAGGCACACTCGATGCCACCGAGTGGCTGGTATGGTTCCTCGGTGCTTTGCATCGCGCAGTCGATCAAGCCCAACTCACACTGAACGTCGTGTTGTCCAAGGCTCGCTTCTGGCGGCGCTGGGCGAGCACGCCGCTCAACGAGCGGCAAATCAAACTGGTCAGTCGCCTGCTCGACGGTTTTGAAGGCAAGCTGACCAGTACCAAGTGGGCTGCGATTGCGAAGTGTTCACCGGATACCGCGTTGCGCGACATCAGCGAACTGCTCGCATTAGGGGTGTTGAAAAAATCGGCAGCAGGAGGCCGCAGCACGTCGTACGAATTAGCGGATTGAGCGCGACATAAGCAACCCCACTTATCCACAACTCCCTCTGGATAACTTTTGTAAAAACCACCCGGCACACTGTGGACGAAACTTTGATAAAAGCGCGGCCCTACCAGGCCGCGCAAAAGTTTTCCCAGGCTCCGTGCCCCTGTCCGCGCGCGCTCCGCAGGGTTATCGATTCCGCAGACCTTTGATCCGTAAAAGAAGATTCAAGTTATCCACAGCCAGGCGCGCTGCTTGTTAACTATTACTACGTATACATATACAAAACTATAAAAACCAGAGAGGCAGTAGCGAACCGCGCTGCACAAACGAGCACATTGCAGGCCGCCAATCGAACAAACCGCCGAGCGCCTTGCCAACAGAAACTAGTGCGAACGAATGCGAACCAAAGTACCGCGTCCCCATTTACCAATCCCGCGAATTTCACGCCCCGAGCATCAGCACATTTAAGCGCTCGCTGACACACCCGCCGCCGAAAATTGCCGAATTTCGATAACACCTCGATTATTGGCTCACTACCATCGGCTGAAGCCTGTCCGCCCATGCCCCGCAAAACCTTGCGGCATAAAGCAAGCGGCAACATCAGGGAGCCCCCGATGAAATCAGAATCCAAAAGTCAGCACGTCGGCAAGGTCACGCATCACGAGTTGAAGCAGACGCTCGGCACGTGGCAACTGTGGGGAATCGCGGTCGGTCTCGTCATTTCGGGCGAGTACTTCGGCTGGAGCTACGGCTGGGCGAGCGCCGGCACGCTCGGCTTCGTTATCACGGCGGTGTTTATCGCGGCGATGTACACCACCTTCATCTTCAGTTTCACCGAACTCACCACGTCGATCCCGCATGCGGGCGGCCCGTTCGCCTACGCGCGCCACGCGTTCGGCCCGACCGGCGGCTATCTGGCTGGCGCGGCGACGCTCGTCGAATTCGTGTTCGCGCCACCGGCCATCGCGCTCGCAATCGGCGCGTATCTGCACGTGCAGTTTCCCGGCCTCGAACCGAAGCACGCGGCGATGGGCGCGTATCTGGTCTTCATGGCGCTGAATATCGTCGGCGTGCAGATCGCCGCGGCCTTCGAGTTGTGCGTGACGCTGCTCGCGATCTTCGAGCTGCTGGTGTTCATGGGCGTCGTCTCGCCGGGATTCCAGTGGTCCAACTTCACGAAGGGCGGCTGGGCGGGCGCGGACACCTTCAGCATGGGCTCGTTCCACGGCATGTTCGCGGCGATCCCGTTCGCGATCTGGTTCTTTCTCGCGATCGAAGGCGTCGCGATGGCCGCCGAGGAAGCGAAGAACCCGAAGCGCTCGATTCCGATCGCCTACGTCGCCGGCATTCTGACGCTGGTGGTGCTCGCCATCGGCGTGATGGTGTTTGCCGGCGCGGCGGGCGACTGGACCAAGCTGTCGAACATCAACGACCCGCTGCCGCAAGCGATGAAGTACATCGTCGGCGAGCATAGCGGCTGGATGCACATGCTGGTCTGGCTCGGCCTGTTTGGGCTCGTCGCGTCGTTTCACGGCATCATCCTCGGCTATTCGCGGCAAATTTTCGCGCTGGCCCGCGCGGGCTATCTGCCGGAGTGGCTCTCGAAGGTGCATCCGCGCTTCAAGACGCCGCATCGCGCGATTCTCGCGGGCGGTGTGGTCGGCATCGCCGCGATTTACAGCGATGAACTGATCCAGTTCGGCGGCCAGACGCTGACGGCGAACATCGTGACGATGTCCGTATTTGGCGCTATCGTGATGTATATCATCAGCATGTTGTCGCTGTTCAAGCTGCGCCGCTCGGACCCGAATATGGAGCGCCCGTTCCGTGCGCCGCTGTTTCCGTTCTTTCCGGCGTTCGCGCTGGTGGCCGCGGTGATTTGTCTGGCGACGATGGTCTACTTCAATTTTCTGGTGGCCATCGTGTTCGCTATCTTCCTCGCGCTGGGCTACGTCTACTTCCTGCTGACGCGCCATCAACGCGAAACGGCGCCGGCGGACGCTTTGCTCGAAGAATGACGGATCGAGCCGCTGCGTAAGCAGCGGCGATGGAGTCGTAAAGATGAGCTACACCGAGACAATCGGCAGCCGCACCTATCGTTTCGCCGACCTCAAAACGCTGCTGGCGAAGGCGAGTCCGCAGCGTTCGGGCGATCAGCTCGCGGGCGTCGCCGCGGCCAGCGAGGAAGAACGCGTCGCAGCCAAGATGGCGCTCGCCCAGGTGCCGCTGCGCACGTTCCTCAACGAAGCGCTAATCCCGTACGAAAGCGACGAAGTCACGCGCCTCGTGATCGACGATCACTCGCCACAAGCCTTCGCCGAGATCGCGCATCTGACGGTAGGCGACTTCCGAAACTGGCTGCTCAGCAGCACGACCGATGCCGACGCGCTCACGCGTATTACCGCCGGCCTTACGCCGGAGATGGTCGCGGCGGTGTCGAAGCTGATGCGCAATCAGGACCTGATCGCGGCGGCGCGCAAGCGTCCGGTGATCACGCGCTTTCGCAATACGGTCGGCTTGCCGGGCCACATGTCGGTGCGTCTGCAACCGAATCATCCGACCGACGACGTCAAAGGCATCGCCGCGTCGATGCTCGATGGTTTGATGTACGGCTGCGGCGACGCGATGATCGGCATCAACCCCGCCAGCGACAATCTCGCCGCGATCACCACGCTGCTCGTGATGATCGACGACTTCCGCCAGCGCTATCAGGTGCCGACGCAATCGTGCGTGCTGACCCACGTCACCAACACGATCGCCGCGATCGAAAAAGGCGCGCCGGTCGATCTGGTGTTTCAGTCGATTGCCGGTACGGAGAAAGCGAACGCAGGGTTCGGCATTTCGCTCGCGCTGTTGCAGGAGGCGTATGAAGCGGGCTTGTCGCTCAAACGCGGCACGGTCGGCAATAACCTGATGTATTTCGAAACCGGCCAGGGCAGCGCGTTGTCGGCCGATGCCCATCACGGCGTCGATCAACAGACCTGCGAAGTGCGCGCCTATGCGGTCGCGCGCAAGTTCAATCCGTTTCTGGTCAACACGGTGGTCGGTTTCATCGGACCGGAATATTTGTACGACGGCAAGCAGATCACCCGCGCGGGTCTCGAAGATCACTTCTGCGGCAAGCTGCTCGGCGTGCCGATGGGTTGCGACATCTGCTACACGAATCACGCCGAAGCCGATCAGGACGACATGGACAACCTGCTCACGCTGCTGGGCGTGGCGGGCATCAACTTCATCATGGGCATTCCGGGCGCGGACGACGTGATGCTCAACTATCAAAGCACGTCATTCCACGACGCGCTGTATATGCGCGACGTGCTCGGCTTGCGCCGCGCACCTGAATTCGAAGAATGGCTGGAGTCGATGCAGATCACCGACGCGCGCGGCGCATTGCTCAGCGCATCGACACAACAACCGCTGCTGGAAGGCGCGCGCGACTGGATGGGCATCGCATGAGCGACTTCCTCGAAAAAAATCCCTGGAACGCGCTGCGCCAGTTCACCAATGCGCGCATCGCGTTGGGACGCGCGGGCAGCAGTCTGCCGACTGCGCCGTTGCTGGCGTTCAACCTGTCGCATGCGCAAGCACGCGACGCGGTGCATCATCCGCTCGATACCGATGTGCTGCACGAACAGCTACGCGCGCAAAATTTCAGCACGGTCGACGTGCATAGCGCTGCGCCCGATCGCGAGCATTACTTGCGGCGTCCCGATCTCGGCAGACGCTTGTCGGAGGAGAGCCGTACAGCGCTCGCACAGGTTCCGGCCGATTCACCGGATGTGGTGTTCGTGATCGGCGACGGCCTGTCGGCGTTCGCCGCATCCAAGCAATCGATTCCGTTTTTGCAAGCTGTCTGTCCGAAACTCACGGATTGGAAAATCGGCCCGGTGGTGGTCGCGCGGCAGGCACGTGTTGCGCTCGGCGACGAAATCGGCGAGTTGTTAGGTGCGAAGCTGGTGGTGATGCTGATCGGCGAGCGGCCCGGGTTGAGTTCGCCCGATAGCCTCGGCATCTACCTGACGTACGCGCCGAAAGTGGGCTGTAGCGATGCGCAGCGCAACTGCATTTCGAACGTGCGGCCTGAAGGTTTGAACTACGCGTTGGCTGCGCACAAATTGCATTACCTGCTGACGCATGCACGGCGATTGGGACTCACCGGTGTCGGTCTTAAAGACGATAGCGACGCATTGCTGGCGAGTACGCCTTCCGTACCCGCAGTCAGCGACGATTCAAACCCAAGCGCCGCCTAAAAAATCACGCATCCGCCCGTTCCACCGGATGCGTTTCCAGCCACGCGTTCTCGTCGTCCTCGAAGAGTCGCGAGCGCGTCAAGAATCGCAATCCGCTGGGTCGTTCCAAAGAAAACATGCCGCCGTTGCCCGGCACCACGTCGATGATCAATTGCGTGTGCTGCCAATACTCGAACTGCGATTCGCTCATGTAGAACGGCACGCCGGCGATCGTCCCGAGCTTCACGTCGGATGAGCCGACCATGAATTCGGCTTGCGGAAACATCATCGGTGCGCTGCCGTCGCAACATCCGCCGGATTGGTGAAAGATCACGGCGCCATGCTCGGCACGCAGCGTCTCGATCAACGTCACAGCGGCAGGCGTCGCGATCACGCGTGCGACTTCCTTCTCGTCAGCCATCACATGCCCTCGCCGAAAAAAGCGGGCCGCACGACGCGGCCCGCCTGAACAGGATCGTTGTGCTTAGAAGAAACCGAGAGGCTTCTGGCTATAGCTGACGAGCAGGTTCTTGGTCTGCTGATAGTGATCGAGCATCATCTTGTGATTCTCGCGGCCAATGCCCGATTGCTTATAGCCACCGAAAGCCGCATGTGCCGGATACGCGTGATAGCAGTTGGTCCATACGCGGCCCGCCTGGATTTGCCGGCCGAAGCGATAAGCGCGCGTGCCGTCGCGCGTCCATACGCCGGCACCGAGACCGTAGAGCGTATCGTTGGCGATTTCCAGCGCTTCGTCTTCGGTCTTGAACGTCGTGACCGACACCACCGGCCCGAAGATTTCTTCCTGGAAGATGCGCATCTTGTTGTGGCCGCGGAACACGGTCGGCTTCACGTAGTAGCCTTTGCTCAGTTCGCCAGTGAGCGCATTGCGTTCGCCGCCGATCAGACACTCGGCGCCTTCCTGCTTGCCGAGATCGACATACGAGAGGATTTTTTCGAGCTGTTCCTGCGAGGCTTGCGCGCCGATCATCGTTTTCGTATCGAGCGGATGCCCCTGCGTGATCGCGGCAACACGCTTCAAAGCACGTTCCATGAAGCGGTCGTAGATCTTTTCATCGACCAGCACGCGCGACGGGCACGTGCACACTTCACCCTGATTCAGCGCGAACATCGCGAAGCCTTCGAGCGCCTTGTCGAAGTAACCGTCGTCCTGGTCCATCACGTCGGCGAAGAAAATGTTCGGGCTCTTGCCGCCGAGTTCGAGCGTCACCGGAATGATGTTCTGGCTCGCGTACTGCATGATCAGGCGGCCCGTGGTGGTCTCGCCGGTGAAGGCGATCTTCGCGATGCGTTTGCTCGATGCGAGCGGCTTGCCGGCTTCGAGGCCGAAACCGTTCACCACGTTCAGCACGCCCGGCGGCAGCAGGTCCTGAATCAATTCGAGCAGCACGAGTATCGATGCCGGCGTCTGCTCGGCAGGCTTCAGCACGATGCAATTCCCTGCGGCCAGTGCAGGTGCGAGTTTCCAAACCGCCATCAGGATCGGGAAATTCCACGGAATGATCTGGCCGACCACGCCGAGCGGTTCGTGAAAGTGATATGCGACTGTATCGTCGTCGATCTCGGAGATGGAGCCTTCCTGCGCGCGCACGGCGCCGGCGAAATAGCGGAAGTGATCGATCGCCAACGGAATGTCCGCGGCCATCGTTTCGCGCAACGGCTTGCCGTTGTCGATCGTTTCGGCCACCGCGAGTCGTTGCAGATTCGCTTCCATCCGGTCGGCGATGCGGTTCAGAATGTTGGCGCGGTCGGTGGTCGAGGTCTTGCCCCATGCGGCTTTCGCGCGATGGGCGGCGTCGAGCGCGAGTTCGATATCGGCCTCGCGTGAGCGCGGGATCGACGTGAACGGCTCGCCGGTGATCGGCGAGACATTGTCGAAGTACTCGCCTGCGACGGGCTTGACCCATTCACCGCCGATAAAATTCGCATACTGCTTTTTGTACGGGAATTCGGTACTCAGAAATTGCATCTCTGCATGATTCATCTGTGTGCTCCTCACATGTTGAATGGGCTGTATTCGGCGCGATATTTCGCTTGGCCGCGAGTGACTAGAGCCAGAAGTGTGCCAATGCACCGCGCTGGTGAGTTGCGCACGCGTGGCAGGCACTATTGCGACGCATCGCGCGATGCGCTGTTCAACCTGTTGCAGAATGAACGTCCTATTTCTGATCAGTGTGCGCAGCGTTGTTCATCAATTGAACAGCGCACGGGCGCTTGTCGAGCCTGCACGCTGTGAATGCGTTCGGCATGGGAATTGCCTTCTTTTCTTCCCGATATTCCGCTCATGTTCCTTTTTTTGCCGACCTGGTATGACGATCGAACTCCAAAGCGACAGCTTCACTGACCGGCCCGCAGTGCCGCAGCCGAGCTTTTGCGTGCACACCTGCGTCGCCCACGACGCCGACGAACAGGCGCGCAACCTTCACGGCTGGAGCCAGACCTATGACCAGTTGAGCGCCGGCCGCTTTGTCGGCGGGTTGACGGAGTTATGTCTCGATCACATGCAGGTGTTCGTCGAAACGACCAGCCACACGCTCAGGCAAACTTGCGAAGTGCAGGAGGACGCATACTGGTTCGGCATTCCCACTTGTCCGGAAGGCTCCGGGCGTATCGACGCGCAGGTGATCGCCGGCGATGCGCTCGCATGTCGTCCTGGCGGAATCGAATTCGAACTGCTGACGTCGTCGGGTTACGAGATTTTCGGCGTGGTGGTGAAAGGCGAAGTGTTGCGCCGTTATTCGGCCGAAGTGGAGCGCGTCGGTTTGGCGGATCAATTGCCGAATACGGAGGTCGTTTCGATCGGCATGGCGAGAAAGGAGCGGCTGTGCGCTTCGCTGCGGCAGCTTCTCGACGACGGCGCGGCGAGCGCCGCGCCGCTGTCCTCGTTCGCGCGCAACAATTTGCAGGCATCGGTGTTGGCGTCGCTATTCGACGTGGGCGCGTTGCCCGGCTCGGAGCAGGTCGCGATGCCTGTGCGTCCACGCCGTCAGTCGATCGTCTCGGAAGCGCGCGAATATGTGCTGGCGAATCGCGACCGCGCGGTCAATGTGCCGGAGTTGTGCGAACGGTTGCATGTGAGCCGGCGGACCTTGCAATACTGCTTTCAGGATGTGCTCGGCATGGCGCCCGCCACGTATCTGCGCATCATCCGGCTGAACGGCGCGCGCCGCGATCTATGCGGCGCGTGGCGCGAGTCGCGTTCGGTGCAGGATATTGCCGCGGCGTGGGGCTTCTGGCATCTGAGCCAGTTCGCCACCGATTATCGGAAGCTGTTCGGCATGCGGCCGTCGGATACGCTGAAGGCCGCCGCCAGCTCACGTGCCGAAGAACACGCCTATTCGTTCACGCATTAGCGCGCTGGCGCTTCGGCGTGACGCGGCCCGCGTTTATTGACGCAACAACCGCAAGCCGTTTGCCACTACCAGCAAGCTCGCGCCCACATCGGCGAACACCGCCATCCACATCGTGCCGAGGCCCATTAGCGTGAGCACGAAGAAAACGGACTTGATGCCCAGCGCCAACGTGATGTTCTGAACCAGTACGGAATGCGTCGCCTTCGAGAGCCGCACGAACAGCGAAATCTTGCGCAGGTCGTCGTCCATCAGCGCGACGTCGGCGGTTTCGATCGCGGTGTCGGTGCCCATCGCGCCCATCGCGAAGCCGATATCGGCGCGCGCGAGCGCCGGCGCGTCGTTGATGCCGTCGCCGACCATGCCGACCACGGTACCGTCCTTCGACCAGCTTGCCACCGCGTTCAGCTTGTCTTCCGGCAACAGATCGCCGCGCGTTTCGTCGATGCCGACCTGCTGCGCGATCGCTTCGGCCGTGTGCGTGTTGTCGCCGGTGAGCATCGCGGTACGCACGCCGAGGCGATGTAAATCGGCGATGGCGGCGCGGCTCGTGTCCTTCACCGTATCGGCGACGGCGAACAAGGCCAGCACGCGTTCGGCGTCCAGCAGCATCACGACCGTTTTGCCTTGCCGTTCGAGCGCGTCGAGACGTGCTTCCAGCGATGCTGAACAGCGGCCGAGTTCTTCGACCAGCCGATGATTGCCGAGCCAATACGGCGAGCCGTCGATGTCGCCGCGCACGCCGCGTCCCGTCAACGCTTCGAATCCATCGACTGTTGTCGTGCTCGCGACGCCTTCAGCTTTGGCCGCCGCCGCAATCGCCATCGACACCGGATGATCCGAGCGGCCCGCGAGACTCGCCGCGAGCGACCGGCAGCGGGCGGCATCGACATCGGCCAGCGATGCGAACTCCGTTTGCACGGGCTTGCCGTGCGTGATCGTGCCGGTTTTGTCGAGCGCGAGCCACGTCAGCTTGCGGCCCTGTTCGAGGTAGGTGCCACCTTTGATCAGAATGCCGTGGCGCGCGGCCGCGGCGAGGCCGCTGACGATCGTCACCGGCGTCGAGATCACCAACGCGCACGGACAGGCGATCACCAGCATCACCAGCGCCTTGTAGATCCACTCGTGCCACGGACCACTGAACAGCAGCGGCGGCAGCACCGCGACGGCGAGCGCGGTCGCGAACACGATCGGCGTATAGACGCGCGCGAACTGATCGACGAAGCGTTGCGTCGGCGCTTTGGTGCCTTGTGCTTCTTCGACTGCGTGGATGATGCGGGCGAGCGTCGTGTTGCTGGCCGCGGCCGTTACGCGATAGTCGAAGGAACCGGTCTGGTTGATCGTGCCGGCGAACACGGAGTCGCCAACGGTTTTGTCGACCGGCAGGCTTTCGCCGGTGATCGGCGCCTGGTCCACGCTCGAACGGCCCGCGACGATTTCGCCGTCGAGCGCGATGCGCTCACCCGGCTTCACGCGAACCAAAGCGCCGGGCGCGATCGATTTGAGCGCCGTCGAACGCCAGCTGCCGTCGGCTTGCTGCACGCTTGCCTGTTCTGGCGTCAGCTGCATCAGGCCTTTGATCGCGTTGCGGGCACGGTCGAGCGATTTCGCCTCGATCAACTCGGCGATCGTGAAGAGGACCATCACCATGGCGGCTTCCGGCCACTGGCGCAGGATCAGCGCGCCGGTTACCGCAATGCTCATCAGCGCGTTGATGTTGAGGTTGCCGTTGCGGATCGCGAGCCAGCCCTTCCGGTACGTCGTCAGGCCGCCGGAGACGATGGCGAGGATCGCCAGACCCGCAGCCAGCCAGATGGGCGCGCCGAGCCAACTGGCGGCCTCTGAGCCCACGGCCGCCAGGCCTGCCAGCGCCAGCGACCACGGCCTGGACGGCGCGTGAGGCGCGGCGGGCCCTGCATCTGCGTTTGGATTGGCGTCGGCGAGTTCAGGCGTGAAGTCGAGCGAGCGCAGCGCGGCGAGGATGGTGCCGAGCGCGTCGGGCGTGTGCACGACCGTCAGTACCCGCTGCATCAGGTTGAAATCCATGCTGCGCACGGCCGGCATGCGGCTGAATTTCTTGCGGATCAGCGCTTCTTCGGTCGGACAGTCCATCTGCATGATGCGGATGGCGGTGCGTACATCGCTGCCGACGCTTTCGGATTTCGGGAGTCGGCCCGGCATTGGCAAGACGGACGCGGGCGCGCAACAGGCGGCGTCGGCATGGCGATGAGCGTGTCCATGCGCTTGGGCATCGGCTTCGTGGCTGTGGTCGCAGGTTTCGCCATGACTGTGATTGTGAGCGCGCGCTTTATGCCCGTGGGCACAGGCTTCACCGTGTTCGTGACGTTCTGTTTCGGCATGGCTGGCGCGCGGCATGGTGGCTTCCTGGTTCGATTTGTGGTCTAGTAAACACCTTGAAGCCACTACAAGGTCAAGGCCGGAATCTGGAGGCGCCATGAAAATCGGCGAACTGGCGAAAATCGCCCATTGCACGACCGAAACCATCCGTTTCTACGAAAAAGAGGGCCTGTTGCCCGAAGCGGAGCGCACCGAGGCGAATTACCGCAGCTACACGGCGAAGCACGTCGAGCGGCTGCGTTTCATCCGGAATTGCCGTGCGCTCGACATGACCCATGACGAAATCCGTGCATTGCTGCGTCTGACCGACGCGCCGGCGGACGGCTGCGGCGGCATCAATGCATTGATCGACGAGCACATCGCGCATGTCGACGCGCGCATCGACGAACTGAAGCAACTGAAAGTGCAACTGACCACGTTGCGCGAGCAATGCCATGGCGAGCAGGCGGTCGAAGACTGCGGCATCGTTCAGGGCCTCACCGGTATGGAAGTGAGCGCAACGCGTGCACGGCATACGCATCTGGGCTAAAGCGCTTCATCCCGTAGCCATCGCGATGGTGACATCGGCAGCGTCCCCGGTAGTGATCCCATTCACGGCTGGGCCGCTCGTACGGCCCGCCCAATAAACAATCGAATCCAGTTGGAGAATCAACGTGTTTACCTGTAGAAACAAGTCCTGCGACGCGCAGTGGGAGCAGTCGGACGTCGTCATCAAGAACGAGGGCCAAGGGCTCCTGTTCCGTTGCCCGATGTGCGGCGCGCGCAATTACGTCGAACGTTTCGACGCGGACGATGGCTCGGTGCTTTACGAGCAGATCGAAGGCCGTCCCACCCTTGGCCCCGTGGCCGATTAGTCCTCAGCCTTCAGCCTTTAGCGAGCCATCGAGAATATGAACAGTCCCACCACAGCCGGCGCGCCGTTCAGCGAGCTGCCGTTACCGCCCGCGACGCTCGCCAATCTGACGCAGCTCGGCTACGTCGAGATGACGCCGATCCAGGCCGCCAGCTTGCCGATCGCATTGGCCGGCCACGATCTGATCGCCCAGGCGAAAACCGGCAGCGGCAAGACCGCGGCGTTTTCGCTGGCGCTGCTCGCGCGTCTCGACGTACGCAACTTCGCCGTGCAGGCGATGGTGCTGTGCCCGACGCGCGAACTCGCCGACCAGGTCACGCAGGAAATCCGGCGCCTTGCGCGCGCGGAAGAAAACATCAAGGTGCTGACGCTGTGCGGCGGCACGCCGATGCGTCCGCAGACCGCCAGCCTCGAACACGGCGCGCATATCGTGGTCGGCACGCCGGGCCGGATCATGGATCACCTCGAACGCGGCAGCTTGCCGTTGCAGGCGCTCAACACGCTGGTGCTCGACGAAGCCGACCGCATGCTCGACATGGGTTTCTTCGACGATATCGCCACGGTCGTGCGGCAATGTCCGAAAGAGCGCCAGACGCTGCTGTTCTCCGCGACCTACCCCGAAGGCATCGTCAAACTCAGCCAGCAATTCCTGCGCAATCCGAAGGAAGTGAAGCTCGCCGAGCGGCACGACAACACCAAGATCCGCCAGCGCTTCTATGAAGTGACCGAGGATGAGCGTCTGCATGCGGTCGGTATGCTCCTGAATCACTATCGACCGGTGAGCACGCTGGCGTTTTGCAACACCAAGCAGCAATGCCGCGATCTGCTCGACGTGCTGCGCGCGCAAGGTTTTCATGCGCTTGCGTTGCATGGCGAACTCGATCAGCGTGAACGCGATCAGGTGCTGATCCAGTTCGCGAACCGTAGCTGCTCGGTGCTGGTCGCCACCGACGTCGCCGCGCGCGGCCTCGACATTGCGCAGCTCGAAGCGGTGATCAACGTCGACGTGACGCCGGATCCGGAAGTGCACGTGCACCGCATCGGCCGCACCGGTCGCGCCGATCAGGAAGGCTGGGCGCTGAGCCTCGCGAGCATGAACGAGATGGGCCGCGTGGGCAGCCTCGAACAGGCGCACAAGCGTGACGTCGAGTGGCACAAGCTGGCGGATCTGAAGCCCGCCAGCAACGAGCCGCTGCTGCCGCCGATGGAAACGCTGCAGATACTCGGCGGCCGCAAGGAAAAGATCCGCCCCGGCGACGTGCTCGGCGCGCTGACCGGCGAGGCGGGTTTCGCCGGTTCGCAGATCGGCAAGATCAACGTGACCGAAATGTCGACCTATGTGGCCGTGGAGCGCAGTGTCGCGCGTGACGCGTTGCGCAAGCTCAGCGCCGGCAAGGTAAAGGGCAAGAAGGTGAAAGTCCGCTTGATGGATGAGTAATTCCGCTTCAAACGGCTGTGATCGCCCGGTCGCAGCCGTCCGCATTCATCACATTACGTCATACCTCTGCCGTTTTCCGCGTTCTCCGCGCGGCCTCATCTCTTCCCTCAAAGCCCCGATTTCATTGGCTCAGCCCGCGCCGGCGCGGCATGGCGCCAGCCATGACGTAAACGCATGCCGCGCATGACAAAGTTTCGATTGTGACGGTTCTTTGGCTGATGCCTAATCATCGAACCGGATGGGGCCGCCGCGCAGCTGGCTGTCCGCGAATCCGCTGCCCGATGGAGAACGCCTTATGCAGAGCGCCTTGCAAGCCCGCTCGAAACTGCCTGACGTAGGCACGACGATTTTTACCGTGATCGGTCAATTGGCCGCGCAATACGACGCATTGAACCTGTCGCAAGGCGCGCCGAATTTTGCGCCGGATGCGAAGCTGATCGACGGCGTCGCGCAAGCCATGCGCGCCGGCCACAACCAGTATGCCCCGATGGCCGGCATCGGCGCGCTGCGCGACGCGCTCGCCGACAAGGTGGAGACGCTATACGGCGTGCGTTACGACCCGGCCAGTGAAGTAACCGTGATCGCCAGCGCCAGCGAAGGTCTGTACTCGACGATCAGCGCGCTGGTGCATCCCGGCGACGAAGTGATCTACTTCGAGCCTTCGTTCGACAGCTACGGGCCGATCGTGCGTCTGCAAGGCGCGAAGCCCATTCCGATCAAACTGTCGCTTGCCGATTTTCGCGTGGACTGGGACGAGGTCGCCGCCGCGATCACGCCGAAGACGCGCATGATCATCGTCAATACGCCGCACAATCCGACCGCGACCACGTTCAGCGAGGCCGATGTCGCCCGGCTGAAGGCCATCACGCGCAACACCGATATCGTGATCCTCGCCGACGAAGTCTACGAACATGTGGTGTTCGACGGCGCCAAGCATCAAAGCATGGCCTGCGACGCCGAACTCGCGGCGCGCAGCGTGATCGTGTCGTCGTTCGGCAAGTCGTATCACGTCACCGGTTGGCGTGTCGGCTATTGCCTCGCGCCCGCCGCGCTGATGGACGAGATCCGCAAGGTCCACCAGTTCATGGTGTTTTCCGCCGATACGCCGATGCAATACGCGTTCGTCGACGCGCTCGCGAATCGCGAAAGCTATCTTGGCCTGTCCGCGTTCTATCAGAAGAAGCGCGATCTGCTGGCGCATGCGCTGCGCGAGTCGCGCTTCGAGTTGCTGCCGAGCGAAGGCAGCTTTTTCATGCTGGCGCGCTTTCGCGGCTTTTCCGATGAAAGCGACAGCGATTTCGTGCTGCGCCTGATTCGCGATGCGCGCGTCGCGACGATTCCGCTGTCGGCGTTTTATACCGACGGCACGGATTCGGGTTTGATCCGCCTGAGCTTCTCGAAGGACGACGCGACGCTGATCGAAGGCGCACGGCGTTTGTGCGAAATCTGATCGGCGCGGCACGAGCCGGCGGCCTTTTTTGGACGCAGTATGATCGTCGCGCTGCGTGCTCGCCGTCACAATGAATTCAAGGGAAAGGGACCTGTTATGAAGTTGCTCAAACCTCTACTGGCGCTGGCTTGCGCATTGGCATCGGTGGCAGCGTCGTCTGCCGCCATTGCCGCCGATACATCGACTTTGCGTTTCGGACTCGAAGCGCAGTACCCACCGTTCGAATCGAAAGGGCCGAACGGTGAGCTGCAAGGCCTCGATATCGATGTCGGCAATGCCGTCTGCGCCGCGGCGCATTTGACGTGCAAGTGGGTCGAAACGTCGTTCGACGGTTTGATTCCCGCGTTGCAGGGCCGCAAGTTCGACGCCATCAATTCGGCGATGAACGCGACCGAGCAGCGCCGTCAGGCGATCGATTTCACCACCGTCGTGTATCGCGTGCCGACGCAGCTGATCGCGAAGCGTGACAGCGGTCTGCTGCCGACCCCCGCATCGTTGAAGGGCAAACGCGTTGGCGTGTTGCAGGCGTCGATTCAGGAGACTTTCGCGAAGGCGCATTGGGAAGCCGGGGGCGTCACCGTCGTGCCGTATCAGGATCAGAACCAGGTCTATACGGATCTCGTCGCGGGTCGTTTGGACGCGACGCTGGTTCTGGCGCCGGCAGGAGAGACGGGTTTTCTGTCGAAACCTAACGGCAAGGATTACGCTTTCGTCGGCCAGCCGGTGCGCGACGACAAGATCCTCGGCAGCGGTATTGCATACGGCATTCGCAAGGGCGATACCGCACTGCGCGATCAGTTGAATGCGGCGATCGCGAAGGTCCAGGCCGACGGTACGGTGAAGACGCTGGCGGCGAAGTATCTGGGCAATATCGATGTGACGCCGAAGTAATGTAAAGGGGCGTGGTTCACGGCACTACGCCGCATCACGTCGCGCCTCTTGCGGAACACTTCGGATTTTCGCCGCCGTTCTTTTCGTCAGGCAACGAAGGGGATTTCCCGCTATTCTTTCGTGACACGGTGGCCGATGCATTGAGTTCGGCAGCCGAGCCCTGTGTCATATGAATAATCGGGAAACGCACAATGAGTGAGGTGACGCAGCAAGCGGTTTTCGCACGAAGCGGCGCGGCGCCTCAGTTCTGGCGCGACGAGACGTTGCCGTTTCTCGAAGCCCGCTCGATTGAAGATGGCCGCGAGCTTTGCTACGCCAAACACTCGCACGAAACGTTTTCGATCGGCGCCGTGACCGGCGGGCGCAGCGTGTATGTAAACCGCAGCGCGCGTGAGTGGGTCGGGGCCGGCGCGGTCGTCATGATGAACCCGGACGACGCGCACGCCTGTAATCCGGTTGCCGACGAACGCTGGTCGTATCGGATGCTGCATGTCGATGCTGCATGGCTTGCGGGGCTGCAGCACGACTTGGGATTCAGTGGCAACCATGCGTTCCGCGCGTTTTCGCAGACCATGACGACGGAGCCCGCTTTGTTTGACGGGTTGAACTGTCTGTACGCGATTCTCGTCGACGGCAACGCCGATGTCATGCGCAAGGAAAGCGCCGCCGTCACATTCTTTTCCGAAGTCCAGCAAACCCTCAATCCGGCGCCTTTGCCGGATAACGACGCCAGCCGCCAACTCACGCGCGCTGCTGAATTTATCGCCGAAAACTGCACGCGTCCGCTGAAGCTGGAGGATGTCTGCGAGGCGGCCGATCTGTCCGCCTCGCATCTGATTCGCGCGTTCAAAAAGCGCTACGGCATGACGCCGCATGCGTATCTGATCAATCGGCGCATTCAGTACAGCCGCGCGCAACTCAGGCGTGGCCGTCTGATTGCGGACGTTGCTCTGGATGCCGGCTTTGCCGATCAGGCGCATTTGCAGCGGACCTTCAAACGGCTGGTCGCGGCGACGCCGGGGCAGTATCGCGGTTGAGGCGAACGGCGCGTCTGGAAGTGCGCTCTGCCGTGCGGGTCACGCTATTAGCAGATACAGCGCGCTAGCGGCGAGCAAAGCCGCCATCACACGATTGAATAGCCTCACGCGCTTCGGTTCCTGCAAGTACCGACGCAGGAACGTACCGGCATACGCCCAGCTGGCAATCGACGCATAGCAAATCACGAAGTACACGACGGTGAACTGCCAGACGAGCCTGCCGTCGCCGTCGGCTGCGTAGGCGCTCATGCCCGCCAGCGACGCGAGCCATGCTTTCGGGTTGAGCCATTGCATGGCGGCGCCATATGCGAAGGACGGCCCTCGGACGGGCTTGTCGGCGCCGAGCTTGCCGTCATCGACGGCGAGTTTATAGGCCATGTAAAGCAGGAAACCGACGCCGGCCCATTGGACGACTGTGATCAGGTTGGGGAAACGAGCGAGCAGTTCGTGCAGACCCAGACCGATGAGCAGAAGCAGCAGCGTGAAGCCGACGGTCGCCCCGGTGACATGCCGCATGCTCGCGGCGAGTCCGTGCTGGGCGCCGGCGCTGAGCGCAACGACATTGACTGGGCCGGGTGAGATCGACGAGGCCAACGCAAAGGCGGCCATGGAAAGTAATACGGTCATCTGATGCCTCGATACGTGGGTGCGCAGGATTTGCGACGGTCAACGGTATCGGGCGGCGGGGTGGGGTGTATTGAAGGAAATTGCTCTTTCGCTGATTGGGGGAGGGCGGGTGGCGCTGGCTCGCGAGGTGGGGTGATCAGGCTCCTGCGGCGCGAAATTGGGTGTTGGCCATGGCCACTGCGTCATAGGTGGCTTGCTTCGGAGACGTCGTCCGGCACCGTTTGATAGTTGTTAGCTCGAGGTCGGCGAAGATGGTTCGTTCCGCCTGATCGGGACGAACCCGACCTGCAGGCCGAAGAGCTTCGCAACGTTGTTGAGCGAGTCGACGGTCGGATTTCCGGTCCCGCGCTCGATGTCCTGGATGACCCGGCGGCTGACGCCTCGGTGCGCGGCGAATTCCGCCTGGGTCAGGCCCGTCATCGCGCGCATCGCTTTCATGGCTTCAGGAATGGTCATATCGCCCCGGGCGATCCTGTCGTAGAAAGCGCGGCGCAGGGCGTTCTGCTCTTCACGGGTGGGTCGAGTCCGACGGGGCATGCTAGGCCTCTGAGGGTTGAAGGGCTTTCAGTTGTCGGACCTGCGTATCGATGTACGGCGTCAGGAACTCGATGATGTCGTGATCGACCCCCTGCGCTGCCATGGTGTCGGGCAAGCGTTCGATCCGTACGGCAAACCGGCTCAACTCCCCGGCGAGCATCCGGCGTTCGTGGTCGGGTACGGGCAATGCCGCGAGCACGTCGGCCCAGTCCGTCAGTTCAGCCCGGGTGTCCGGCCGATACCACCTCAGTGCACGTGGAATCAACTCGGGATCGAGGTACATCGGCGCGAAGTCAAACAGGGGCGTGAGCTGGACTCTGCCTTCGACCAGTTGCACGGCCGTATTGCGCGTGTGATTGTCCGTGTTGCACATCGCCAGATTGAGCACGTCCCGCTTGATGAATTCGAGCGTTTCGGCTGCTGGATCGCTGACACGGAGGAGTGAGCGCTCGCTCTGCGCGCATTGCCTAAAATGCGGTTACACAGCGTGTTACACGCGAGCCATAAAGCAAAAAGCCCAGTCGCAATGACTGGGCTAAGTGCTTGAATTCTTTGGTGGGGCGTGAGTGACTCGAACACTCGACCGACGGATTAAGAGTCCGCTGCTCTACCAACTGAGCTAACGCCCCAAACAGAAGCGAAATTATGCAGTAACTTTCCGAGATTGCCAAGTCTCCTTAGCAACTTTCTTAAAAATATTTGTAACGACCGCCGCGGGTACGCCCAGCAGACCGGTCCTCGCCAAAAAGACGTTGAGCTCACCGTCCCGGTATCATGTCGCGACACCATACCGCGCGAAGCGTCGCGCGGTTATCGACCGGGGACGGACATGGATGACAAAGCGATTCTCGAGTTGCTCGACCGCATCTTGGCGCCTTGGGTGCGCACGCTCACGCTGACTCCCGTCAAGGTCGACGAAGAGAGCGCAACGCTGCGCCTGCCGTTTTCCGGCGAACTGCGTCATTCGGGTGGCGTGATCTGCGGTCAGGTGTTCATGGCGGCCGCCGACACAGCGATGATCGTCGCGATTTCAGCCGCGCTCGGCGGCTTCAAGCCGATGAGCACAGTCTCTCTCAATATCAGCTTCATGCGCGCGGTCCGTAAGGGCGATGTGCTGATTACCGCGCGCGTGTTGCGCTTGGGCCGTAATCTCGTATTCGGCGAAGTCGAATTGTTCGATGAAGCCGGCAACATGGCCGTCCACGCCACCACCACCTACGCGCTGCTCGACTAAAACGATTCAATTCGAATTAAAACGGCGCGCCGCACGCCGCATTAGAGGAAAAAGCCAAGATGTTCGATCAGGTCGTATTCGCCGGTGGCGGCAATCGCTGCTGGTGGCAGGCGGGATTCTGGGACGTCGTGCAGCCGGAACTGCATATCCGTCCGCGCGTCATTACCGGCATTTCGGCCGGCGCCGCCACCGCGTGCATGCTCTACACGCGCGATTCCGACTGGGTGATGCGCTACTACCAGGACGCGCTGCGCCACAACACCCGCAACGCCTACTGGGGCAACCTGCTGCGCGGCGAATCGGTGTTTCCGCATTACCGCATCTACCGGCAGGCTCTGCTCGACATCTATGGCGACAAGTTTGCGACGCTCGCACAGGCGCCGGAAATCCGCATCGGCGTGTCGCATCTGCCTCGCTGGCTCGGCGCGCGCAGCGCGGTCGCCGCGGGACTGATCGCGTACAACATCGAAAAATACGTGCGCAAGACGCTGCATCCGACGCTCGGTCAGACGCTCGGCTTCCATCCGGAATTCGTGCGCGCGCAGGATTGCGCGACTGTCGAGGACCTCGCGGATCTGATCCTGCAATCGTCGAGCACGCCGCCGTTCACGCCGGTTCTGCGGCGCAACGGCAGGCCGGTACTGGATGGCGGGATGGTCGATAACGTGCCGGTCGGCGCGCTCGATGCCGACGCGCCGGGCAACGTGCTGGTGATGGTCACGCGTCTCTATCCGCGTCCGCAGATGTTCGTCGTGCCGCATGGCGTGCAGCAACGGCTCTACGTGCAGCCGTCGTGCAAGGTGCCGATTTCGAGCTGGGATTACACGAGCCCTTCGCAGATGGTGCACGCGTATAACCTCGGCCGCGTCGACGGCGAAACCTTCCTCGAACGCATGCCCGATCTGCGCGAAGCCGCCGCGCACGAAGCGCGCTGAGCGGCGGCGGCGCGGTTTTGCTTCGTTTCCGTTTCGTCGCGATGCGTTTCATTACGATGCGATACGACGCCGCGCACCAGCTGTTGCGCCGCGTTTAACGCCGCCGTCCGCCCTGCAACGCTTCCAGATTCGCCACACTGGCCGTATCGCCGGCGTCGAAGGCCAGAATGTTCTTGAACGCCGCGGAGAAATACGACTCATAGCTCTCGCGCTCGACATAGCCGATGTGCGGCGTGCAGATCACGTTCTCCATCCGCAGCAGGCTGTAGCCCTGCAGAATCGGCTCGCTTTCGTAGACGTCGATCGCGACCATCCCCGGACGATTGTGTGACAGCGCGCTCGCCAGCGCGTTTTCGTCGAGCAATTCGGCCCGGCTCGTGTTCACGAGCAACGCGGTCGGCTTCATCCGCAGCAGATCTTCCTGCTTGACGATGCCGCGCGTGTCGTCATGCAAACGCAGATGCAGCGACAGCACATCGCTCTGTTCGAACAGCGCTTCGCGGCTTTCGGCGACGCCGAAGCCGTCGGCACGCGCCGCTTCGCGCGAATGTTCGCGGCCCCAGATCAGCACGTTCATGCCGAACGCCTTGCCGTATCCGGCAACCAGCCGCCCGATCTTGCCGTAACCCCAAATCCCCAGCGTCTGGCCGCGCAACACCTGGCCCAAGCCGAAGTTCGGCGGCAGTGCCGACGTCTTCAAACCCGACTGTTGCCAGGCTCCTTGCTTAAGGTTTGCTACGTATTGCGGAATCCGCCGCTGGGCAGCCATGATGAGTGCCCACGTCAATTCGGCCGGCGCGAACGGCGAGCCGCTGCCTTCCAGCACGGCAATGCCGCGCTCGGTACACGCCGGCAGGTCGATATGGCTCGACACCTTGCCGGTTTGGCTGATCATGCGCAAACGCGGCAACTTGTCGAGCAGTTGCGAGTTGATGCGGGTACGTTCGCGAATCAGGACCAGCGCATCGACTTCGGAAAGACGGCTCGCCAACTGGCCCAAACCACGGACAGTGTTGTTGAAGACCTTGACATCATGGTCGGCCAGCAATTGAAAGCAGTCGAGCTTGCGAACGGCGTCCTGGTAATCGTCGAGGATGGCAATCTTCATGGTATGTGTCTTGCGACGCACCTTGGTGGTGCGGAACGGAGTGTTATGCTGGCTGTCCCATCATGTGACCTAGGTCACACGGTGGACTAGATGAATGTTTTACCGTAGAAGCTGCCGCGAAGAACAGCAGCAGCACCACGGCAGGGCCGATTGACATCGTTTTTAACAGTTTGTTGTGCGTTGAGGCAAGCCGCTTTACAGACGGTTTCAGAAGGCTGTCGGCGGACGCCTCCGCGCAACGGGCTGTGCGTAGCCCATGATCTGCACAATCGAATTGCGCGTCGAGTTGTAGGAATTGCCGACGTGATGGATTGAACGCCTCTCGCACGCAGCGTCACTGGGCTCGTACCGTTTTTCTATTGCTATCAGAACGGAGACAGGTCGATGAATCATCCCTCATTCGAAGGACAGCCCACCTTCGAGGCACCCACATGGGTCAAACACCGTAAATTGATCGAGTGGGTCGAGCGCGTCGCCGCGTTGACCAAGCCCGATCAGGTCGTCTGGTGCGACGGTTCGCAGGAAGAGTACGACCGCCTGTGCGCGCAGATGGTCGAAGCCGGCACCCTCAAAAAACTCAATCCCGCCAAACGCCCGAATTCGTATCTGGCGTGGTCCGATCCGTCGGACGTGGCGCGCGTCGAAGACCGCACCTTCATCTGCTCGCAGCGTCGCGAAGACGCTGGCCCAACCAACAACTGGATCGCGCCGGCCGAAATGCGCGCGACGCTCGACGGCCTGTTCGACGGCGCAATGCGCGGCCGCACGCTGTACGTCGTGCCGTTCTCGATGGGGCCGCTCGGTTCGCCGATCGCGCACATTGGCGTCGAGTTGACCGACAGCCCGTACGTGGTGACCAACATGCGCATCATGACGCGCATGGGCCGCAAGGTGTACGACGTGCTCGGCGAAGGCGGCCAGTTCGTGCCGTGCGTGCATTCGGTCGGCGCGCCGCTCGCTGCGGGCGCGAAAGACGTGCCGTGGCCGTGCAACAGCACCAAATACATTGTCCATTTCCCCGAATCGCGCGAAATCTGGAGCTATGGTTCGGGCTACGGCGGCAATGCGCTGCTCGGCAAGAAGTGCTTTGCGCTGCGCATTGCATCGACCATGGGCCGCGACGAAGGCTGGCTCGCCGAACACATGCTGATTCTCGGCGTGACATCGCCGGAAGGCCGCAAGCACCATGTCGCCGCCGCGTTTCCGTCGGCCTGCGGCAAGACCAACTTCGCGATGCTGATTCCGCCGCAAGGCCTGAACGGCTGGAAAATCTCGACAATCGGCGACGACATTGCGTGGATCAAGCCAGGCAAGGACGGCCGCCTGTACGCGATCAATCCGGAAGCGGGCTATTTCGGCGTCGCGCCGGGCACCAGCGAGAAGACCAACTTCAATGCAATGGCCACGCTGAAGGAAAACGTCATCTTCACGAACGTCGCACTGACCGACGACGGCGACGTCTGGTGGGAAGGCATGACCGCCGAGCCGCCCGCGCATCTGATCGACTGGCAGCGCAAGGACTGGACACCGGCAATCGCCAGGCAAAGCGGGCGCAAAGCGGCGCACCCGAATGCGCGCTTTACGGCGTCGGCCTCGCAATGTCCGTCGATCGATGCCGAGTGGGAGAATCCGGCGGGCGTCGCGATCGACGCGTTCGTCTTCGGTGGCCGCCGTTCGACCACGGTGCCGCTCGTCACGGAGGCCCGCAACTGGGTCGAAGGCGTCTACATGGCCGCAACCATGGGCTCGGAAACGACCGCAGCCGCCGCTGGCCAGCAGGGCGTGGTGCGCCGCGACCCGTTCGCGATGCTGCCGTTCTGCGGCTACAACATGAGCGACTACTTCAGTCACTGGCTCAAAACCGGCGAGCGCCTCGAGAAATTGAACGCGCAGCTGCCGAAAATCTTCTGCGTGAACTGGTTCCGCAAGGGCGCGGACGGCAAGTTCGTCTGGCCGGGTTTCGGCGAGAACATGCGTGTGTTGAGCTGGATGGTCGGCCGCATCGAAGGCTCGGCGCAAGGCGAGGAACACGCATTTGGCGTGTCGCCGCACTATGAAGACATCGATTGGAGCGGGCTCGATTTCAGCCGCGAGCAATTCCAGCAGGTGATCTCGGTGGACGACGCTGCCTGGCGCGATGAACTCGCTCTGCATGCCGAGTTGTTCGACACACTGCAGCAAGGGCTGCCATTGGCTCTGACTCAGGCTAAAGCAGCCTTGGAAGGGAAATTCGCAGTCTGATAACGTGAGTATTCACTTCGCGTAGAAAGCCGCCTTCGGGCGGTTTTTCGCTTTCTGATTCGACCCTCTAACACTTTTGCTGATTCAGCAATGCCCGCACGACCGCTGCGTCTGTTCGAACAAAAAAGACTGTGCAAGCTGCGGTGCAGCAGATTGTTTCTTTTTCGGGAACAATGAGTGTTCGTGCCCCGCACTGAAGAGCACAGTGACGCAAATATCGACAAAATTTCCGCTTTGATGGGCAACTTCTGCAGGATTTCGCGAGTCGTAGGAGAATTCCAAGTTCGCTTCACTGCTTTTCAGGAAGCTGTAACACGGCAGGAGTAGTCCCATGGATCATTTGCAGTCGATGCGAGTATTCGTCAAAGTGGCGGATCTCGGTAGTTTCGCCCGCGCTGCAAGCGCGATGGATATATCCAATGCAGTTGCGACCCGCCACGTCGCCGATCTCGAAGGCCGCCTTGGTACGCGGCTGCTCAATCGCACAACCCGCAGCTTGTCGCTGACCGAATCAGGCCAGGTCTATCTCGAGCGTGCGCGCCAGATTCTCGACGAATTGGAAGACGTCGAGCAGATGGTGGTCGCGCGAAATCACGAACCCGTCGGCACATTGCGAATAGTTGCGCCGGTCGTGTTCGGGTTGCATAACCTGGCGCCGGTGCTCCAGACCTATGCGGAGCGTTATCCGAAAGTCATTCCCGATGTCACGCTGGTGGACCGGCAGGTCGACCTGGTCGAAGAAGGCTTCGACGTCGGCGTCGTTATCGCGAGGCAGATGCGCAGTGCGAGCATTGTCACGCGGCGTTTGACCACCGGCTGCATGACGGTGTGCGCGACGCCGGCGTACCTGGAAAAGCATGGCACGCCCACGCGCCCTGAGCATCTGCTCGAGCACCCGTGTCTGAGCTTGCCGTCCGAGTATTGGGGCGACGAGCGCGTGTTCACGGGGCCGGAAGGCGAGGTGCGGGTGCGTCCGTCGAACGTGATCGTGGCGAACAACACGGAAATGCTGCGGCAGTTTGCGTTGCTCGGCATGGGCATCGCGATTCTGCCGAGCTATCTGATCGGGCGCGACATGACCCGCGGCAGGCTCGTGCGTCTGCTCGGCGATTACCGTTTGCCGCAGGTGGAGATCAGCATTGCGTATCCGAGCCGCCGCCATTTGCCGGCGAAGGTGCGCACGTTCATCGATCACCTGGTCGAGCATTTCAGCCAGACGCCGAACAGCCTGCTCGGCGAGCAGTGGATCAAGGACGGCCTTGTGCGGCCTGCCACGGCGGCCGCTTTGGATTCCGCAGAGATCACCCCGCCGGAAGCGTTCGACGGCGCTGAGCCGTTGTCAAGTCTGCTCGATAGCGAGTTGTCGCCCGTGCCGAAGACCTTGGCGAAGACATCGAATCGCTCGCGGCCGACGGCTTTGTCGCCGCTGTGAACCGAGTTGCGGTGAACTGCTCGGGTGAGCTCATGTAGTACTAGCCGGGGAGCGTATCGGTAAGTGCAGTCTGGTAGGCAAATAAAAAGGCGCAGTCACTTCACATGTGACTGCGCCTTTTTATCGCAAGCGCGAAGCTGGCCGGATGCGAGTGACCTCCTCCCCGGCCGCCGGCTTCGATTACGAGCCGGTCTTGCGCGCTACTGCTTTTTTAGCGGGCGCCTTCTTGGCTGCCGCGGTCCGGGTGGCGGGTGCTTTCTTCGCAGCCGCCTTTTTGGCCGCTGGCGCCGCCTTCACAGCGACTGCCGCTTCTTCGTCGTCCAGCTCCGGCGCCGCCTTGACAGCCGACTTCGCCGCTGCAGTCTTCGCAGCGGTTTTCGCGGACGGCTCCTTCTTCTCGAACTCGAAACCGATCTTGCCGTCGCTCTGCTTGACGAGGAAAGCCTTGAAGTTACGGCCGGTGCGCGACGACTTGAAGTTCGTCAGCAGGTCGGTACGTCCTTCTTCCAGCAGTTTCGCCATCTGCTCGCGGCCGATTTCCTGCTGCAAGATCACCTTGCCCGAGCGGAAGTCGCACGTCTTCGGACTTGCGACCGAGTTCTCGCAGACATAGCTCATGCCGTGCTCGAACACGTGCCCCTTGCACTTCGGGCATGCGCCGACCGGCTGCTGGTCGGAGAAGTCAGGCGGTTCGCCATCTTCGCCGCCCGCATCCTGGCCGAAGTCGAACTCCAGCTTGTAGTTCTTGATCTCGTCGTCGAGCGAGAGCTTCAGGATCGCCGAGAACGGCCGGCCCATTTTGCTGCGGAAACCGGACAGCGGTCCGATCGTCTTGTTCTGCAACAACTCTTCGACTTCCGGAATTTCGAACTGGCGTCCGCCCGGAATTTTCGAAATCGAGAACTCGCACTTCGAGCACGCAAAGCGCCGGTAATTTTCCTTCACCTGACCGCCGCAATTCGGACACGGCGTCTGCAACGTCGCGTAATCGCCCGGGATCGTGTCGGAATCGTATTCCTTCGCGCGCTTGACGATGGTTTGCGTCATGCGCGCGATTTCCTGCATGAAGGCGTCGCGCGGCAGGTTGCCGTGCTCCATCTGCGAGAGCTTGTATTCCCACTCGCCGGTCAGCTCCGGTGCGGTCAATTCCTTCACGCCGAGGCCGCGTAACAGCGTCATCAGTTGGAACGCCTTGGCGGTCGGAATCAGATCGCGGCCCTCGCGAATCAGATACTTTTCGCCGAGCAGCCCTTCGATGATGGCGGCGCGCGTGGCCGGCGTGCCCAGACCCTTGGCCGCCATGGCTTCGCGCAGTTCGTCGTCCTCGACGAGCTTGCCCGCGCCTTCCATTGCCGACAGCAAGGTCGCTTCGTTGTAGCGTGCCGGCGGTTTCGTCACCAGTTGCTGCGCGGCGATCTTGTCGGTCTTGACCTTCTCGTTCTTTTGCACCGGCACGAGGTTCGCGTCTTCGCCGCTGATTTCACGGCCGTAAATCTGCAACCAGCCCGGTTCGACCAGCACCTTGCCTTCAGTCTTGAAATGATGGCCGACCACTTCCGTGATCCGCGTCGTCACCCGGTATTCAGCGGCCGGGAAGAACACCGACAGGAAGCGCTTCACGACCAGGTCGTAGAGCTTCTGTTCCGGTTCGGACAGATTCTTCGGCGCCTGCAGCGTCGGGATGATGGCGAAGTGATCGCTGATCTTGGAATTATCGAAGATGCGCTTGTTCGGCTTCACCCAGCCCTTGTCGAGCACCTGCTTGGCAAACGGCAGATAGTTATTGCTCTCCTTGAGCATGCCGAGTGTTTGCTTGACCGTATCCATATAGTCTTCCGGCAACGCGCGTGCGTCGGTCCGGGGATAGGTCAGCACCTTGTGCTTTTCGTACAGCGCCTGAGCGAGACCGAGCGTGTTTTTGGCCGAGAAGCCGAAGCGGCCGTTGGCCTCGCGCTGCAAGCTGGTCAGGTCGAACAGCGCCGGCGACAGTTGTGTGGACGGCTTCGATTCTTCGGTTACCGTGCCGATCTGCCCGCGGCAGGCGGCGACGATCGTTTCGGCGGCGGGCAGCGCCCACAGACGCGAGTCGCGTTTTTCCGGATCGAACTCGTCGCGCTTGAATTTCGGATCGAACCAGCGGCCTTCATAGAAGCCGGCTGCGCAGACGAACTCCGCCTTCACTTCCCAGTAATCGCGCGGCACGAAGCGGCGAATTTTCTCTTCACGCTCGACGACGATCGACAGCGTCGGCGTCTGCACCCGCCCGACCGTGGTCAGGAAGAAACCGCCGCCCTTGCTGTTGAACGCGGTCATCGCGCGCGTGCCGTTGATGCCGACCAGCCAGTCCGCTTCCGAGCGGCAGCGCGCCGCATCGGCGAGCGGTTGCATTTCTTCGTCGCTGCGCAGACGGGCAAAGCCGTCGCGAATGGCACCCGCCGTCATGGATTGCAACCACAGGCGTTGAACCGGCTGTTTGGCTTTCGCGTGCTGCGCGATCAGGCGGAAAATCAGCTCGCCCTCGCGCCCCGCGTCGCATGCATTGATGAGCCGGTCGACGTCCTTGCGCTTGAGCAGCCTGGTCAGCACCTTCAGGCGCGACTCGCTTTTTGCGATCGGGTTGAGGTCGAAATGCGGCGGAATGACGGGCAGATTGGCGAAACTCCACTTGCCGCGCTTGACTTCATATTCTTCGGGCGCGGCGATTTCCAGCAGATGGCCGACTGCCGAGGAAAGGACGTATTCGTCGCTTTCGTAGTATTCGTCATGCTTGGTAAAGCCGCCCAAAGCGCGCGCGATGTCGTTCGCGACGGAAGGCTTTTCGGCGATGATCAGTGCTTTGGACATGACTCGATGTGAGGTTGGTAGATCCGGGTTGGTGGCCTTGAGTGCGCTTTCTTTAGCGCGACCCTCGTTTGTGACCTTTGCGACCCAATAACGACCGCTTTATAGCACACGGCGCGAGAGCGGCGCGTCAAGTGCCATAAAAAAACGGACCATCATAATGTTGTGCCCAGCGCTTGAGGAAGCGCTGGCAAGTGTGCTGTGCACAGCCCGCAACGCCCGTGCCGCAAGGCTGCGCGGCTGGCAGCCACGCTTCAGGCAACCGCCAGCGCGGGCCGCAGTTTGGGCGCCCCGCTGATGCCGGGCACGGCCGTCAGGTCGGCCAGCATCCGCTCGACAATCGCAGCCTGCGGTAAAACCGTGCCAAAAAAACGTGTCGTTATCGAGTCCTCGATCAGGATGGTCGGGAAATTCTCGACGTCCAGATCGTCGAAGCGGTCGGCGTGGGTTTCAATGTCGATCCATGCGAAACAGATGTCCGGGTGCTTGTCCGCCAGCCGGTTGAAGGCTTCCCGATAGTC
Source organism: Paraburkholderia sp. SIMBA_030 (assembly GCF_046535245.1). Lineage (NCBI taxonomy): Bacteria > Pseudomonadati > Pseudomonadota > Betaproteobacteria > Burkholderiales > Burkholderiaceae > Paraburkholderia > Paraburkholderia sp. SIMBA_030. The sequence goes on from NZ_JAWRXB010000003.1 coordinate 177,927, forward strand.
ACGGCAGGTTCCGCACCACTCCGCGCACAGGCAGGCAACGAGCAGCGTCTCGGGTTCGTTGACGCGCTCGGCGATCCGGTCTTGGTCGGTGTCGAGATTCAGCGCGGGCATGGTGGTTCCTTGCGTACTTTTTTGTCAGGTGCTTTGGCGCGAATGTAGCACGGCCGATCGCGAGTCGTGGTCGACCCTGGTCAATGCAGGGTTAGCCGTGGCTTGCCCGCATGAAGCGGCCGCCAGGCAGGACGGTCAGTTGGCCGGCGAGTTCGAGTTGCAGCAGCGTGTTTTGTAATGCTGCGCCTTCCATCTCGGTGCGGGTGGCAAGAATTTCAAGTGTGGATGGCGCGTGGCCGAGCGCGGCGAGCAGTCGCTGACCTTCTGCGGTGATCGCAGGCGCGGCCGCTGCTGATGCCGCCGCGGGTGCCGAATCCGCCCGAACCTCACCGTCCCGCGGCACTGGCGATGCGCGAGCGGACGCAGCCGCCGACGGTTTGGCGAAGCCGAGTTCCTCGAGCACCTCATCGGGCGTTTCGACCAGCTTGGCACCTTGCTTGATCATCCGGTGACAGCCACGCGAGAGCGGCGCGTGGACCGACCCCGGCAACGCAAAGATATCGCGCCCCATTTCATTGGCGAGCCGCGCGGTGATCAGCGAGCCTGAGCGCATGGTTGCCTCGACGATCAGAACGCCGCTAACGAGGCCGGCGATCAGCCGGTTACGCTGCGGAAAATTGGCGGCGCGCGCAGGCGTGCCGAGCGGCCATTCCGAGACGATCGCCCCTTCCACTGCGATCTGCCGAGCCAGCGCGTGATGCGCCGATGGGTACACGAGGTCCGCGCCGGTGCCGATGACCGCTACCGTGCCGCCGGGGCCTTCCAGACCGCCGCGATGCGCGGCGCCGTCGATGCCGAGCGCCAGCCCCGATACGATTGTCACGCCCGCCGCTGAAAGCTCACGCGCAAAACGCTCCGCGTCCTCGGCACCTTGCGGCGTGGCGCTGCGGCTGCCCACCACGGCGATCGCCCTCGTATGCAGCAGCTCCAGCCGGCCCTTTATATATAGCAGCGGTGGCGGATCGGGCATGGTCAGCAGCGTTGGCGGATAGGCGGGATCGTCGAGCGCGACCAGATGGTTGCCGTGCTGGTCGCGCCACGCAATCACCGCAGCGAGCTGCGCTTCAAATTCGGGATTGGCCGGCGCCAGCACGGCGCGCGCCGCAGCCTCGCCGGCGATGCCGGCGAGCACCTCGGGCGATTGATCAAAGATAGCTTCCGGCAGTCCGAAAGCGCTCAGAAGTAAGCGCAGCGCGGCGGGTTTCAGCCCCGGCGCGAGCGACAGCCGCAGCCAGGCGGCGAGTTCAATATCCGTAGCGGGCAAGGTGTGCATTGCGGTCGATCCTCGTACAGGGCCAGCGGGCAGGCGGGCGCCATGCTAAAATTTTCATCATCCGAAATAACTGCAGCGCCGCGCCCACCCGCGCGGGCTCGTTGTCTGGCGCAAGTAGCGCGTTGAATCGAACCGGTTCGACACCATCTATCCTCTGCGTAACGCGACGGGCTCACAACCTGGCCGAACGGCCAACGCGAACCTTCCACCGGTCAGCGGCGCCTAAAATCATCTTCAAGATCATGGCTTTACTGAACATCATCAATTACCCGGACAAACGGCTGCACAAGATCGCGAAGCCGGTCGAAGCGGTCAACGACCGCATCCGCCGGCTTGTCGCCGACATGGCCGAAACGATGTACGCCGCGCCCGGCGTCGGGCTCGCCGCGACCCAGGTGGACGTGCATGAGCGCGTGGTCGTGATCGACGTGTCGGACGCGCACGACGAACTGCTCGCCTTCATCAATCCGGAAATCATCTGGTCGAGCGACGAGAGGAAGCTTTCGGAAGAAGGTTGTCTTTCAGTGCCGGGCATTTACGACAACGTCGAGCGCGCCGAGAAAGTGCGCGTGCGGGCGCTGAACGAGAAGGGCGAAACCTTCGAGATGGACTGCGAGGGGCTGCTCGCCGTCTGCATCCAGCACGAAATGGATCACCTGATGGGCCGCGTGTTCGTCGAGTACCTGTCGGCGCTGAAGCAGACGCGTATCAAGAGCAAGATGAAGAAGCTCGCCCACGCGATGTAATGCGCGTCCACCTCGCCTACCTCCCTCGTTCATGAGTCATTCGTTGCGCGTCATCTTTGCCGGTACACCGGAGTTCGCCGCGGCCGCGCTGGCCGCGATCCACAGCGCCGGTTTTCCGGTGCCGCTCGTGCTGACCCAGCCCGACCGCCCCGCCGGACGCGGGATGAAATTGCAGGCGAGCCCGGTGAAGCGCTATGCGCAGGAGCATGGGCTCGCCGTCGCGCAGCCGCCTTCGCTGCGCCGCGCCGGCAAATATCCGGCCGAAGCCGCAGCCGCCATCGACCTGCTGCGCGCTACGCCGCACGACGTCATGGTGGTGGCCGCTTATGGCCTGATCCTGCCGCAGGAAGTGCTGGATATCCCGCCGTATGGCTGCATCAACATTCACGCATCGCTGTTGCCGCGCTGGCGCGGCGCCGCGCCGATCCATCGCGCGATCGAAGCGGGCGACGCGGAAACCGGCATCACGCTGATGCAAATGGACGTCGGCCTCGACACCGGCGCGATGATCTCCGAAGTGCGCACGTCGATTTCCGAAGCCGACACCACGGCCACCTTGCACGACCGGCTTGCGCGAGACGGCGCGAAGCTGATCGTCGACGCGCTGATCGAGCTCGAGCGCGACGGCAAGCTGCCGGCGACCCCGCAGCCGGCCGAAGGCGCGACGTACGCGGAAAAGATCGGCAAACATGAAGCCGCGCTCGATTGGCGCAAGCCGGCCGACGTGCTCGCGCGTCAGGTGCGCGCGTTCGACCCGTTTCCCGGCGGCGTGGCCACGCTGGACGACGGCACGTCAGTGAAGATCTGGGCGGCGGTTCCCGTAGAGGCGCAAGGCAACAGCGCCCCCGGCACGATCACCGATGTTTCGGCCGAAGGCGTGGTGGTGGCCTGCGGGGAAGGTGCGTTGCGTCTCACGCAGTTGCAGAAACCCGGCGGCAAGCGCTTACCGGTGCGCGAATTCCTGGCCGGCGCGACGCTGGCGGCAGGGCAGCGTTTCCAGCTTCCAGAAGGGCGGTAGCAGCCGTCCACAGGTCCTGAGCATTGTCCGTTTCGGCAGGGTGTGCAACACCCGCGCCGCAGCCCTGCGGCGCGTTAGAATCCTCCATGCAACGACCCAGTTTTCGAGGATTCCCATGTTCGGCATCACCCATTTCGAGTTTTTCGTCGTCGCCGTCTTTCTGCTGAACGTGACGCCCGGGCCGGATACGGCCTATATCGTCGGGCGCAGCGTTGCGCAGGGCCGCGGTGCGGGCCTGATGTCCGCGCTGGGTATCTCAGCCGGTTGCTGCATTCATTCGCTTGCCTGCGCATTCGGTTTGACGGCGCTGCTGGCCGCGTCGGCCACGGCGTTCACCGTCATCAAGTTTGTCGGCGCTATTTATCTGATCTATCTGGGCGTGCGGTTGATTTTCGCGAAACCAGCGGCAGACGAAGCGCTCGGCGAAGCACGTGCCGCAGGCGCGCCGAAATCGCTGCGGCAGTTGTTCCTGCAAGGCTTCTGGACCAATGTGCTGAACCCGAAAGTGGTGCTGTTTTTCGTGTCGTTCTTCCCGCAGTTCGTGACGACCGGCAGCGACCACAAAGCGCTCGCGTTCCTCACGCTCGGCGTGGTGTTCGTCGTGATGAGCATGATCTGGAACAGTTTTGTCGCGTGGATCGCGGGCAGCGTGACGCGGCGCTTCTCCGGCAAGCCGTCGGTGAAGAAGTGGCTGGATCGCAGTGTCGGCAGCGCATTCGTCGGCTTGGGCATCAAGCTCGCCACCGCGTCGAGATGATTGAATTTTCCTTGCGCGCCCATATCTAACATCTCGCTTACAATCAGTCGCCGCGATGACGCGGCGCAGATATGAACCCGCGTTCGGGCAAGGAGTAGCAGACATGTTCAATTGGGTCAAAACCGCGATGTTGATGGCCGCGATCACGGCCCTTTTCATCGTGATCGGCGGGATGATCGGCGGGTCGCGCGGCATGACGATCGCGCTCGTGATCGCCCTTGGAATGAATTTCTTCTCGTACTGGTTCTCGGACAAGATGGTCCTGCGCATGTACAACGCGCAGGAAGTCGACGAAGCCGGCGCGCCGCAGTTCTACCGGATGGTGCGCGAGTTGTCCACGCGTGCCGGCCTGCCGATGCCGCGCGTCTACCTGATCAACGAAGACGCGCCCAACGCGTTCGCCACCGGCCGCAATCCGGAGCACGCAGCGGTTGCTGCGACCACGGGCATCCTGCGGGTGCTGTCCGAGCGCGAAATGCGCGGCGTGATGGCGCACGAACTGGCGCATGTGAAGCACCGCGACATCCTGATCTCGACCGTCTCGGCAACCATGGCCGGCGCCATTTCCGCGCTGGCGAACTTCGCGATGTTCTTCGGTGGCCGCGATGAAAACGGCCGTCCGTCGAATCCGATCGCGAGCATTGCCGTCGCGTTGCTTGCGCCGATCGCCGGTGCCCTGATCCAGATGGCGATTTCGCGCGCGCGTGAATTCGAAGCGGACCGTGGCGGCGCGCAGATTTCCGGCGACCCGCAGGCGCTGGCGTCGGCGCTGGACAAAATTCATCGCTATGCGAGCGGCATTCCGTTTCCGACAGCCGAGCAGCATCCGGCCACCGCGCAGATGATGATCATGAATCCGCTCTCGGGCGGCGGCATCGCGAATCTGTTTTCGACGCACCCGGCTACCGAGGAGCGGATCGCCCGGTTGATGGAAATGGCGCGCACCGGGCGCTTCGAATAACGGCGCGCAGCGCTGACCTGGTGCGGCGAAAGGCGAGTCTGCGGGCTCGCCTTTTTTGTTCGGCCAGCGAGGTCTGCGCGTGGCGGCCGCGGCCCCGCCGCAGAAGCCCCGAGCCGCGCCACGCTACAATGTGTTGTTTGCGTCGCGCGCACCGCGCGGCCTGCCTTTGCCTCTTTCATGATCCCAAAGCCTTCTTCGCGTTCTGCTTCCCAATCGGCGCGCCCGCGCGAATCACGTCTGTCGTTGCTGCATCTCGCGCCCGAATCGCTCGGTTTTGCGCTCGATTGCGCGGGCCAGGCCGTCGGCGCCGTGCGCCTCGGCGCGGCCTTGCCGGCCGCCCTGCAATCCGTGTTCGTGTCCGCGCCTGAGGGCAGCGCCGCCGCTGCGCGCGGCGCCGTGCAGGACATCGCGTACCGCACGATGCGGCGTCTGGCGACCGCCGAATGGCTGATCGCGAAGCTGGTGAAGAAGGCGCCGCCGCCGCACGTCGGTCACGTGCTCGCGTGCGCGCTGGCCTTGCTCGTCGACGATGAAGCGAGCGCCGCTTACGCGCCGTTCACCGTCGTCGATCAGGCCGTCAGCGCAATCGCCGCACGTCGTGAATTCGCGTTCGCGAAGGGGCTCGTCAACGCCGTGCTGCGTAATTTTCTACGCGAGCGTGAGACGCTGCTGAGCGAGTCGCAGGCCGACGAAGTGGCACGCTGGAATTACCCGGCGTGGTGGATCGACGCAGTCAGGCGCGCCTGGCCCGACGCGTGGCAAGCGGTGCTCGCCTCCGGCAACACGCAAGGCCCGCTGACGCTGCGTGTGAACGCGCGCCACTCGACAGTCGACGCGTATCTTCAAGTGCTGCAAGACCGTCACATCGCCGCGAGCAAGGCCGGCGACTACGCGGTCAAGTTGGCCACACCGATGCCGGTCGACCGGATTCCCGGCTTCAGCGACGGTGTCGTGTCCGTGCAGGACGCCGGCGCGCAACTCGCGGCGCAACTGCTCGGCGTGCGCGACGGCATGCGCGTGCTCGATGCTTGCGCGGCGCCGGGCGGCAAGACCGGTCATTTGCTCGAACTCGCCAACCTTCAGCTCATCGCGCTCGAAAGCGACGCGTCGCGCGCACGTCGCATCGGCGAAAATTTGCAGCGGCTGAAGCTCGAGGCAGAAGTGCGCATCGGCGATGCGGGCCAGCCGTCAAAATGGCATGACGACATCGACCAGCCCTTCGACCGTATTCTCGCCGACGTGCCGTGTTCCGCATCGGGCATCGTGCGGCGTCATCCGGATATTCGCTGGCTGCGCCGCGCGTCAGATATTCCCGCGCTGGTCGCCGAGCAGCGCCGCATTCTCGACGCGCTGTGGCCGCTCGTGAAGCCGGGCGGCGAGTTGCTCTACGTTACGTGTTCGATCTTCCCCGAAGAAGGCGAGTTGCAGGCACAGTGGTTTGGAGACAAGTACCAGGATGCGGTACGATTGGACGCGCCAGGGCAACTTTTACCCACAGTTTCCCGCGCGCCCGCCGACAAATCGGCCGATTCCCATGCCGGATACGCCGCTGAAGATGGCACCGGCTCGAACTCAGACCACGACGGATTTTTCTACGCGCGCTTTCAGAAACGGTGACCATCAAACGCTTTTTCCCGCTTCGGCTCGCAGCCGTGCTCTGGATCGCGCTGGCCGTATGGCTTGCCGTGCCGGGCGTGGCGCATGCTGACTCGATCGCGGTGCAGCGCGCGTCGCTGCAATCCGACGGTACCGGCTGGAGCCTCGACGCGCGCTTTGATTTCGATCTGAACAGCAATCTCGAAGACGCTGTCAATAAAGGCATTCCGCTTTACTTCACGACCGATTTCGAATTGAGCCGGCCGCGCTGGTACTGGTTCGACGAGCAGCCGGTGAGCGTGTCGCAGAGCATCCGCCTGTCGTTCCAGCCGCTCACACGTGAGTACCGCGTGTCGAGTGTGTCGTCGGGCGGTTTGCAGCTCGGCTTCACTACGCTCAAAGATGCGCTCGCGGTGATCAAGCACGTCACCTCGTGGCATGTGATCGACCGCACTCAGGTGCATGCCGGCGAGACTTACAACGCGTCCGTGCGCATGCAGCTCGACATCGCGCTGATGCCCAAGCCGTTCCAGATCGACGCCGTGAACAACCGCGACTGGAATCTCTCGTCGGAATGGAAGCGCTTTACCTTCACGGTGACCGAACGTGCTAAATAGAGTGCGCCGCGCCACCAGTGTCAGCAGCATCGTCGTGCGCGTGCTGGTGACTACGGTCGCCGTCACGGCCGTGCTGCTGCTCGTGCTGCTCGCGGCCGCAAGCGCGAACACCGAATTCTTCGACCGTTATTACCAGTGGCTGTATGCAGCGAATCTCATCGTTGCGATGATTTTTTTGCTGGTGGTGGCGACCCTAGTCATCATCATCATTGCCCGGCTTCGCAAGGGTAAATTCGGCACGCGGCTGCTCGCGAAACTCGCGTTCTTCATGGCGCTGGTCGGCGTGGTGCCGGGCGGAATCATTTACGTCGTGTCGTATCAGTTCGTGTCGCGCAGTATCGAATCGTGGTTCGACGTGAACGTCGAAACCGCGCTGACCTCGGGGCTGAACCTCGGCCGCGGCATGCTCGACGCGTCGCTGTCGGATCTGCAGACCAAGGGCCGTTTGATGTCCGAGCAACTGGCGAGTGCGGACGCGGCCGGCACGACGCTCACGCTGTTGCGCTTGCGCGATCAGTTCGGCGTGCAGGACGCGACGATCGTCGAACCCACGCGCAGCATGTCGGGCGCGACGCCGGACATGCACGTGGTCGCGCAGGCGTCCGGCAATTTCGCGACGCTCGTGCCGAACGACTTGCCCACACCGTTGATGATCGACCAGGCGCGCGGGCGTGGTTATGCAGCGATCGAAGGCGAGGTGGACGGCGATCCGCACGCGCATGGCAGCAAGGGCGCATTGCGGCTGCGCATCGTGCAGCGCATTCCGGATTCGAACGCGTCGCTGTTACAGCCCGCCGAACGCTTCCTGCAACTCACGCAGCCGGTCTCGCCGTCGCTCGCACGCAATGCCGACGCGGTGCAGCGCGCGTATCGCGAGTACCAGGAGAAGGCGCTGGGCCGCACCGGCTTGCGCAAGATGTACATCGGCACACTGACGCTTGCGCTGTTTCTCGCCACCTTCATCGCGATGATGCTGGCGCTCGCGCTCGGCAATCAGCTTGCGCGGCCGTTGTTCCTGCTCGCGCAGGGCACCAAGGAAGTGACCGAGGGCGACTACACGCCGAAACGCGAAATCAAGTCGCGCGACGAACTGGGTTTCCTCACGCAGTCGTTCAACGCGATGACCCGGCAGCTTTCCGAAGCGCGCGCGGCGGTCGAAAACAACCGCATCGCGCTCGAGCATTCGAAGGCCTATCTGGAAAGCATTCTCGCGAACCTGACCGCGGGCGTGTTCGTGTTCGACCGGCAGTTCCGCCTCACCACCGCTAACCGCGGCGCCGAGCGGATTTTCCGTCAACAGTTCCAGGAGGTGCTGGGTTCGGCGCTCGAACAGATCGGCGTGCTGAGCGAATTCGGCGGCATGGTGCGCAAAGCCTTTGCCGATCGTGAAGCGGCAAGCGGCGACGGTCACGACGATCGCGGCCACTGGCAGCAGCAATTCTCGATACAGGTGCAGGGCGAAACCGAGCCGCTCACCCTGCTCGTGCGCGGCGCGCGTCTCGTGTCCGCCGCCGAGCGCGACGCCGAAGACATGCAGACTTCGGGCTACGTCGTCGTGTTCGACGACATCTCCGACGTGATCTCGGCGCAGCGTTCGATCGCATGGGGCGAAGTCGCGCGGCGGCTCGCGCATGAGATCAAGAATCCGCTCACGCCGATCCAGCTCTCGGCCGAGCGCTTGCAGATGAAGCTCGCCGACAAGCTGGCGCCGTCGGATGCCGATGTGCTCAAGCGCGGCGCGACCACAATCGTGAACCAGGTCGCGGCGATGAAGCAGATGGTCGACAATTTCCGCGACTATGCGCGTACGCCCCCGGCGGTGCTCGCGCATCTGCAACTGAACGATCTGGTCAGCGAAGTGCTCACGTTGTACGGTATCGAGGAAGGCAAGAGTGCGATTCAAGTGGAACTCGCGGAACTTCCGGTGATTCGCGGCGACGCGACGCAATTGCGTCAGGTGATTCACAACTTGCTGCAGAACGCGCAGGATGCAGTGGCCGACGTCGAGCAACCACGTGTGTTGATCGAGACGAGGACAGTAGAATACGGAGACCCCGACGCGGAAGGCAAAGTACGCGTCGCGGTGCGTCTGACGGTGTCGGATAACGGACCGGGCTTCCCTACGCGTATCCTGACACGTGCATTCGAACCTTACGTGACGACCAAGGCCAAAGGCACGGGTCTCGGTCTCGCGATGGTCAAGAAGATCGTCGACGAACACGGCGCGCGGATCGACATTCGTAACCGCATGAAAGCGGGCGATGTGATCGAAGGCGCGCAGATCTCGATCCTCTTCCTTCAACTGGTAGACGATGCCGCGGCACCTGAAGCGGGGCCGCGGGCGGCGCACAGCAGTGCGTCGCAGGCAACGACAAAAGCAACAGTGCAGACAAGGGCAGCGTAAATGGCAACCATCCTGGTGGTAGATGATGAAATGGGCATCCGGGAATTGCTCTCGGAGATCCTGAGCGACGAGGGGCATGTCGTGGAGGCCGCGGAAAACGCGCAGGAAGCGCGTGACTTCCGTTTGCGCCAGACACCCGATCTGGTATTGCTCGACATCTGGATGCCCGATACCGACGGTGTGACCTTACTTAAGGAATGGGCCGCGCAAGGGCAACTGACCATGCCGGTGATCATGATGTCCGGCCACGCAACCATCGATACGGCGGTCGAAGCGACCAAGATCGGCGCGCTCAATTTTCTCGAGAAGCCGATCGCGTTGCAGAAGCTGTTGAAGGCGGTCGAGCAAGGGCTGGCGCGTGGCAATGCTGCAAGTGCGCCGGGCGGCGCGGCAGCCAAGCCGGTCTTGCCGACCAACGCGTCGGCAGTGGCTTCAGCGGCGGCGTTGCCGATGCTGTCGTCGGACGGCGTCGGCAGCAGCGGTGGATTGGCTGCGCAAACGGCGTCGATCTCGTTCGATATTCCGCTGCGCGATGCACGTGATGCGTTCGAGCGCGCGTACTTCGAATATCACCTCGCACGCGAGAACGGCAGCATGACGCGCGTGGCGGAGAAGACCGGTTTGGAGCGCACGCACCTGTATCGCAAGCTCAAGCAGCTCGGCGTCGATCTCGGCAAGAACAAAGGGGAGTGAACGGCCGCGCCATGCGCGCGGATATTGCCCCAGCGGATTTTTTCGAGAAGGGGCTTGCCGTGCTGCTGACCCTTTGATATCATCTCGTTCTTCGTTGGCCCGGTAGCTCAGTTGGTAGAGCAGCGGATTGAAAATCCGCGTGTCGATGGTTCGATTCCGTCCCAGGCCACCAGGATTCAGCCCCAGGAAATCGCAAGATTCCTGGGGCTTTTCCTTTTCCGACGGGCATTCGTCGGATCCGGCCTGCGCATGATGCAAGTGCGGCGCGCTCGGCGGCGTTCGGCGTCGCGTGATAAAATCGCGCCAGTTCAAGGACTTGCACGCGAGTGTGGTGCCTGAGTGCCGCCGCGCCGGACAAGTCCTTTCGTGTTTATGGCGCCGGCCTTGTGAGGCATCCTGGTCGCAAACGGTCAGGCGCCGACAGACACCGAACCCTGCGTCCGACGATTGACGGTATAAGCGCCCAGCGACGCTGCATTCAGAAGGCGCGGCCTATACTGGTTTGGGCCGGCGGCAGTGCCGGCACGCGTCGCGCCGCGTTGCTTGCATGGCGCACCTCGCGCAGCGCGACGTGGCACTCATCATTCACGGAGTTTCACGGTGATCCGTAAAGACGCTAAACGTAGCGCTCTGGTGCTGTTTTCCGGCGGCCAGGATTCCGCCACGTGCCTCGCCTGGGCGCTCGATCGTTATGAAACGGTCGAAACGCTCGGCTTCGATTACGGTCAACGGCACCGGGTCGAACTCGAATGCCGCGAAGGTTTTCGTCACGCTGTGGTGCGCGCTTTTCCGGCATGGGCCGAGCGCCTCGGCGACGATCACATGATCGATCTGTCGGTTCTCGGTTCGATCAGCGATACCGCGATGACGCGTGAGATCGAGATCGAAGCCACCGCGAACAGTTTGCCGAATACGTTCGTGCCGGGCCGCAATCTGATGTTCATGACGATCGCCGCGGCCATCGCGTATCGGCGTGGCCTGCAGGTGCTGGTCGGCGGGATGTGCGAGACGGATTTCTCGGGCTACCCCGATTGCCGCGACGATACGATCAAGGCATTGCAGGTCGTGCTGAATCTCGGCATGGACAAGCGCTTCCTGCTCGAAACGCCATTGATGTGGCTCGACAAGGCCGACACGTGGCGGCTCGCGCAAGAGCTGGGCGGCGACGAACTGGTTGAACTGGTGCGCGTCGAAACGCATACCTGCTATGTCGGCGAGCGCGCAGAATTGCATGCATGGGGCTTCGGCTGCGGCGAATGCCCCGCGTGCCGCTTGCGCAAGCGTGGCTACGAAGCGTATCTGGCCGGCGAGAAGGTGACCGAGCCGGTTTGAGGGCTCGGCGCGGCGCCGTCCTAACGAACGCCACGCAGGCCATCATTTTCAGGAACACAAGGCAGAAAGCAGCATGACGTACGCGGTCAAGGAAATCTTCTACACGTTGCAAGGCGAGGGCGCGAATGCCGGGCGTCCGGCCGTGTTCTGCCGGTTCGCCGGCTGCAATCTGTGGTCGGGCCGCGAAGAAGATCGGGCGGAGGCTGTGTGCCGCTTCTGCGATACCGATTTCGTCGGCACCGATGGCGAGAACGGCGGCAAGTACCGCGGCGCCGAAGAACTGGTGCAGATGATTGCGTCCCTGTGGCCGGAAGGCGAGGGCGAACGCTTCGTGGTGTGCACGGGCGGTGAGCCGATGCTGCAGATCGATCAGCCGTTCGTCGATGCGTTGCATGGCGCCGGTTTCGAAATCGCCATCGAAACCAACGGTTCGCTGCCGGTGCTCGAGACGATCGACTGGATCTGCGTGAGCCCGAAGGCCGACGCGCCGCTCGTCGTTACCAAAGGCAACGAACTGAAGGTCGTGATTCCGCAGGACAACCAGCGGCTGTCCGACTATGCGAAGCTCGACTTCGAGTATTTCCTCGTCCAGCCGATGGACGGCCCGTCGCGCGAGATCAACACCAGGCTCGCGATCGACTGGTGCAAACGCCATCCGCAATGGCGCCTGTCGATGCAGACCCACAAGTATCTGAACATTCCCTGATTTGCCGTGCTGACGATTACACGAAAACTCGAATTCGACGCGGGTCACCGCATCCCTGACCACCGCAGCCAGTGCCGTAACCTGCACGGGCATCGCTATGTGCTCGAAATCACGCTGCAAGGCGACCTGGTCGATACGGAAGGCGCGCCCGATCGCGGCATGGTGATGGACTTCGCCGACGTGAAGGCGCTCGCCGTCGAGCATCTGGTGGATAAATGGGACCATGCATTCCTCGTCTACGAAGGCGATACGCAGGTGCGCGGCTTTCTGGAAACCATGGCGGGGCATAAGACCGTCGTGCTCGATCGCATTCCGACCGTCGAGAATCTCGCCGCCGTCGCGTTCGACATCCTCGCGAACGTCTACGACGCGCACTACGGCGTGAATCTGCGCCTGCACAAGGTGCGTCTGTTCGAGACGCCGAACTGCTGGGCCGACGTGGTCCGCGACTGAAGCTGCGGCGAGCAGTACGATCCAACCCCCGCGTTATTGTCACGGTATGATCGCTCCGATAACCACACGGAGCGAGACATGCCGGTCACCGCATTACGTCGCAGCAGGTACGTTGGCCACCACGGCCTTGGCGGCCACCAGGTTCGCCACGCCAGCGTCCTTTCCCGCGTTCCAGGCGATGTGTCCCATCGCCGGGGAGCGTGGCGATGAGCACCTTTACCAATCCCCTCAAGCAACGTCTGAAGGAAGCCGATCCGCTGTTCGGCCTGTGGCTGTCGCTCGGTAGCGAATCGGCGGCCGAGGCGCTCGCGCATGCCGGTTTCGACTGGCTGCTGATCGACATGGAACACGCGCCGAACGATAGCGGCGACGTCACCGCGCAATTGCGCGCGATCGCCGCCGCGCATCTGCCGAGCGAGCCGGTCGTGCGGGTGCCCGCCAGTGAGGCGTGGCTGGTCAAGCGCGTGCTGGACGCCGGCGCGCGCACGCTGATGTTCCCGAATATCGAATCCGCCGAGGAGGCGGCCCACGCCGTGCGTCTGACGCAATATCCGACCGCCGACGCGCTCGACGGTTTGCGCGGCGTCGCCGGCGCGGTGCGGGCAGCTTCGTATGGCATGCGGCGCGATTACGTGCAGACGGCCAACGCGCAGATCGCGACCATCGTGCAGATCGAATCGACGCGCGGCTTGCAGGAAGTCGAGAAGATCGCCGCGACGCCAGGCATCGATTGCCTGTTCGTCGGGCCGGCCGATCTGGCCGCGAGCCTCGGCCATCTCGGCGATTCGAAGCATGCCGACGTGCAGGCGGCGATGGCGCGCATCGTCGACGCCGCCAACAAGGCTGGCATCGCAACTGGCATGTTTGCCGTCGACGTCGCGAGTGCGAAGCAGTATCGCGACGCGGGTTTCCGTTTCATCGCTCTGGCCGCGGACGTCATGTGGATGTTGCGCGCGACTCGCCAGGCGTTGCAGGAGGTGAGGTCATGAAGGGGATGGTGCAATGCGTCGTCATGCGTCTGGCGGTCGCAGCGGCGTTGATGGCGAACGTGACGGCGTACGCGCAGGACAAGATCGCAAAGTCGAACGATCCCGAGACGCAAACCGCGGTCGCCGATTACAACGCCGGCAACCTGAAGGCGGCGCTTGCCGAGTTTCGCCAGGCAGCCGAGCACGGCAGCCGGCTCGCCGAGTTCAACTACGCCATGATGCTGCTCAACGGCGAAGGCACTACCGCGAATGTCGACGAAGGCAAGAAGTGGCTGCGCAAGGCCGCCGACGCCAACATGTCGCACGCGCAGTACGTGTACGGCAAGATGTACGACGATGGTGAGTTTGTCGGGCGCGATCCGGTCGAGGCGCATCGGTGGTTTTTGAAGGCCGCGCAGCAAGGGCACGTGCAGGCGGAACTGGCGCTCGCCAATCAGTTTCTCGACGGCCGCGGCACCGAGCGCGACAACAAGCAGGCCTTCGTCTGGTACAAGAAGGCGGCGCAAGGCGGCGACATGACCGCGCAATACGTGACCGGCTCGTTCTACGAGCGCGGTGGCGATGGCGTGGACAAGAACCTGAACGTGGCGCGCGCATATTACGCGGCGGCGGCGGCACAGGGCGATCCGGCGGCGCGTCTGAAGTATCAGCAACTGAGCGCGCAATTGCGGGATCAGAAGGAAGTGAAACCGCAGTGAATAAAAAGGGGCGCTCCTTGCGGTGCGCCCCTTTTGCTTGCTGGGCCGTTCGTGGCCCGCTTTAACTCCGTCGCTTCAACTCTGCCGCTTTAACTCTGCATCAACCGCTTCTGCCGCGCGACGTTCATGATCAGGCCGATCGCGACCCCCAGCGTCGTTAGCGCCGTGCCGCCGTAGCTCATGAACGGCAGCGGCACGCCGACCACCGGCAAGATCCCGCTCACCATCCCGATGTTGACGAACGCGTAGGTGAAGAACGCCATCGTCAGTGAACCGGCCAGCAAACGTCCAAACAGCGTCGCACCATTGGCCGCGATATACAGACCGCGCGCGATCAGCAACATGTAAAGCGTCAGCAGCACGAGGCCGCCCGCCAGCCCGAACTCTTCGGAAAACACCGCGAAGATAAAGTCGGTGTGCTTCTCGGGGATGAACTCCAGATGCGCCTGCGTGCCCTTCAGCCAGCCTTTGCCGAGCGGCCCGCCCGAGCCGATTGCAATCACTGCCTGGATCGTGTGAAAGCCCTTGCCGAGCGGATCGGAGGTTGGATCGAGCAGCGTGCAGATGCGGTGCTTCTGATAGTCGTGCATCAGCGGCCACTGCACTTCGGGCTGGCAAATCTTGTCCTGGAACGCGGCGATCGAACCGACCGCGATCACGCCGGCAACCAGCACCGGCACGATCAGCTTGAAACTCAGGCCCGCGAAGTAGATCACGAAGAACCCGGCCGCAAACACCAGCACGGCGGTGCCCAGGTCGGGCTGCTTCGCGATCAGCCCGACCGGCACGATCAGGATCGCGAATCCGACCAGGTAGTCGTACCAGCGCACCACCCCTTCGCGGCGCTGGTAGTACCACGCGAGCATCAACGGCGTGGCGATCTTCAGAATCTCGGACGGCTGGATCACCACGCCCACGTTGATCCAACGCTTTGCGCCCTTGCGCGTCAAACCGAACAGGGCCACCGCAACCAGTAACGCGATACCGAACGTATAGAGCGGTACCGCGAAGCGCATCAGCATCGTGGGTGGCACATTGGCGAGCGCCCACATCAGCACGAACGTCAGCATGATGTTGCGCAGCTGGTCTTCCACGCGGCCGGGGACGTCCAGACTTGCGCTGTACAGCGTAACGATGCCGACGCACAGCAGCAGAAACACGATCAACGCGAGCGGGCGATCGAAGCCCGCGAACATGCGCTTGATGCGGTCGAGCCAGGCGCGCTTGTCGAATTGCATGCCTTTCTCCTTACTCGTCGATGCCGCCGGAAACCGGCTGGCGTGGCGGCGTGGACTGAATGCCGTCATCCCGCGACGGTTCCCCAACGGGACGTCCTCCGGGGCGTCCCCCAAGGGGACTTCCTTCGGGGCGTGCGGCGGCGGTCGGAACCGCCTCGCTGCTCGGGCGGGGCTTACGCGGTCCGCCGGATTTGCGCGGCGGCGGATTCTTTGTGGTGGTGGACGCAGAGGCGGCAACGGCCGCCGAAGCGCCGGATGCAGCAGCCGTGGCAGCAGGCGCCGATGCCGCAGCTGGTGCCGATGCGGCAGCCGCAGCCGAGGCTGCCGCTGCCGCCGAAGCCGCACCCGGTATCGGCAGCGCCGTGAAGCCCGCCGCGATCTTGACCGACTGGGCCGCTTCCTGCGGCGTCGGTGCGTCGCCGACTTCCGGCGCGGACGCATCCTGCGTTGCCGAGGCTGCTGCCGCTACGGCGGCTGCTTCAGCGCCGGGCCTGTTCTTGCTGACGAGGTAATAATCGAGCACGCGCCGTGCGATCGGACCGGCCGCTTCAGCACCCCAGCCGCCGTTTTCGACGACCAGCGCGAGCGCGATCTTCGGTTGTTCGGCAGGCGCGAATGCGATGAACAGCGCGTGGTCGCGCAGATGCTCGGCGATCGCGTGGCCCTTGTAGTTCGTGCCTTGCAGCGAATACACCTGCGCGGTGCCGGTCTTGCCGGCCGCCAGATACGGTGCGCCGATGAACAGCTTCGACGCGGTGCCGTCCGTCACGACGCCTTCCATCGCGCGCTTGATGATATCGATGTCCGATTGCTTCACGGCGATCCTGTCTTTGGGATCGCGCACGACCGCACGCGTGTCCTTCGTGATCGGGTTTTCAATGTCGCGCACGAGGTGCGGCTTCATCACGACACCGTTGTTCGCGAGCGTTGCCGTTGCGTGGGCGAGTTGCAGAATGGTGAACGAGTTGTAGCCCTGGCCGATGCCCAGACTGATCGTTTCGCCCTCGTACCAGCGCTGCTGCTCGGGCTTGCGGTACGCCTTGCGCTTCCATTCCGTCGACGGCAGGATGCCGCGCGCTTCGCCGGAGATGTCGATGCCGGTGATCTGGCCGAAGCCCCAAGGTTTCATGAAATTGGCGATCGCATTGACGCCGAGATCGTGCGCGAGCATGTAGAAGTACGTGTCGTTCGACACGACGATCGCGCGGTTCATGTCGATCCAACCCTGGCCCGAGCGCACATCGTTGCGGAACGTGTGGCCGCCGAACGTGTACGAGCCCGGATCCTGGAAGCCCCAGCCCGGCGTGCGCTTGTGCAGCGTCAGCGCGGCGAGCGCCATGAACGGCTTATAGGTCGAGCCCGGCGGATAGGTGCCGTGCAGTGGCCGGTTCAGAAGCGGGTGATCAGGCGAATTGTTCAGTTCGTCCCAGGTCTGCTGATCGATGCCGTCGACGAAAGAATTCGGATCGAAGCTCGGCGCCGAGACAAACGCGAGAACGTCGCCCGTTGCCGGTTCGATCGCGACCAGCGCGCCGCGGCGGCCCGCGAAGGCCTGCTCGGCGACCTGCTGCAAGCCGATATCGAGCGACAGCACGAGGTTGTTGCCGGGCGTCGCCTGGGTGCGCGACAGCGTGCGCACAGGCCGGCCACCGGCGGTCACCTCGACTTCCTCGAAACCGGTCTGCCCGTGCAGTTCGGTTTCGTAGCTCTGCTCGACGCCGATCTTGCCGATGTAATCGGTGCCCTTGTAGTTGTTCGCATCCAGACGCGGATCGTAGTGATCCGGATCGCTGTCGTTCTGATCGCTGGCGTCGTCGATGCGTTCCTGGTCGCGCTGCGAAATCCGCCCGATGTAGCCGATCACGTGCGCTGCCGTCGGCCCGAGCGGATATTGGCGGAACAGGCGCGCGCGCACTTCCACGCCCGGAAAGCGGAAGCGCTGCGCGGTGAAGCGCGCGACTTCGTCGTCGGTGAGGCGGGTGCGGATCGGCAGGCTCTCGAAGTTCTTCGAGTCTTCCTGCAGTTTCTTGAAGCGGCGCCGGTCGCGGGCGTCGATCGACACCACGGTGGCCAGGTTGTCGATCACGTTTTCGAGCGTGTCGTTCAGCTTCGACGCGGTGATTTCGAGCGTGTACGCCGAGTAGTTCTTGGCCAGCACCACGCCGTTGCGGTCGGTGATGATGCCGCGGTTCGGCACGATCGGCGCGACCGAGATGCGGTTTTCGTCCGCTTGCAGCGAGTACTTGCTGTAGTGCCAGACCTGCAGGAACAGGAAACGGAAGCCGATCAGCCCGAAGCACACGAACACGAACAGGCCCGCCGCCGCGACGCGCAGGCGGAACTTCGAGAGCTGTTGCTGAGTGTCCTTGAATTCGGTCATGCGATTCTGCAAAAGGCCGTGTGACGGCCGTCATGAGTGTGCGCCCAATCCGGCCGGAACCGGGAGGCATGAACAGCGATGCACGTCGAGCGGGCCGGGAACGCGGGTTCCCAGAATGGCCGGCACGCGCGTTGCATGGCTAGATCGGCCGCGTATCGTCCGGATCGGCCGGGCGGCGCTGCGGCATCAGCAGCAGCACGCTGGCGATCGGCCACAGCGCGGCTTCAACGAAGCCGTCGATCAGGTAACCCCAGCCCGGAAACGCCGCGCCCGTCAGCAGACGGATCACGAACGGCACCAGCTGCGCGACGACTAAAAGTGGCATCACCGCAAAGGCTTGCACGCCGAGCGACATCCACAGCACGCGGCGGTGGATCGTAATCGCGCCGTACGACAGCAGCGTATAAGCCAGCGCGTGTTCGCCAAGCAGACTGGCGTTATGCACGTCCATCAGCAAACCGAGGAAAAACGCGATGCCCATGCCGACCTTGCGCGGCTGGTGCACATTCCAGAACAGCAGCACGAGCGCCACGAAATCGGGCACGCCGAGGAGGCGTCCCCACGGCATCAGGTTCAGCAAAAACGCCGCAGCGAGGCTAAACGCGATGAAGTACGGGTTGACCGGCTGCAGGATATATTGCGGACGGTTCATGGCTGGACCCCCGGCTTGGCTGGCGGCTTCGCGTTCTTGTCGGCGGCCGGTTTCTTGTCAGTGGCCGATTTCTTCTCCGCTGCAGCGGGTTTGGCCGGCGGCGATTTCTCGGCGGGTCCGGCGGCGGATTTGTCCGCGGCGGCCTTGCTGTCCGCGGGGTTCACGCCCTTCTTCTTCGCGTCCTTTGCGGTGGTGGCCGCATCGGGCTCTTCCGCCGGACGCGGCGGCACATTGTTCAGATAGTGCAGCACCAGCAGCTGACGCGCGCCGCGCACCGGCGCGACCGGCAGGCAGATGACGCGGGCAAACGCCGTATCCGCCTGTCTATCGACCCGAACTACCTTGGCGACGGGCAGACCCGGCGGGTAAACGCCGTCGAGCCCGCTGGTGACGAGTTCGTCGCCGGCTTGCACGTCGGCGCTGATCGGCACGAAGCGCAGGTCGAGCGCATCGCCCTTCGGCGTGCCGTAAATCACGCTGCGCAAGCCGGTGCGCACGATTTGCACGGGCACCGCCTGATCCTTGTCGGTCAGCAGCGTCACTTCGGCTTGCAGCGGGAACACACGCGTCACCTGACCGATCACGCCGTCTTCGTTGACGACCGGCGAGCCGTTCTGAATACCTTGCTGCGCACCGCGCCCGATCACCACCTTCTGCGTGAACGGGTCGCGCGTGTCGTACTGGATTTCGGCGGGCAGCGATTGCGTGGTCGCGCGCTGCGACAGTTGCAGCAGCGCGCGCAAGTGGGTGTTTTCGGCGGCCAGTTCGGCGGCCGTATTGGCTTGCTGCGACAACTGGAGATCTTTGGTGCGCAGTTTGGCGTTTTCGCTGCGCAATGTGGCGCTGGTCACGGCCAGGTCGGCCGCGCCCATGAAGACGTCGCGCGGTACGAGCGCCGCGCGTTGCAACGGATAAAGACCCGCGCCGAGCACGCCGCGAACGATTTCAAGCGTTTTGAAGCGCGCATCGGAGATCAGCAGGGCCAGCGCCAGCACGACGAAAAACACCAGCCGTGCGAGCGCGGACGGGCCTTGCTTGAACAGGGGCGGCGGACTGTATTCCATGGTCGGCGCCGGGGGCGTGAGCGATTGGGTGAGACGGCGGCGCGCGAGGGACGCGCGTTCAGTGCGCGGCGGCTGGTAAGCCCAGCCAACGGCAAGCCGGCCCACAAGGGGCCGTTTGCCTGATCCGCGCTACTGGCATGGAGACGGGCTCGCTTACTCGTACGAGAAGATGCTGCCCAGCTTGTCCATGCGTTCGAGCGCCATGCCCGAGCCGCGCACGACGCACGTCAGCGGGTCTTCGGCGACGAGCACCGGAAGGCCGGTTTCTTCTGCGAGCAGGCGGTCCAGATCGCGCAGCAGTGCGCCACCGCCCGTGAGCATCATGCCGCGCTCGGCGATGTCGGCGCCGAGTTCCGGCGGCGTTTGTTCGAGCGCGATCTTGACCGACGACACGATCTGGTTCAGCGGATCGGTGAGGGCCTCGAGGATTTCGTTGCTGGAGATCGTGAAGCTGCGCGGAATGCCCTCCGACAGATTGCGGCCCTTCACTTCCATTTCCTTGACTTCGGAACCCGGGAACGCGGAGCCGATTTCCTTCTTGATGGCTTCGGCGGTTTGCTCGCCGATCAGCATGCCGTAATTGCGGCGGATGTAGTTGACGATGGCTTCGTCGAACTTGTCGCCGCCCACGCGCACCGAGCCTTTGTACACGATGCCGCCCAGCGAGATCACGCCGACTTCGGTCGTGCCGCCGCCGATATCGACGACCATCGAGCCGGTGGCTTCCGACACCGGCAAGCCGGCGCCGATTGCGGCAGCCATCGGTTCTTCAATCAGATAGACCTGCGAAGCGCCGGCGCCGTGAGCTGCTTCTTTGATCGCGCGGCGCTCGACCTGGGTCGACCCGCACGGCACGCAAATGATGATGCGCGGCGACGGCGAGAACATGCGCGATTCGTGAGCAGTTTTGATGAACTGCTTGATCATCTGTTCGGTGACGGTGAAGTCGGCGATCACGCCGTCCTTCATCGGGCGGATCGCCTCGATGTTGCCCGGCACCTTACCGAGCATCTGCTTGGCTTCCTTGCCGACTGCCTGGATGGTTTTTTTACCGTTGGGACCGCCTTCCTGGCGGATCGAGACCACCGACGGTTCATCGAGAACGATGCCCTTGCCACGCATGTAGATGAGCGTGTTGGCAGTGCCAAGGTCAATCGCCAGATCGTTGGAGAAGTAACTGCGCAGAAAACCGAACATTCAAAATCCTGTCTCGCTTGGCGCCGGGCCTCGCAACGTATGCGCAGGGCGGCAGCGGAAAAAATAACAGCTTCAACCGGGCGGAAGCGGCGCCACAGGAACTTGAAGCTGCGAGGGAGTCTACCGGAGGCCGGAGCAAAGCCATGTTGGCAAAATCCGAACTATCCGTGGGAATTGTCCAGAAAGGCCTTGGTAAGTCGGTCCGGGTTTGGGTCGAACGCGTAATGATACCTTATAATTTTGGATGATTTGAAGGAAACGGACGGCACTTTTTGCCGCCGCTGGCCCCTTTTTCGAGGCGTTCCTCCAGTGTCGTAACCCGCTGTCGCAGCATTGTTTTTCCGCGCTGCGGCGGTCCACCACATTTTCCGGTGACTGCATGGCTCTGACCCTGACCGATGTTAAACGCATCGCGCATCTTGCGCGGCTCGAACTGGCCGACGCCGACGCTGAGCACACGCTTGCCCAGCTCAATGATTTCTTCGGCCTCGTCGAACAGATGCAGGCAGTCGATACCACCGGCATCGCGCCGCTTGCTCATCCGATCGAACAGATCGAAGACGTCGCGCTGCGTCTGCGTGACGACGCCGTAACCGAAACCGTTCAACGCGAAGCTTTCCAGCGCCCGGCGCCGGCTGTCCAGGACGGCCTGTACCTCGTACCGAGGGTGATCGAATAAAGCCCGGCGCGGCGTGCGAGCGGACTGCCGCACAGCGGAGCAGCGCTCGCGTGTCCACTGTATCCGGCCTTCTCGGCCCGGCTTGCCGGCGGGCAGCCGAAAGCCTCCACGGCAGCGTTGCAAGCGCTGTCGCGCTCTTCAGGATGAAACGCAATGCATGAAAAAAGCTTGACCGAACTGCGTGCCGCACTCGCTGCCAAGGAATGCTCCGCAGTCGAACTGGCACAGTTGTATCTGAAGCGGATCGACGCGGCCAACAGCCTGAACGCATTCATTCAGGTCGACGCCGATCTGACGCTCGCGCAGGCGAAAGCGGCCGACGCGCTGCTCCATACCGGCCACGCCGGCCCGCTGGTCGGCCTGCCGATCGCGCACAAAGATGTGTTCGTGACGAAGGGCTGGCGCTCCACCGCCGGCTCGAAGATGCTCGCGAACTACGAAAGCCCGTTCGACGCAACCGTGGTCGCGCGCTTGCAGAACGCCGGCATGGTGTGCGTGGGCAAGACCAATATGGATGAGTTCGCGATGGGCTCGTCCAACGAGAATTCGTACTTTGGCCCGGTGCAGAATCCGTGGGATCGTCAGGCCGTGCCGGGTGGTTCGTCGGGCGGCTCGGCGGCGGCTGTGGCGGCGCGCCTGGCGCCCGCTGCGACCGGCACCGATACCGGCGGCTCGATTCGTCAGCCGGCGTCGTTCTCCGGCATCACCGGCATCAAGCCGACCTACGGCCGCGTGTCACGTTACGGGATGATCGCGTTTGCGTCGTCGCTGGATCAGGGCGGTCCGATGGCGCAAACCGCCGCGGATTGCGCGACGCTGCTCAACGCCATGGCCGGTTTCGACGCACGCGATTCGACGAGCCTCACGCGCGACGACGAAGACTTCACGCGCTACATCGGCAAGACGTGGAAAGAGGATGGCGCGGATAAACCGCTCGCCGGTCTGCGCATCGGTTTGCCGAAGGAATACTTTGGCGAAGGTTTGGCCGATGACGTGCGCGCCTCGATCGACGCCGCGCTGAAACAATACGAAGCGCTCGGCGCCACGCTGGTGGACGTCTCGCTGCCGAAAACCGAACTGTCGATTCCGGTGTACTACGTGATCGCGCCGGCGGAAGCCTCGTCGAACCTGTCGCGTTTCGACGGCGTGCGCTTCGGCCATCGCGCCGCGCAATACCGCGATCTGCTGGACATGTACAAGAAGTCGCGTGCCGAAGGCTTCGGTCCGGAAGTGAAGCGCCGCATTCTGGTGGGCGCGTACGTGCTGTCGCACGGCTACTACGACGCGTACTACCTGCAGGCGCAAAAGATCCGCCGCATCATCGCGCAGGATTTCCAGGAAGCGTTCAAGCAGTGCGACGTGATCATGGGACCGGTCTCGCCGTCAGTGGCGTGGGACCTCGGCGCGAAGGGCGACGATCCGGTGCAGATGTATCTGGCCGACATTTACACGCTGTCGGTGAGCCTCGCCGGTTTGCCCGGCATGAGCGTGCCGTGCGGCTTCGGCGCGGGCGCGAATGCGCAGCGTCCGGTGGGTCTGCAGATCATCGGCAACTATTTCAATGAAGCCCGGATGCTGCAAGTGGCCGACGCGTTCCAGCGCGCCACCGATTGGCACCGCAAAGCACCGGCAGGAGTGTGAACACCATGACCAAGCAATGGGAAGTCGTGATCGGTCTGGAGACCCACGCGCAACTGTCGACCAAATCGAAGATTTTCTCCGGCGCCGCCACGCAGTTCGGCGCTGAACCCAACACGCAAGCCTGCCCCGTCGACCTCGCGTTGCCGGGCACATTGCCGGTGATGAACCGCGGCGCTGTCGAGCGCGCCATCCAGTTCGGTCTCGCGATCGGCTCCACCATCGCGCCGCGCAGCATCTTTGCGCGCAAGAATTATTTCTACCCCGATCTGCCGAAGGGCTATCAGATCAGCCAGTACGAAATTCCCGTCGTGCAGGGCGGCCAGGTGACGATTCAAGTGCCTGCCAATGAAAAGACGGGTAAGGAAGCATACGAGAAGGTCGTCAACCTGACGCGCGCTCACCTCGAAGAAGATGCGGGCAAGTCGCTGCACGAAGACTTCACGGGCATGACCGGCATCGATTTGAATCGCGCCGGCACGCCGCTGCTCGAAATCGTCACCGAGCCGGAAATGCGCAGCGCGGCTGAAGCAGTTGCGTATGCCAAGACACTGCATACGCTGGTGACGTGGCTCGGCATTTGTGACGGCAACATGCAGGAAGGCTCGTTCCGTTGCGACGCGAACGTGTCGGTGCGGCCGGTCGGTCAGGCGGAATTCGGCACGCGCGCCGAGATCAAGAACCTGAACTCGTTCCGCTTCCTCGAAGAAGCGATCCAGTATGAAGTGCGCCGTCAGATCGAATTGATCGAGGACGGTGGCACGGTGGTGCAGGAAACGCGTCTGTACGATCCGGACAAGCGCGAAACGCGCTCGATGCGCAGCAAGGAAGACGCGCACGATTACCGCTATTTCCCCGATCCCGATCTGATGCCGCTCGTGATCGACGCGGCGTGGGTCGAGCGCGTGAAGGGCGAGATGCCGGAACTGCCGGAAGCGATTCAGCAACGGTTCGTGTCGCAATACGGCCTGACGCCGTACGACGCCAACGTGCTGACGTCGAGCAAGGCAATGGCTGCTTACTACGAAGCGGTTGTCGTCAAGGTCGGCCCGGCGCAAGCGAAGGTCGCTGCAAACTGGCTGATGGGCGAAGTGTCGTCGCAACTGAATCGCGAAGGCCTGGACATCGCCGGGAGTCCGGTTTCGTCGGCACAACTCGCGCTGTTGCTGCAACGTATCGCCGACGGCACGATCTCGAACAAGATCGCCAGGGAAATTTTCCTCGCTATCTGGGAAGAGAAGGCCACGGACGAAGCCGCCGCCGATCGCATCATCGGAGCGAAGGGTTTGAAGCAGATTTCGGACACCGGCGCGCTGGAAGCGATCATCGACGAAGTACTTGCCGCGAACCAGAAGTCGGTCGAGGAATTCCGCGCCGGCAAGGAAAAGGCGTTCAACGCGCTGATCGGCCAGGCGATGAAGGCGACCAAGGGCAAGGCCAATCCGGCGCAGGTCAACGAACTGCTGAAGAAGAAGCTGTCCTGAGTTGAAGCTCAGTTGAAGAAGCACGGCTGAGGCGCGAGCTTTAGCCATCGCGGGCTGTTGCCGGAAACGAAAGTGGGGCAACGGCCCGTTTCATTTTGCGGGCCCGTTTAAACGCAGATCACGGAGTGTGTGAATGGCGAAGCAACCCGAACTCGACGATTTCCGCGTGCCGTATTTCGATGCCGGCAAAAAGAACGGCAAATTCTCGCTGGCCGATTTCGACCCGGCCGCCAAGCCGTTTTCAACCGGTTCGAAAGAAAGCGACCGCGCACGATTGGCGGGGATTGGAGCTAAGCTCGACGTGTTGCAGGAGCGCTTGCACGCGCAGCAAAAGCGTCGCGTGTTGCTGGTTTTGCAAGGCATGGACACGAGCGGCAAGGATGGCACGATCCGCGCGGTGTTTCATGAAGTCGATCCGCTCGGTTTGCGCATCGTGCCGTTCAAGGCGCCGACGCCTGTCGAGTTGGCGCATGACTTCTTGTGGCGCGTGCATGCACAAGCGCCGGCTGCCGGCGAGCTGACGATCTTCAATCGTAGTCACTACGAGGATCTGCTGGTGCCCACCGTGCTCGGCAACCTGAGCGCCGAAGCATTCGAGCAACGCAGCTGCCACATTCGGCAGTTCGAAGAGATGCTGGCATACAACGGCACGACCATCGTCAAGTGCATGCTGCACATTTCGAAAGACGAGCAGCGTGCGCGTCTGCAAGCGCGGATCGACGATCCGAGCAAGCACTGGAAATTCGATGTGTCCGATCTCGACGCGCGCAAGCAGTGGGACCAATATCAGACGGTGTATCGCGATGCATTAGCCGCCACGTCGACGGACTACGCGCCGTGGTATGTGATTCCGGCCGATTCGAAGACGCATCGTAACGTGATGGTCGCCGAGTTGCTGTTGCGCACGTTCGAAGGGTTGAAGCTCGAATATCCGCCTCCCAAAGAATCACTGAAGGGCGTCAGGGTCGAGTGATCCGTCCTTCGGCCTCAAAGTGAATCGAACGAATTGAACGAATTGAACATACGAGGAACGACATGTTGCGTGTGATTACCGCGAACCTGAACGGCATCCGCTCAGCGGCGAAGAAGGGTTTTTTCGAATGGTTCGGCGAACAGAAAGCCGACGTGCTGTGCGTGCAGGAAATCAAATGCTCGCAAGACGATATGACGCCCGAATTCATGGCGCCGCACGATTTCACCGGCTATTTTCAGCATGCGGTGAAGAAGGGCTATAGCGGCGCGGGCGTCTACACGCGTCATGAGCCGGACGAAGTCATGATCGGTTTCGGCAGCGAGGAATTCGACCCCGAAGGGCGCTATGTCGAACTGCGGTTCGGCAAGCTGTCGATCGTGTCGGTGTATGTGCCGTCGGGTTCGAGCGGCGAAGAACGTCAGCAGGCCAAGTACCGCTTCATGGACGTGTTCATGCCGCATCTCGCGGAGCTGGCTAAAGAGCGCGAAGTGATCGTGTGCGGCGACGTCAACATCGTCCACAAAGAGATCGACATCAAGAACTGGAAGGGCAACCAGAAGAACTCAGGTTGCCTGCCGGAAGAACGCGCGTGGCTGACCAGACTGTTCGACGAAGTCGGTTATGTCGACGTGTTCCGCACGCTCGATCAGCGCCCGGAGCAATATACGTGGTGGAGCAATCGCGGTCAGGCGTACGCGAAGAACGTCGGGTGGCGGATCGATTATCAGATCGCGACGCAGGGCATCGCAGGCAAGGCGAAGCGCACCGACGTGTTCCGCGACATCAAATTCAGCGACCACGCGCCGCTGACCGTCGACTACGACCACAAGCTCAAGAAGTAATCACAACATGGGAGCCGGCTGAGCCGCAAGCGAACCGCAAGGGCCGCGAGCGCATCACAATCGCGCGGCTCGCGACACTCAATCGCGGGTCAGCTTGCGGCGCGGACGGCCCATGCGGGCATAGTCCGGCAGCGCATCCACGCTTTTGCCGACCGCCTTTGCATAGAGCGGCAGCATATCCGGCAAGCGCTTGATGATGTCCTGGCGGCGCGCTTGCGTGTACGGATGCACGTAGATGAACCCTTGCTCGCGATTGCTGTGGGTTGCTGTTGCCAGCTTGTCCCACAGCGTGACCGCCGCGCGCGGATCGAAGCCGGCGCGCGACGCGATATCGCTGCCGATCACGTCGGCTTCGGTTTCGTCGGTGTTTTCGTACTTCATTTCCAGCAACTGCGAACCGATGCCGAGCGGCGCCGCGCCCAGATCGGCGAGCCCGAATATCTGCGGAATCGCGCCCGACGAACCCAGTTGCTCCGCCTGTTGCTCGCCGAGCCGTTCGCGCGCATGCTCGCGCAATGCGTGCGCGATCTCATGGCCGATCAGCATGCCGAGTTCGTTGTCGTTCAGATGCACGCGGTCGAGCAGGCCGCTATACACGACGATCTTGCCGCCCGGCAGACAGTACATGCGGATATCGGGCGAGCGCACCACCGCCACATCCCACTTCCAGCCTTTCGCCCGCTCGTTCCATTTCAGCGAGTAGGGGATCAGTTTGTCCGTGATCGAACGCACGCGCGTGACGTGTGCATCGGTCTCGCCGTACAGGCGGTTCGCGTGATCCGCGCCGCGGGCGATCTGGTCGAACTCGTCGGCGGCTTGCGCCTCGAGCATCGGCGATGGAATCAGGTTGCGGAATACCACGTAGCCGCCGTAGCGCAGTTGCGCGTTCGGACCGTACGACGCGGACGCGGCAGGACTTGAAGCCGCTGCTGGCGTCGAGGTGGCCGCGGGCGCTTTTGCAGCTGCGGGCGGTGTCGCGGTAGGCGCGGGCGTCTTGGCCGTTACCGGTGGTTGCGGCGTGGGCGACGGCGCGGGCGGCGTAGCGGCGGCAGCTGCGCTGCCGGCGGTTGCGGCGCTATTCGCGCTGGGTGCCGCCGGTGTCGCATTCTCAGGGCTCGCTGCACTCTGCGCCGATTTTGCCGGCGGCGCGGCCGGTGCCGCTGGTGCCGTAGCCGGTGCCGGTGCGCTGGTGGCGACCGCAGGCATGGCTGTCGCGTGTGCGCTTGGCGGCGCAGCTAGCGTGACGCCCGCATAGCCGAGCGCCAATGCCGCATGCAATGCGGCGCGGCTGGCCTTGAAGGGCTGAGCCGAAAAGGCATCCGCGCGCATCGCACGCTTTGGCGGGAGCACCGTCACGACTGGCTTCTCCAAGGCGCGATCCGCAGCAGAAGCAGCATGCCGGGCAGCGCCAGCGCGGTACACACGATGAAGTAGTCGAACCAGCCGATCCTGGCGACCACGTAGCCGCTTGCCGCCGATGCCAGTGTGCGAGGCACGGACGCCAGACTCGTGAACAGCGCGAACTGCGTGGCCGTGTAGCGCGGATCGGTGGTGCTGGCGATGTAGGCGGTGAAGGCCGCCATGGTCAGGCCGGTCGCGAAGGTTTCGAGGCCGTAGACGAGTGCGAGCGCGACCGATCGCGGATCGAGCTGCACGGCCCAGTCGACGCCGACCAGCGCGAGCAGCTTCGTCGTGCCCTGGCTCAGCCAGACGGCGATGTCATAGATCGCGGTAAGACCGGGCGAAGCCGGCCCGAGATGTGCGAGCCACGCGAAACCGAGCGTGGACACCATCTGCAGGATGCCGAAAATCCACAGCCCCCGGCCGATGCCGATCTTCATCAGCCAGATCCCGCCGACAATCCCGCCGGCAAGACTCGCGCCAAACGCGGTGGTCTTCGCGATCACGCCGATCTGCGTGCGTGAAAAGCCGATGTCGAGAAAGAACGAGGTCGACAGCGTGGTCGCCATAGTGTCGCCGAGCTTGTACAGGAAGATGAAGCCGAGCACGAACAGCGCGCCGCGCCAGCCGTCGCGTTGAATGAATTCGCTGAACGGCTGCACGATCGCTTCGCGCAGATTCTTGGGTGGCGTGCCGTGCACCTCGGGTTCGCGCACCACCAGCGTCATGATCATGCCGGGCAGCATGAACGCGCCGGTGACGATGAACACGATGGCCCAGGGCAAATGATCGGACAGAATCAGCGCCAACGAACCCGGCACCAGCGCGGCGATCTTGTACGCGTTCACGTGCACCGCATTGCCGAGACCTTGCTGCGTGTCGCTCAGCAGCTCACGCCGGTAAGCATCGATCGAGATGTCCTGACTCGCGCCGAAGAACGCGACCAGCGCCGTGAGCGCCGCGACCGTCCAGATCGAATCGCGCGGCGAGACAAAACCGAGCGCCGCGATCGCGCCGGCAACCAGAATCTGCGTGACCAGCATCCAGCCGCGCCGTCTTCCCGGACGCCAGCCCGGAAAACGCGGCACGTAGCGGTCCATCAGCGGCGCCCAGACGAATTTCCAGGTGTACGGAAACTGGATCAGCGCAAACAGGCCGATTTCCTTCAGATTGACGCCTTCGGAGCGTAGCCACGCCTGCACCAGATACACGAGCGTGAACAGCGGCAGTCCCGACGTAAAGCCGAGAAAGACGCAGATCAGCATGCGCGCATTCAGGAACGCGCGCCAGCCGGGATGTTCTACGTGAGCGGTAAGTGCAGGCGCCTCGTGCGGCGGGTTCGACATGTGGATAACTTGCGTTAGCTTTTCTTGACGCGATAGACCGCAAGACTACCACGCCAGTTCACGCCCCACCGCACCACCTGGCCGTCGTGCAGTACCACGCGGTCGAGAATTTCGATGCCGACCTCGGGCGCGAGCGCCTCGAAATCCTTGATGGTCAGTACCCGCACGTTCGGCGTGTTGTGCCATTGAAAAGGCAGCGACTTCGACACCGGCATGCGGCCTTGCAGCACCGAAAGCCGGTGCGCCCAGTAGCCGAAGTTCGGAAACGACACGATGCATTCCTTGCCGACCCGCACCGTCTCGCGCAGGATCGCGGCGGTCTGATGGATGGTTTGCAGCGTTTGCGACAGAATCGCGAAGTCGAAGCTGCCGTCTTCGAACAGACGCAGGCCGTCTTCCAGATTCTGCTGGATCACGTTGACGCCGTTTTGCGTCGATGCCAGCACGCCGGCGTCGTTGATTTCGATGCCGTAGCCCTGCACGTCCAGTTCTTCGGTCAGCAGCGACAGCAGCGAACCGTCGCCGCAGCCGAGATCGAGCACGGTCGCGCGCGGTTCGACCCAGCGGGCGATCGCGCGGAAATCCGGGCGCAGCGCCAGATAATCGAGTGCTCGCTGGTTCATGCGTTCACCTCGTTCGCAATACGTTCGTAATAGGCGCGCATCAGGTTGTGATAGCGCGCGTCGTCGAGCAGGAAGGCGTCGTGGCCGTGCGGCGCGTCGATTTCCGCGTAAGTCACCGTGCGCTTGTGGTCGAGCAGCGCCTTCACCAGTTCGCGCGAGCGGGCCGGCGCGAAACGCCAGTCGGTCGAGAAGCTGGCGATCAGGTATTTCGCCGTGGTGTGCGCGACGGCGGCGGTCAGATCGCCGTCGAAGGCTTTGGCCGGATCGAAATAGTCGAGCGCGCGGGTGATCAGCAGATAGGTGTTCGCGTCGAAGTAGTCGGCGAACTTGTCGCCCTGGTAGCGCAGATACGACTCCACCTCGAACTCGACGTCGAAGTTGAAGTTGTACGCATCCACCGCGCCTTCCGCGCGGCGCAGCGATCGGCCGAATTTCTCGGCCATGTCGTCGTCGGACAGATAGGTGATGTGGCCGATCATCCGCGCGACGCGCAAGCCGCGCTTCGGCTTGACGTTGTGCGCGTAGTAGTTGCCGCCGTGGAAGTCCGGGTCCGACAGGATCGCCGAGCGCGCCACCTCGTTGAACGCGATGTTCTGCGCGGACAGTTTCGGCGTGGACGCGACCACGATGCAATGGCCGACGCGTTCCGGATACATCATGCTCCACGCCAGCGCCTGCATGCCGCCGAGGCTGCCGCCCATTACCGCGGCAAAGCGCACGATGCCGAATTCATCGGCGACGCGCGCCTGGGCGTTGACCCAGTCTTCCACCGTCACCACGGGAAACGTCGCGCCGTAGGGGTTTCCGGTGGCCGGATCGATGCTCATCGGGCCGGTCGA
The DNA here is from genome assembly GCF_046535245.1 of Paraburkholderia sp. SIMBA_030. NCBI lineage: Bacteria > Pseudomonadati > Pseudomonadota > Betaproteobacteria > Burkholderiales > Burkholderiaceae > Paraburkholderia > Paraburkholderia sp. SIMBA_030. Next base: position 208,637 of record NZ_JAWRXB010000003.1, read on the forward strand.
GCCGAAGCACGAGCCCAGGTTGTTCACGCCGATCACGAAGAACCTGTCGGTGTCGAGCGGTTTGCCCGGGCCGACCATGTTGTCCCACCAGCCGATGTCCTTCGGATTGTCGGCGTACACGCCCGCGACATGGTGCGAGGCATTGAGCGCGTGGCACACCAGCACCGCATTGCTGCGCGCGGCATTGAGCGTGCCGTAGGTTTCGACCATCAGGTCGTAACCGGCCAGCGAGCTGCCGTTCTGCAAGCGCAGCGGCTCAGTGAAATGCATTTTTTGGGGAGCGACGATACCGATCGATTCCATTCATTCCGCCATTTAACAAAACAGGGCGGCTAGATGGCGTCGGCGAGGCACGGGGGAAAGACTGTGTGCGCGGCTGACGACCTCTTTAGCCGCATTTGTAGTGAACCCCGGGAAACGTTCCCGGTGGTTCGCGCGCCCGCAATCGAGTCAGCAAATCGGCGCGTGAGATGTTCAGGGTGTTCTGGATTGCGGCGCCCGGTGCTTTCGGGCGCTGCAATCAGGTGCTGCAATCAGGCGGAAAGTATAGCGGAAATTCTCATGTGGCAACGTCGTGGGCGCTCGCATGAGTCCGCGCATGCCGCGCGGACTACTGAAGAATCAGCAGCAACTGGGCGTCGGCATGTTCAGCGGGCGCCCGTGCAAAGCCGCTGCGCACGTACCGGTGCCAGCGGCCGATGATGTAGCTGAGCAGCAGGCTCGCGCGGATCGCGGGATCGTAGCCGGCGGGCAGCGGCACGGCGGCTTGCGTGCCGCCCGCGCTTGCGGTTTCGCTCGCGTTTGCATCCATTTGAGCGAGCCGCAGACATTGCTTCAACGAAGCTTCGACCCGCTCCAGCATCTGATTGACGCGTTCGGTCAACCGTTCATGCTCGCCGACCAGCGCCTCGCAGGTCAAAACGCGCGTCATGCCGGGGTTCTTCGCGGGGAAATTGAGCAGCATCAAGGCGATCGAACGCGCCTGCAGTACGCCGTTGCTTTCCTTGTCGGCGATCTGGTTGATCAGGCCGAAGATGGTTTGCTCGATGAACTCGATCAGCCCTTCGAACATTTGCGCCTTGCTGGCGAAATGGCGGTACAGCGCGGCTTCCGAAACGCCGAGGCGGGCGGCGAGCGCCGCAGTGGTGATCTTTTCGTTCTTCGGCGCCTCCAGCATCGCGGCGAGCGTCTGGAGGATGTGCACCCGGCGTTCGCCCGGCTTCAGGCGCGGCGCACGTGGGCTCGCCGCGGGTTCGGACTCGTGTTCGGCTACGGCTTCGTCAGGCTTGTCGATCGGCTGCATGTCTGTCGTCCCTTCAGTCGCACCGAGCGGGTGCCCAGTCGTAACGATTTTAACGAACGAATGCACTGATCGACATAGTGCGGCCGGCCGGTGCCCGGCAGACGCGTCGGCATGCCGTCCGCATGCGGTTTGCGCGGCAGGTGACCGGTGATCCACACGGTGCGGATGCCGAGCCGCCGATAGTTCTTCAGATGCGAGCGCGTGTCTTCGACGAGGATCACATCGCTCATCGACACGTGCGCGTCGCGCATCGCTTTGCGCAGCATCGCGTGGTCGGGTTTGGCACGCCAGCCGCGACGGTCGCGCATATGCTCGATCGCGATGACCTGCTCGAACAGCCGCTCGATGCCTAGTTCAGCCAACACGGCGCGCGCATAGGTTTCCGGGGCGTTGGTCAGCACGATCTTGCGGCCCGGCAGCGCCGCGACGAGGCGCGCGATGCCGCGTTCGTGGCGGATCATCGAACCCAGATCGGCAAACGTGTGCACGACCTTCAGGAAATCGTGCGGATCGAGCGGATGATGCCGCGCGAGCCCGAGCAAGGTCGCGCCGTAGCGCTGCGTGTAACCGGTGCGCAGGCGGTTGGCTTCATCGATTTCGACTTGCAGCGCGTCGATGATGTACTGCGTCATCGCCTGATTGATCGCCGGAAAGATCGCGTGCGAAGCGTGGTGCAGCGTGTTGTCGAGATCGAACAGCCAGACCGGACTGCCACCTGCGATGTGCGGACGACGGCGCTGGGAGGTGGGGGTGCGCATGATGAGTAGAGCCGGCTAGCGGCGAGCTGCCGCGCCGTGCAATGAACGCGGGCGGCTTGCGACGCGAGCGAGGGGAGCAACGGGAAGTTTATTTTCGCGCGATCGGGCGGCGCGGTGTGAGGTGAGTTGTGAACCAGGCTGCGAACCGGGCAGTACAACGGGCATGCACGGCGCACAGGTTGGGCGCGCCGTGCATGCCGTGCTCGAGGCGAAGATCAATGCGAGCGGATCATCGTGCCGAACGGCTGTTCGGTGAGAATTTCCAGCAGAACCGAGTGCTCGATCCGGCCGTCGATGATGTGCACCGAACGCACGCCGCTCTTCGCCGCGTCGAGCGCCGACGAGATTTTCGGCAGCATGCCGCCGGAGATCGTGCCATCGTCGAACAGGCCGTCGATCTCACGCGCCGACAGATCGGTCAGCAGATTGCCTTCCTTGTCCATCACGCCGGGGATGTTGGTCATCATCACGAGCTTTTCGGCGTTCAGCACGACCGCCAGCTTGCCCGCGACCAGATCCGCGTTGATGTTGTACGACAGGCCGTCTTCGCCGAAACCGATCGGCGAGATCACCGGAATGAACGCGTCGTCCTGCAGCGCCTTCACGACCGCCGGATTGATCGCCTCGACTTCGCCGACCTGGCCGATATCGACATACTGGCCGGGATTGTCTCGATCCGGCATCAGCATCTTGCGCGCGTGGATCAGGCCGCCGTCCTTGCCGGTCAGACCGACGGCGTGGCCGCCGAAATGGTTGATCAGCGTGACGATATCCTGCTGCACTTCGCCGCCGAGCACCCATTCGACGACTTCCATCGTCTCTTCGTCGGTGACGCGCATGCCCTGGATGAACGTGCCCTGCTTGCCGATTTTCTTCAGCGCCTGGTCGATTTGCGGACCGCCGCCGTGCACGATCACCGGATTGATACCGACCAGTTTCAGCAGAATCACGTCGCGCGCGAAGCCTTGCTTCAGGCGCTCTTCGGTCATAGCGTTCCCGCCGTATTTGATCACCACGGTCTTGCCGTGATATTGGCGAATATAGGGCAGCGCCTCGGCGAGGATTTCAGCCTTGAGGGTGGGCGCGATCTGCGAAAGGTCGGGAAGCTCGGACATGGCGGCAGGCTCAGGCACGGGACAGTTGAAACAGGGCGAATTGTACAGGACTGGCGCGCTGCAACAGGGTTTTCGACGCCGGTGCTGGCGGCGGGCGGCACGTACCTGGCGCACTGCGCAATCGACGGCTCAAACAGGTGGCCGACGAACCAGCGTACAGCCGGTTACGGCAGGCCGGGAATAGGCCGAACGGCCGACTAACGGAGCCGCGCCACTCGTGGCATCATTTCCTGACCGATGCTTTAGCGAGACCATCCTGCCCGTCATGAAACCGTCCGCTACCCGCTCCCAAAGCAGCGCGCGTTGTCCGCGTTGCGGCAACGCGTTCGACTGCGCCATGCATGGGGAGCCGTTCGAGTGTTGGTGCCGCGCCATGCCGGCATTGCCGGCCGACAGGTTGGATCCGGGGGGCCGCTGCCTGTGCCCCGAATGTCTCGCCGGGGAGATCGCACGAGCCGCGCAAGCCTGGCCTGGCATCGATCCGGCTTGAAACCGGCGCGCTGTGGCGACGCTGTGGCGAGCTACGCCGCGCGGTGCCGCGCCGCTAGCGTGCTCAGATCGCGTGTAACGGCTTCGAGTGCCCGATCCCATTGCCCGAACTGTTGCTGCCGGTATAGCGTCGCGCCCGGATACCACGGGCTGTCACACCGGTCGAGCAGCCAAACCCAGTGCGGATTGACGTCGAGCAGGACCCACGTGCGCTGGCCGAGCGCGCCGCTCAGATGCGCCACGGACGTGCAAACCGTGATCACGAGATCGAGCGCGCTGACAAACGCGGCGGTGTCGTCGAAGTCGGTGAACCCGGCGGTGAAGTCGATCATCGGCAAGCCGGCTGCTTGCGCCGCCGCGACGTCCGCGGCCGCGCCCGGCTGCAGCGAATAGAAGCCAACGTCTTTCGCGCCACCGAAATACGCCGCGTAGCGTTCCCAGCCAAGCCGCCGAAACGGATTGCGCTGATGGCCGGCGCTGCCGGTCCATGTCAGTCCCACCTTGAGCCCGGGTTCGCTGGCCAGGCGCGTGCGCCATGACTCGCGGGCGGCGGGGTCGGCGTGTAAATACGGAATCGCAGCGGGGATCGTCTGTTCCCGCGTGTCGAATATGGATGGCAGACTGAGCAGCGGAATCTCATAGTCGAACGGCGGCAGGGATTCGACGCCGCCGCCTGCCGTGTAGTCGTCCACGTGAACGCCCAGGCTGCGCACCAGCAGCGCGCCCATCTGGGGAAACGAATTCCAGATCAGGCGGCCGTCTTCGCGATGAACGCGCTCCGCCAGCAACGGAATATAGCGGCTGAACTGCAGTACGTCGCCCATGCCCTGCTCGCCCCACACCAACAGCGTTTTGCCGGCGAGAGGCTCGCCTTGCCAGGTCGGCGCCGGCATCTGTGGGCGGTCGCCGCCCAGTTCCAAAGAACCGTCCCAGCGCGCTTCGTGGGCCGGCCAGCCGTGTGCGTAATTGCCGCGCATCAGCAGCAACGTGCTGAGATTGAAGCGCAGGATCGCGTCTGTGGGCGCAAGTGCGCAGGCGATCCTTTCGGCTTGCTCCGCGTCGTCCCAGCGTTGCGCTTCACGCAGTGCCAGCGCATAGTTGTTATGCGCCAGCGGGCTATACGGCGTGCATTGCACGGCTATTGCGCCGGCCTCAAGCGCGCGCGGCAGATTAAAACCGGCGCGGCTTGCCTGCGCGAGATTGGTCCATGCTTCGCCTTCGCCGGGTTCGTCTTGCACTGCGCTTTCCAGTAGCGCGAGCTGTTCGCTCAGGTCGCCGCCGGTGAGCATCAGCGCGCCAGCGAGATTGTTGCGCAACTGCGGCAGCCGCGGATCGAGCGCGAGTGCGCGACGATACGGTGCAATCGCTTCGTCATGCCGGTTCGCCATTTGCAGCGTGTAGCCCAGGCGAAAGTGCGCGACAGCGCGGTTGGGGTCTAGTTGGGCAATAATGGCGGCGAGCGCGATGGCGTCGTCGTGACGGTGCTGCGCAAGCGAAGCTGTGGTCAGCGAATCGAGCGATTCGTCGTCGAGTGGATGCAGTTGTGCGGCGGCATCGAGCAAGTTGGTCTCTGCTTGTGCCGTGCCGTTTTGTCGAGCTGCGGCAGCATGCCGCAGAAAATTCAGGAAAGCTGACGAGACGTGCTGCTCGGAATCTGAGGATGGAGACGGCATGAGTATGTCCGGACGGCTGGCGAACCGATGGTGGGCGATGGCCCGTGCGGCGCTATCGCAGAAAAGCCATGTTACCGGCGCGACGTCGCGAGGTCAGTCAGACGAGTCCGACAATTCCGAACAGGTAAACTGACGTGATGCATCGTATTACCACCACCGGCCGAGTCAATCTCAGTCATCTGTTCTGGCTGCGCAGCCTCGCCATCATCGGCCAACTGATGACGATCGCGTTCGTGCAGATCTTCATCGGCGTGCATCTGCCGTTGCCCGCGATGTTGCTCGTGATCTCGCTCGAAGTGATCTTCAACGGTCTCACCTGGTGGCGCGTCTTGCAGCAGCGGCCCGAGTCCAACCTCGAATTGTTCGGCCAGATCTGGGTCGATCTGGGCGCGTTGTCGGCGCTGCTGTTTCTGTCCGGCGGCACGACCAATCCCTTTGTCTCGCTGTATCTGCCGTCTCTCGCGATTGCCGCGGCCGTGTTGCCGTGGCGTCTGATGGCGTGGCTTGCTGCCTTCGCGGTGGCCTGCTACGCCGTGCTTGGTTTCGATTCGGTGCCGCTTAATCTCGATAACCCCGCCAACCTGTTCGATTACTATCGCGCGGGCATGTGGGTGAACTTCATGGTCAGCGTGGGGTTGATTGCATGGTTCGTGGCGCGTATGTCGCGGGCTCTGCGGCTACGTGACGCAGCGCTTGGCGAAGCCCAGCAGCGCTTGCTGCAAGACGAGCGCGCCGTCGCACTCGGCGTGCAGGCCGCCACCGTCGCGCACGAAATCGGCACGCCGCTGTCTACCATCGCGATGCTGACCGAAGAATTGCGCGACGCCGCGCGCACAGATCAGGGCCTCGCGCCCTATACGGCCGACCTCGAACTGCTCGAACAGCAAATGACGTTGTGCACCTCGGCGCTTGCGCGGTTGCGCAGCCGCGCCTCGACGTCGAGCAACCGGCAACCGGTCGCCGAGTGGCTCGAGTCGTTCGGCGAGCAATGGCGCTTGCGCCATCCGCACGTGAAATTCGAGCGGTTCGGCGTGCCGCCCGCGGAGGTGAGTCTTGACGACGCGGTTGCCGTCAGTCAGATTCTCACGATCCTGCTGGACAACGCAGCGCGTGCGAGCCGCGATCATGTGACGCTGGCATGCACGCTCGCGAAGCAAGGCGACCGGATCGAATTCGAAGTATGCGACGCGGGCCCTGGTATTCCGCTGGCGTTGCGTGGTTCACTCGGCACGGTGCCGGTCGATAGTACGCAGGGCGGGCACGGCGTGGGTCTTTATCTGGCGTTTTCAGCGGCGGCGCGCCTAGGCGGTTCGATCGAATTGACCGACGTCAGTGAGATCAAGCCACGTGGTACACGCGCAGTGCTGCGGCTACCGCTCGCGGCGCGCAAATTATCCGGCACGGGCCGTCGCGGCGCCGCGCCATCCAACACGGAGAAACAGGCATGAGCGAGATGAATTTTCTGGTGATCGACGACGATGAGGTGTTCTCCGGTATCCTCGCCCGCGGTCTGACGCGGCGCGGCTACACGGTGGCCGAAGCGCACAACGCGGACGAGGCGATCAAGCTCGCGAACCAGCAGAAGTTCAGCCAGATCACGGTGGACCTGCATCTCGGCAACGACTCGGGCCTCACGCTCGTCGCGCCGCTGCGCGACCTGCAGCCGGACGCGCGGATGCTGGTGCTGACCGGGTACGCGAGCATTGCGACCGCGGTGCAAGCGGTGAAAGACGGCGCCGATAACTATCTGGCGAAGCCGGCCAACGTCGAAACGATTTTGTCGGCGCTGCAAAGCGAAGCGAGCGCGCTGCAAGCCGAAGAGGCGATCGAGCATCCCACGCCGTTGTCGGTCGCGCGTCTCGAGTGGGAGCATATTCAACGCGTGCTCGCTGAGCACGGCGGTAATATCTCGGCCACCGCGCGCGCACTAAACATGCATCGTCGAACGCTGCAGCGCAAGTTGGCCAAGCGGCCGGTCAAGCAGTAAGCGGCCGGGCCTTTCGTTCGCAGGCCAGAAAGCAAAACGGGCTGCCTTTCACAAAGCAGCCCGTTTTTTACGCCTCGCACATGATGTGGATCCGGGGAGGCGTACGGCTTTGATGCGGCATACGCGGCGGCAGATGCGACTTCACAGCACGTAGCGCGAGAGGTCTTCGTCTTCAGCCACTTCATTCAGCGCGCGGTCGACATACGACGCATCGATTTTCACCGTCGTGCCCGAATGATTGCCGGCCGAGAACGAGACTTCTTCGAGCAGCTTTTCGATCACCGTGTACAGGCGGCGCGCGCCGATATTCTCGGTTTTCTCGTTCACCGAGTACGCAATCTCGGCGAGGCGGCGAATGCCGTCGTCGGCGAATTCGAGGTGCACGTCTTCGGTTTCGAGCAGTGCCTGGTATTGCTTGACGAGGCTCGCATCGGTGGCGACCAGGATCGACTCGAAATCGCCTACCGACAGCGAATCCAGTTCGACCCGAATCGGGAAACGGCCTTGCAGTTCCGGAATCAGATCGCTCGGCCTCGCCAGATGAAACGCACCGCTTGCGATGAACAGGATGTGATCGGTCTTCACCATGCCGTACTTGGTGTTGATCGTGGTGCCTTCGACGAGCGGCAACAGATCGCGCTGCACGCCCTGGCGTGACACTTCGCCGCCGCCCGTTTCGTTACGCGAGGCAATCTTGTCGATTTCGTCGAGGAACACGATGCCGTTCTGCTCGACGTTCTGCACCGCCCTGGTTTTCACCTCTTCGTCGTTGAGCATCTTGCCGGCTTCTTCGTCGGTGAGGACTTTCAGCGCTTCCTTCACCTTCATCTTGCGGCGCGTTTTCTTGCCGCCGCCGATGTTCGCGAACATCGAGCGGATCTGCTCGGTCATGTCTTCCATGCCCGGCGGCCCCATGATGTCCATGCCGACTTGCGGCTGCTCGACGTCGAGTTCGATTTCCTTGTCGTCGAGCAGGCCTTCGCGCAGACGCTTGCGGAAGGTCTGACGCGTCGGGCTGCTTTCATCCACGGTGTCCGCGGCGCTTGAGCTCGCGCCGAAACCGACCGGGCGCGCGGTGGGCAGCAGGATGTCGAGGATGCGGTCTTCCGCCTGATCTTCGGCCTTGTTGCGCACTTTGCGCATTTCCGTTTCGCGCGTCTGCTTGATCGAGATCTCCATCAGATCGCGCACGATGCTGTCGACGTCGCGGCCTACGTAGCCAACTTCGGTGAACTTGGTGGCTTCGATCTTGATGAATGGCGCGTCGGCCAGTTTCGCCAGGCGCCGCGCGATTTCGGTTTTGCCGACGCCGGTCGGTCCGATCATCAGAATGTTCTTCGGCGTGATTTCCTGACGCAGCGGTTCTTCGACCTGTTGACGGCGCCAGCGGTTGCGCAATGCCACTGCCACCGCTTTTTTCGCGCGGCCTTGGCCGATGATGTGCTTGTCGAGTTCCGAGACGATCTCGGCAGGGGTCATGGTGCTCATCGTGGGTCCTTACTCGATCGTCTCGATGACGCGGTTATGGTTCGTATAGATGCACATGTCGCCGGCAATCTCCAGCGACTTCTCCACGATTTCGCGCGGCGACAACTCGGTGTTGTCGGCGAGCGCTTTCGCAGCGGCTTGCGCGTAGGCGCCGCCCGAACCGATTGCACAGATACCGCCTTCCGGGTCGAGTACGTCGCCGTTACCGGTGATGACTAGGGTACTGGTCGCGTCGGCGGCGATCAGCATCGCTTCGAGGCGGCGCAGCATGCGGTCGGTGCGCCAGTCTTTCGCGAGTTCGACGGCCGCGCGCGTCAGATTGCCCTGATGTTTTTCCAGCTTCGCTTCGAAGCGGTCGAGCAGCGAGAAGGCGTCGGCCGTGCCGCCGGCGAAGCCGACCAGCACCTTGCCGTTATAGATGCGCCGGACTTTCTTCGCGCCACCCTTCATGACGATGTTGCCCAGTGTGACCTGGCCGTCGCCGCCGAGCGCGACCTTGTCGCCGCGGCGCACGGAGACGATCGTCGTGCCGTGAAATTGCTCCATATGCGTTCCTCTTTGCAAAACGGGTAGGACGCGGCAGCGCAGCGCTACCGCATGAATCCGGGAAGCGGACGGCGCGCGACGCTGAACCGGTCAACCCGACGATCGACTGGCCGGCGCGCGCTCGTGCAGCGCATGTTCGGTTTATTTTAGGGCGTGCGCGGTCATATCAAGAGCCGGCAAATGGCATAAGACAAAAAACCCGTGACCAGGACGGCGCACGGGAGAGGGTGAGGAGCCGGGTGGCAGCACCGGCGCGGCGTAGAACCGCCGCCAGCTGACGATCGGGGGCGCGTTCCTGGCGAACGCTAAAAAGTGCCCTGCAAAAGAAAAAAGGCGCACAGATTACCGTGCGCCTCTCGACGAAGCAGCGTAACAGGGCGCGGAGCCGAAGCCGCGCCGCAGGCGTTCAGTCGCCGAACAGCTTCTGGCGCAGTTCGCGGCGTTCCTGCGCTTCGAGCGACAGGGTGGCCGTGGGCCGTGCGAGCAGACGCGGAATGCCGATCGGCTCGCCGGTTTCTTCGCACCAGCCATAATCGCCCGAATCGATGCGCGCGAGCGATTGCTGCACCTTTTTCAGCAGCTTGCGCTCGCGGTCGCGCGTGCGCAGTTCGAGCGCATGCTCTTCCTCGATCGTCGCGCGATCGGCCGGGTCCGGCACGATTACCGTTTCGCGCAGGTTTTCGGTCGTCTGGCCGGCATTGCGGAGAATCTCCGCCTGCAGCTGTTCGAGCTTGTTCTTGAAGAAAGCGAGCTGATCCTCATTCATGTAATCCTTGTCGCTCATCTTCAGGATTTCGGCTTCAGTCAAGAGTCGTTTCGTCGTCATCTGGCTTGCTTCTTCAATGTGAGGCAAAACTCTTACATAGTGCCCGCACTTTCGTGTTGCCCGCAAAGGCGCCTCGAAGACGCTCGATGAGCGCAGGGCGAACACGGACGGTGGACTGCCGTGACGCCGAAGCGCCGAGCGCCTACGCGCTGGGCATCGCTACGCCTATGCGGGGCCGAACTCCTCTGGAAACCGATTTCTCAAATGCTCCTGAGGCAGTGCTACCGGCAGCGCGCCCGTTCAGGCTGTGCCAGCCGGCATTGTCGGCGTGTTTCCGGACAAGATTTTCCGGCGCCATGTCAGGCCCGGCGCGGGATACGCACTGACCGGGCAATTCGTTGTCATTCTCCAGTGGGCACGTATTGTAACTGAATCACAATCCTGCACCGCAACTGGTGGAAATCCCGCTGCAGCAGGTCGATATATCCCGAAAATATAACGCGCGCCCGACTAAAAAGCGATGGTCGTGCACGCTTTAATACAGCAGGGTTTTCACGCGCTTTTCATACATACGACTTTTCAGCGGCCTTTCGGCCACTTTCGGCGCATTCAGCAGACGATTGGCGCTGCGCCCACGTGCCTGGAGGCACACGCGGCACAACGGCGCGGCACGGTAGGTGCCGTAGCCGCTCACGCCTCACGCCTCACGCCAGACAGGCGTTCAGACCGTCGGTGATCAGGTCTTGCGGCAATTCGATGCCGATGAACACCATCTTGTTGGTCTTCTTTTCGATCGGCTGCCATTTCGCGGCCAGATCGCTGCCCATCATCTGATGCACACCCTGGAAAACCACCTTGCGGTCGACGCCCTTCATGTACAGCACGCCCTTGTAACGCAACAGACGCTCGCCGTAGATCTGCAGGATGCCGCCGAGGAAGTCTTCCAGCTTGTTCGGATCGAACGGACGGTTGCTGCGGAAGACGAACGATTTGATCTTGTCGTCGTGGTGCGCGTGGTGATGATTCGCGTGATCGTGACCTTCGTGATCGCAATGGCCGTGGTCGTGATCGCAGTTTTCGTGATCGTCGTGGGTATGGCCGTGCTCGTCGTGTGCGTGAGCATGGTTGTGCGCGTGTTCGTCTTCGGCGAGGAAGTCCGGATCGATCTCGAGCTTCGAATTCAGGTTGAAGCCGCGCAGGTCGAAAATTTCCTTGATGTCCGCTTCGCCGAAATTGACGATTCTGATCGCCGCCCGCGGATTCATGTGCAGCAGACGGTGGCGCAGATCTTCCACATGCTTTTCGTCGACCAGATCGGCCTTCGTGATGAACAGCCGATCGGCGAAGCCGACCTGGCGCTGCACCACTTCGTGCTCGTCGAGCTGGTGGTTCGCGTGCTTTGCGTCGACCAGCGTGATGATCGCGTCGAGCAGGAATTCATTGGCGATCTGGTCGTCCATGAAGAACGTTTGGGCGACCGGGCCCGGATTGGCGAGGCCGGTGGTTTCGATCACGACGCGGTCGAAATCCAGTTCGCCGGACTGCTTCTTCGCCGCCAGATCGCCGAGCACGCGCGAAAGGTCGCCGCGGATCGTGCAGCAGATGCAGCCGTTGCTCATCTGGATGATCTGTTCGCTCGTGTCCTGCACGAGGATTTCGTTGTCGATGTTCTCTTCGCCGAATTCGTTTTCGATCACGGCGATCTTCATGCCGTGCTTTTCGTTCAGGATGCGCTTGAGCAGGGTGGTTTTGCCGCTGCCGAGAAAGCCGGTCAGGATGGTGACTGGGATCATGTTGGTCGCCTGTATGTACGTGAATCTGCAGAATCGAATGCGTCGGACCGGGCGCGGCAGCCCGACGGCGCGCAGCCCAATCCAGCCCGGTATTGAAACATATCTGTCGGGACGGCGCAGGCGGCGGCGTTCGAACCCTGGTTTGCCTGCGCCGCCGGCGCGGGAAATAGGCCTGAAACTATGGGCGATCAGGCGATTTGCAACAGTAGGCCTTTCAGGTACTCGCCTTCCGGGAAGGCGGTGAGCAGCGGATGGTCCACCCCGGCGCCGAGGCGCTTGAGAATCCGCGCATCGACGCGCGCGTCGGCGGCCGCGCTGGAGACGATCTTCTGGAACAGTTCGGAGTCGATCGCGCCGGAACACGAATAGGTGAACAGCAGACCGCCCGGGCGCAGCAGCTTGAGCCCGGTCAGGTTGATGTCCTTGTAGGCGCGCGACGCCCGGTCCACATGTTCACGCGACGGCGCGAATTTCGGCGGATCGAGCACGATCAGGTCGAAGCGTTCGCCGTCGTCGTAAAGGCGGCGCAGGGTCTTGAACGCGTCGGCGTCGAGCCACGTGGCACGCTGCGCATCGAAGCCGTTGGTCGCGACGTTCTGCTGGGCGATCGCCAGTGCGTCTCCCGACGAATCGATCGACACCACGCGTCTGGCGCCGCCTTTGAGCGCTGCCAGCGAGAAACCGCCGGTGTAGCAGAAGCAGTTCAACACGTCGCGGTCCTGCGCGAGTTGCTGCACCAGCAAGCGGTTGTCGCGCTGGTCGACGTAGAAGCCGGTCTTGTGGCCGTTGCGCACGTCGACGTGATAACGCACGCCGTTTTCGCTCGCGATCAGCGTCCCGGACGGCGCTTCGCCCGCCAGCACGCCGGTGATCTGCTCGAGGCCTTCCTTCTGGCGGATCGACACATCCGAGCGTTCGTAGACGTTCGGGCAACCGGTCGCATCGGTTAGCGCGGCGACGATCGCTTCCTTCCATGCTTCGACGCCCGCCGCCATGAATTGACAGACGAGCTGGCTGCGCTGGCCTTCGTCCTCGGCGACGTAATGATCGACGATCAGGCCAGGCAGCCCGTCCGCTTCGCCGAAAATCAGCCGCACGGCGCCGGTGTCGCGCACCATTCTTTGACGATGCGCCAGCGCGCGCTGCACGCGGCGCTTGAAGAACGCGTGGTCGATCGGCTCGGTTTCGTCGAAGCTCCAAACGCGGGCGCGGATCTGCGAATGCGGGCTGTAGGCGGCGCGCGCGAGGAAGCGGCCGTCGTGCGCGCGCACCAGGACGGTGGCGCCGGCGGCGGGATGGCCGTCGACGCGATCGATTGCATTGGCATAGACCCACGGATGGCGGCGCAGCAGCGACTTTTCTTTCGACGGTTTGAGCGTAACGATGTTCATCAGGGTGTCAGCAGAGCAATAGGCCGCATGGCGAGACGCACACGGCAGGTGAAGCGAAGGTGGATACTGCAAACCGCAAAAAGCGGAGTCAGTCGCGTTTTTTCGCGCGTGGATGCGCCTGATCGTAGACGTGCGCGAGATGCTGGAAATCGAGCGCCGTGTAGACCTGTGTGGCGGTAATGCTGACGTGGCCGAGCAGCTCCTGCACCGCGCGCAGGTCGCCGCTCGATTGCAGCACATGCGTGGCGAACGAATGCCGCAGCACGTGCGGATGCACGTTGGCGGGAATGCCGGCGACCAGCGCCGCGCGCTTCACGCGTTCGCGCACCACGTTCGGCGACAGACGATTGCCTCGCGCCGACAGAAACAGCGGATGCGGATCGTGCTTCACCATCTGGTCGCGCACCGCGAGCCACGCGCGCAAGGCGTCGAGCGCCTTGCTGCCGACCGGCACGATGCGGCGCCGGTTGCCCTTGCCGAGCACTTCGACTTCGGCGGAATCGAGCTTGAGCCAGCCTGCGGAACGGTAGCCGTCGGCATCGGCGAAACGGGCGTCGAGACCGACCAGTTCAGACAGGCGCAGGCCCGACGAGTAGAACAGCTCGAGCATCGCGTGATCGCGCAAACCTTCGAGCGTGGCGGCGGGCGGGCTTTCCATCAGGCGCGTGGCGTCGTCGACGGAAAGCGCTTTAGGCAGCGTCCTGGCCTGTTTCGGCGCGCGCACCGTGGCGACCGGATTGGCCGGCAAGTCGACGCGGCCCGCGAGCCAGCGATAAAACGCACGCCACACCGAAAGCCGATGGCTGATCGAGCGCGCGGTCAGTCCGCCCGCGTGCGCGCGTGAAACGGCGCCGCGAATGTCGATGGCGGTGAGGCTTTCGAGCGGCCGGCCTTTAGCCAGCAGCTTCAGTTCTTCGAGTTCGTGGGTGTAGCCGCGCAGCGTATGCGCCGACAACCGCCGCTCGTGTTCGAGATTCGACAGATAGACGGCGATCGGGTCGGCTTCGGTCACGATGGGCGGCGTTTGGGCGGATCGGCGTGGGCTCAGCGCGGCAGCAGGCGGCTCAGCGCCGCGCTCGCCAACGCGCCGATCTGCGTCAGGAAGTCGGTGGCCATGCCGTCGTGAAATCGGCGCGGATCGGCTGAGCCCATCACCAGCAGGCCGAAGGTGGGCGCTTCTTCTTTACCTTCAGGGTCGCGCAGCGCGAGCAGCGCGATCGACTCGGTGGCGTGCGCGGATTCGCTCGCGTTTTCCGCCGACGAAGACGACGTGTCGTCGGCTACCGCCGACACTGCGGGCGCCAACCACTGCGCCGCTTCGAAGCCGGTGTTCGCGCCGCAATACGGTGTGGTGAGACTATTTCCGAAGATCCGCACTTCCTCGCCGACATGGCGCGCGAAGTCGGCCTGCGCGTACGGTTCGGCGATATCCCACACGCGCAGCGCGGCTTGCGGCACGTCGAAAATGTCGCGCAAACCGGTTGTGATCGTACGCGGCAGTGCATACGGATCGCGTTCGGCCATCACGCGGATGGTCCAGCGATTGAATTTCGACGCAATGCTGTCGTTCTCGTGGCCGTACCGCAGCAACTCGGCGAGGCGCCGTTCGAGATGTTTGTTCTTGTCACGCAGCATTTCCATCTGCCGTTCCTGCAACGACACTGCAGCTTTGCCGTGCGGGTTCGCGAGCCGGATCGTCGCGAGCATTTCCGCGTGTTCGGCGAAGAATTCGGGGTTGGCGAGCAGATATTCGGAGACTTCGCGATCGTTCATGGTTTCGGCTAAAGGACTACGGGACTACGGGACGACGCCTTCGGGCGGCGCATCGGTCAATGAGTTAGTGTGGCCGCTTAATCGGTTAATCGGCCAGCTCGATTTCGCCTTCGAAAACAGTTGCCGCGGGACCGGCCATCAGGAGCGGCGCGCCCTCGTGCGTGCTGTCCCACGAAATCGTCAGTTTGCCGCCGTGCGTGTGCACGAGGACCGGCGCATCCAGCAGCCCGCGGCGAATGCCGGCGGCGACCGCCGCGCAAGCGCCCGTGCCGCAGGCCAGCGTTTCACCGGCGCCGCGTTCGTAGACGCGCAGCTTGATTTCGCTACGGCCGACGATCTGCATGAAGCCCGCGTTCACTCGCTGCGGGAAACGCGCATGCCGCTCGATCAGCGGGCCATCGGTCAGCACCGGAAAATCTTCGACGTCGTCGACCACCTGCACCGCGTGCGGGTTGCCCATCGACACCACCGAGATCCATCGCGTCACGCCGTTCACGTCGAGCGGCCAGAGCGTGTCGGCGCCTTCGCTGCGGCCTTCGAGGCCTTTGGCATCGAACGGCACACGCGCCGGTTCGAACACAGGTGTGCCCATGTCGACCAGCACTTCGCCATTGTCCTGCATGGTCAGCGTGATGGTGCCGTTCTGGACCTGCACGCGCACGCTGCGCTTGTCGGTCAGACCGGTATCGCGCACGAACTTGACGAAGCAGCGCGCGCCGTTGCCGCAATGCTCGACCTCGCCGCCGTCGCAATTGAAGATGCGATAGCGGAAATCGACGCCGTCGAGCGTGGGCTTTTCGACCAGCAGCAACTGGTCGGCGCCGACGCCGAAATGCCGGTCCGCGAGCGCGCGCACCCGTTCCGGCGTCAGGTCGACCGGTTGGGTGTAGCCGTCGAGCACGACGAAGTCATTGCCCGCGCCGTGCATTTTGGTGAATTTCAGTTTCATCGCGCTATTGTAAGTGACGCGCCGGCAGGTGAGCCGGACACCGCGTTATTTCCGCGTTCCGGCGCAATCTGCTCAGTACACGCCCGGTTCGCCCGGCGGACGCGTCTTGAAGCGCTTGTGCACCCAGTAATACTGCTCGGGAATCAGCGGAATCTGCTCTTCGAGGAAGGCATTCATGCGACGCGCATCGATATCGTCGTCGCCGGAGGGGTAGTTGTCCCACGGTTTGAATACCTTCAACCGGTAGCCTTTGTAGTTCGGCAGCACTTCGCCGATGAACGGCACCACTTGCGCATGTCCGACCTTGGCGAGCCGTCCGACGGCCGTCAGCGTGCATGTCTGTATGCCGAAGAACGGCACGAACGTCGAGTTGCGCATGCCGTAGTCCATGTCGGCGCCAAGCATGACGGGCTTGCGGTCGCGCAGCCAGCGCAGCACGATGCGCGCGCTGTCGGCGCGGCTTGCCATATCCGCGCCGAAGCGGCCGCGCGCGGCTATCGCCACGTCGTCGAGCACCTTGTTGGACATCGGCTGATAGAGCGCGCCGCACTGCCGGCGCAGTGCGTGATTGATGAATACGGAGCCTGCCTCGATACCGACGAAATGCGCACCAAGCAACAGGGTGGGCGGCATGTCGGGATCGAGCAGGTCGATTTCGCTATCCACCTGAACGAGCTTTTCGAGCTTCTTCGCAGAGCCGAACCATTGCACGCTGCGCTCCACATAACTGCGAATCGCATGGCGGAAGTGTTTCTGCGCGATCTCTGCGCGGTGCTCCTCGCTCCATTCCGGGAAACACAAGCTCAGATTGATGTGAACGATGCGCTTACGGTTGCTGGGGACCTGATAGAGCAACCAGCCAAGCCCATCGCCCATTCTTGCAACGAGGCCGTACGGCAGCAGCGCCAGGAATTTCAGCAGCCCAATGGCCAGGTGGGCACCAATACGACTCAGCATGCCGCCCCTCCGTGTGGGGCGTCGAGCGACGCTTTGCTCAAGAGACCTGGAAACGGGTTGAAATACGGCACGGGTGAACACTCTGTGACATTCAAAGGAAGTCGCTATAATAAGGGCTTCGCCGAGTTAATAGACAACTTGCGGGGCGAAGCTGCCAGGCGCGCAACTCATATGGGAAGCGCCTGACGGTCAGGTAATCCGCTAAAGCGTCGCCGCTTCAAGGCTCCCGAAGCTGGCTACGTGAAACTCAACCGTAACCACAAAACAGGAGTCTGCAACGTGGCAAATGATTATCTCTTCACTTCCGAATCCGTGTCCGAAGGCCATCCCGACAAAGTCGCGGATCAGATTTCGGACGCCATCCTCGACGCAATTCTGGCGCAAGACAAATATTCGCGTGTTGCTGCTGAAACACTATGCAACACGGGACTGGTCGTGCTGGCCGGTGAAATCACTACTACTGCGAACGTCGATTACATCCAGGTCGCGCGCAACACGATCAAGCGCATCGGCTACGACAATACCGATTACGGCATCGACTACCGCGGCTGCGCGGTGCTCGTCGCGTACGACAAGCAATCGCCGGACATCGCGCAAGGCGTGGACCGCGCGCACGACAACAACCTCGATCAAGGCGCCGGCGACCAGGGCCTGATGTTCGGCTACGCGTGCGAAGAAACGCCGGAACTCATGCCGTTGCCGATCCACCTGTCGCACCGTCTGGTCGAGCGTCAGGCGAATCTGCGCCGCGACGGCCGCCTGCCGTGGCTGCGTCCGGATGCGAAGTCGCAGGTCACTGTGCGTTACGTCGACGGCAAGCCGTATTCCATCGACACCGTCGTGCTGTCCACGCAGCATTCGCCGGACATCGACCTGAACACGCTGCGCGAAGCCGTAATCGAGGAAGTGATCAAGCCGACGCTGCCGACTGAGCTCATCAAGGGCGACATCAAGTTCCTGGTGAACCCGACCGGCCGCTTCGTGATCGGCGGTCCGCAAGGCGATTGCGGTTTGACCGGCCGCAAGATCATCGTCGACACGTACGGCGGCGCGGCGCCCCACGGCGGCGGCGCGTTCTCGGGCAAGGACCCTTCGAAGGTCGACCGTTCGGCGGCTTATGCCGGCCGTTATGTGGCGAAGAACATTGTTGCCGCTGGTTTGGCTTCGCGCTGCCTGATTCAGGTGTCGTATGCGATCGGCGTGGCACAGCCGACTTCGGTGATGGTCAACACGTTCGGTACGGGCCGCGTGTCGGATGCGACGATCACGAAGCTCGTGCAGGAGCATTTCGATCTGCGTCCGAAGGGCATCATCCAGATGCTCGACCTGCTGCGTCCGATCTACGAGAAGAGCGCGGCCTACGGTCACTTTGGCCGCGAAGAGCCGGAATTCACGTGGGAAGCCACGGACAAGGCTTTGGCGCTCGCTGAAGCTGCCGGCACGGAGCCGGTTGCCGCGCTGGCATAAGCGCACGCGGTTCGCTTTAACGAAAAACCCCGCCGGCGTGAGCCGGGCGGGGTTTTTTTATAGCCGCTGCATGCGTTGCTGCACGATTGGACGATGGCATTAACGCTGAACTACGCGCCGAAGGTCGCGCCTCGCTGCACGCTGACGGTGCGTCTGGTGATCGGCTTAACGGCTTGCAAACGCGAACGCAAACCAGCCGGTGCTGCCGCTTGTCGACATCCGACGCGGGCGACGGCTCGTGCTCTGCGGCGTGGCGACCGGTGCGCGGCTGGCGGCAGTCAACGCACGCAGCGGCGTCGGTTTGCGCAGCAGCGTACGCAGCGAAAAGCGGCGCGATCCGCCTCGTATGCGCAGCGCTGAAAAGAAGGTCTGGAACCACGTGCGAATACCGTCGACCGCTTTGGCGTCGCGCCATTGTTCGCCTAGCGCGCGAGCGCGGGTGGAGTGGTGACGCAGTGCGCGCATGACATGGCGGCGCGCGGGACGCGCCGCTTTCAACGCGGCGCGGGTAAGACGGGAGCTCAGTAGAGTATGCATGGCTTCACAAGTAGGCAACGTGTCGCGCGACGGAATGTGTACCGAAAGGAGCACCAAATGTGCCAACGGTGGTGTCGCGATGGACGGCGCGAAAGCCTGGGAATCGACTGGAAAGGGCACGGAGGACGGCGGAATCGGCCATGGCGGCCTGTGCGCGTCGCCGAAGTGCGGGAGTGGCGATCAACATGCATGCAGGCTACACGCGATTCGTGACGTCAGAAAGTCCGTTTTTACCCTGCGAATCCGGGTTTTTACGGAGTTGGAAGGTCCGGCATACCTGTCGGATCGTGCCCTTTGCGCCCGTCTATCGTGCGCGATTGCCCTTACAACGTGCGATGCAATTTCACTGCGCATGAAAGTCGTGCGTAAGGCGACGGTTTGATGGTGGGCAAGCGGATGGGTGAAACTGCGCGCAGCCCGATTGCGCCCGTTTTACAATCCAGCATCAGCCAGTCGAAAGTAACGGAATATCCATGTCAGTTCACTCGAAGAAAGAACAGATTCAGACGTTGCGGGAGCAGGGCTTTGTCGTTGTGCCGGGATTGGTGTCACCCGAGCGTTGCGGCGAACTGAAGCAGATTGCAGAGCGGCAATTGCTGGAGGCGGCGGCGCCGATCGAGTTCGAAGCGGATCTGCGTTATCCGGGGGCGCCGGAGTCTAAATATGCGCCGGGTGGGCATACGGTTCGGCGGTTGCTCGACGCGTACGCGCGTCATCCGAGTTTTGCCCAATGGGCGACTGCACCGGAAATTCGCGGCTGGATGGAGTTGTATTTCGGTGAGGAGCCGCGGTTATCGCGGGCGCATCACAACTGCATGATGACCAAGCATCCTGCATACGGCAGTTTGACGGGCTGGCATCGCGATGTGAGGTATTGGTCGTTCGAGCGTGACGATCTGGTGTCCGTGTGGCTTGCTCTCGGGCCGGAGACTGTCGATAACGGCGCGTTGTGGTTGGTGCCGAAGTCACATAGCGCTTCTTTCACTTCTGATCGATTTGATGAGGCGAAGTTTTTTCGCTCCGATCTGGAGGAGAATCAGGCGCTGATTCGAACCGCTGTTTCGCCCGAGCTTCGCGTCGGCGATGTGGTGTTTTTCCATTGCAATACGTTGCATTCGGCCGGGAAGAATCTTAGCGATCAGATTAAGTTTTCTTTGGTGTTCACCTATCATGGGGCGAGCAATGTCCCGTTGCCGGGGACTCGGTCGGCTGCCAAGCCTGAAATTGCTTTTTAGATTTTTTTGCCTGCGCCGCGCTTTATGCCGCCGCAGGCAAACAACCCAACCAGCCGTTACGCGCAAAAAAACCCTTACTTCTTCCGTCCAGACAAAGCCACGCCGGTTAATCCGGCAACAGTAGCAACAACGCCCCCCACGATCAGCATGATCGCCTTATTGGTCGGAGACCCGGTAAAAACCCGAGACACATCGCTGCTAACCGAATTGAACGCCTGCCCACCGAAGTACAACATCACAATCCCGCCAACAATCAATGCGATTGAAATCGCCTTCGTCATGAATCCCTCCGATAAATCCGATCGGGCAA
The DNA here is from genome assembly GCF_046535245.1 of Paraburkholderia sp. SIMBA_030. Lineage (NCBI taxonomy): Bacteria > Pseudomonadati > Pseudomonadota > Betaproteobacteria > Burkholderiales > Burkholderiaceae > Paraburkholderia > Paraburkholderia sp. SIMBA_030. The sequence continues at coordinate 229,174 of NZ_JAWRXB010000003.1, forward strand.
AGTGTAGGGGACCGGCATGCAACCGTCCATCCCGCATACTGGGCATCTGCACGCAAGGCGCCGATTGGCTACCATAGCAAACCAGCTTGACTCAACGCCGCATCATCGAACCATAGCGCCGCCTCGCGGCGCGCGAGATACAAGGACTTTTGCAATGGCTTACGAAGCAGATTCAGCACGCTACTCGGACATGCAATACCGCGTCTGCGGCAAGTCGGGTCTCAAACTGCCGGCACTGTCGCTGGGCCTGTGGCACAACTTCGGCGATACGACGCCGATCTCCACGCAGCGCGATATCCTGCGCACCGCCTTTGATCTGGGCATCACACACTTCGATCTCGCCAACAACTACGGCCCCCCGTACGGCAGCGCCGAAACCAATTTTGGCCGGCTCTTCAAAGACGACTTCAAGCCGTATCGCGACGAACTGCTGATCTCGTCGAAGGCAGGCTGGGATATGTGGCCGGGGCCTTACGGTCAAGGCGGCGGCTCGCGTAAGTACATACTCGCGAGTCTCGATCAAAGCCTGCAACGTATGGGTCTCGACTACGTCGACATCTTCTATTCGCATCGCTTCGACGCCGACACGCCGCTCGAAGAAACCGCCGGCGCATTGGCGAGCGCCGTACAGCAGGGCAAGGCGCTGTACATCGGTATTTCGTCGTACTCGGCAACCAAGACGCTCGAAATGACGAAGCTGCTCGCCGAATACAAGGTGCCGCTCCTGATCCATCAGCCGGCGTACAACATGCTCAACCGCTGGATCGAGCACGAACTGCTCGACACGCTCGACCAGGTCGGTGCGGGCAGCATCGCGTTTACGCCGCTCGCACAAGGTCTGCTCACGGGCAAATATCTCAACGGCGTGCCGGAAGACGCGCGTGTCAACAAGCCGGGCGGCGGTTCGCTGAAGCAGGAGCATCTGAGCCCGCAAAACATCGAACACGTGCGCAAGCTCAATGACATCGCGCAGCGTCGCGGACAAAGCCTTGCGCAAATGGCACTGGCCTGGGCGCTGCGCGATAGGCGCGTCACCTCCGTGCTGATTGGCGCAAGCCGTGCCGAGCAGGTGCGCGAAAACGTCGGTGCGTTGAAAAACCTCGCGTTCTCGAAAGACGAACTGGCGGAAATCGACCGCTATGCGACCGAAGGCGGTATCAACCTGTGGGAAAAGCCGTCGACCGATCAGGCGATCTGAACCCGGAGATTGCCGTGTCGTAGAAATAGAAAAGCCGCCGTGAGGCGGCTTTTCTATGGGCGAGTTCGAGGCGCACGAATTCAACGCCGCGACCGCGGCCACAGCATTCAGTCCACCGAACCATCTGCGACGCAGCCAAGGCGTCTTCGCCAGACCCTCGCTACACCAGCGCCGGCAACCCTTCGACCAGCACGACCGCGAACACCACGCCGATAATCGCGCCAAGCACGCGCAGCGCGTTGTGCCGCAACTCCGTCTTGCAGGGAAGCGCACCGACAAACAAAGCGCCAGCCAGCGCCATCGGAATGACCAGGATGAAATCGCCGATCGTGAAGTAGGTCGTCATACCCGTCTCCTTATGTAGTATCAGCGAAAGCAGCGGCTCTATTTCTGGCGTCATGCGCTGCCAACGCGCGATTCGAGTATAGGCGAGCGTTAGTGCGACATAACGGCGCCTTGTCGCGCTGCAACGCCCATCCGCAGACCGCTGAAGCCGGCTCCGCAAGGCGCGCAGCGATTGTCGCACCGCAGCAAACATGCCTCGATGTGTGAAGTATTTGCTTACACAGGCCTTACTGATGGCCCGTCCACGGTGACGCGATTCCTCCCCGTCAATGACACGACGAAGAACACGATGAAGATCGCGCCGATTTCCGTCTGACTCAGCAGGTAAGGTGGCGCGAGCAGCCAGTAGCCAATGTAGTTGCACCGCGTGACAAAGCTGCCCTGTGCTGATCGGCAAACACGACGTCGAACCGCGCGCTGAAACCGGCACCAGCGAGTCATGTGCTGGCGTATCGCTCGCTGGCGAGGCGGGTGCGTGATTTTGGTACCCCGCCGCTTGAGGGTTTATGATGATCCCGTTACGACGCGTTGCGCTCAGATCATCGGCTCGGCATGCCGTAATGGAATAGGGCGAATCACGCGAAGCAGATTGGGTGCGTACGCAACGTTATCGGCGAAGCGGCGCTTTTATCATCACCTTGACCGGCAGGGAATCCATAAAGCCGGCTATGGGAGAAACGGGGAAACATCATGCAAATCGGTTCCATTGTCCGATCGGTGCATATCGCCGTGCCGCAAGGCGCGCGCGGGATCGTCATGCGCATTCTCGGCGACATGGCCATGGTGGCGTGGTATGCCGGTGAGCCCGGCGCTTCGCTGCAACTGAACACTGAACCCTTTTTCCTTGAAGACCTGATCGATACGGGCGAGCTTGTGCGCCCGTCGAGCGCGCAGATGCATTGAAGGCGGTTTGAGCACGATTCGTGGTGGTCGTAACCCGCAAGGTGAACCGTCGCCCTCGTTTTTGACGGCGACGCGGCGCACAATGCGGGCATGACCGACGACATTCCCGATCCCCACGACGGCGCCGACAGCGCCGTCCCTTTTGCCCGGCTCAAGCCGGAAATTGTGCTCGACGCGCTCGATAGCGTGCTCAGCACGGTCGGCGTGCGCACCGACGGGCGCATGCTGCCACTCAACAGTTACGAGAACCGCGTGTACCAGGTAGGCGTCGAAGACGGCCCGCCTGTGGTCGCGAAGTTCTATCGCCCCGAGCGCTGGACCGACGAAGCCATTCTCGAAGAACACGCCTTTGTCGCCGATCTCGCGGCGCGCGAGATTCCGGCGGTGCCGGCACGCGTCTTCGAAGGCCGTACGTTGCATGCCTTCGACGGTTTCCGCTTCTCGATCTTCGAACGCCGCGGCGGCCGCGCGCCGGATCTGGACCGGCGCGACACGCTCGAATGGCTGGGCCGTTTTATCGGCCGCATTCATGCGGTTGGGCAGACGCAAAACTACGCCGAGCGCCCGACGCTCGACATCCACACTTTCGGCTATGAGCCGCGCGACTTTCTGCTGGCACATCGATTCGTTCCGGACGACGTGCGCACCGCATGGGAAACCGTGGTGAACTTCGCGCTCGAGGGTGTCGAGCGCGCATTCGAGCGTGCCGGCGAGATTCGCATGCTGCGAATGCACGGCGATTGCCATCCGAGCAATGTGTTGTGGACCGACGCGGGCCCGCATTTCGTCGATTTCGACGATAGCCGGATGGGTCCGGCGATACAGGATCTGTGGCTGCTGCTGCCGGGTGAGCGCGCGGAAGCGTCGCGTGCGTTGACGGACCTGCTCGCCGGCTACGAAGACTTCTGTGACTTCGAGCCGCGCGAACTGTATCTGGTCGAAGCGTTGCGCACGTTGCGGCTGATTCACTATCAAGCCTGGCTCGCGCGCCGCTGGGACGACCCGGCGTTTCCAGCGGCGTTTCCGTGGTTCAACACGCAGCGCTATTGGGAAGACCGCATCCTCGAACTGCGCGAGCAGCTCGGCGCGATGCAGGAAGGGCCGCTCTGGCCGGTTTGAGCGTTTGCCGTCATGACGCGCTTCAGCTTCGACGGTGCCTCACGCTGCCTGCGACGCCACGCTCGACGATTCCACCAGCGTCGATTTGACAATCACTTCGGCGCGCACGTCGCGCCCGATCGTTTCTATCGCGGGACGCATCTCCACGAAGTCGTCGGGCGTACAGACATCGCTGCCTAGAGTCGGTTTGCGCCGCCCGGATGTCAAGCGGATGCCGCGCGTCGCGATTGAGAAAACGCCCTAATTGTGTAATGATAGTCATTATCAATTGAAAGGTATCGCCGGCCGGCGATGGTTTGAACCGTTGTGCCTGGAGCCTTGATTTGAACGCGCCTGATTCGACTGATCTGAAACCTGCTGCAGCTACTGGCGGCACGCATTACACCGCTCATGCGCCGGAGCGTGGCCGTCACCTGATGGACGATGCCGAGCAGGCCGCGCGACGCCAGCGTTCGCGGCGGGCGAATTTCATCAAGTGGCTGCGCAAGGTGCATGGCTGGGTTGGCTTGTGGGGCGCGGTGCTTGGCTTGATGTTCGGCGCGACTGGGTTTTTGCTAAACCACCGGAGTGGGCCGTTGAAGGTATCGTCGGGCGAGCCGCAGGTTGAGGAGATGCAGATTCCGTTGCCGCAGAAGAAATTGAGTTCGCCGATGGAGATGGCGAAGTGGCTCAAGGGCGAGTTGAAGATTGACGGCAAACCTGGGCGGGTGAAGCGCGAGCCTGCGCATCCTGTTGCCTGGGGGGATCGCAGTGCGATGCAGCCAGAGTTCTGGCAAGTCGGGATCGTGGGGCCTGCTGGGGGCGTGCAGGCCGAGTATTGGGTCGGGAATGGGTTTGTCGCGGTGAAACGCACGCAGAACTCGTTTCTTACCACGATGAATAATCTGCATCGAGGTGTCGGGTTGAGTGTTGGGTGGGTTTTATTGATCGATACGATCGCGGGCGGGATGGTGTTGCTTTCTTTGACTGGTGTTCTGTTGTGGACTGAGCTCAATAAGCGACGCCTGGTTGGGGTGGTTCTGGTCGGTGGGTCGGTGGTGGCCGCTATTGTTTGTGGATTGACGTAATTAAACGCCACAAGCCGCACTACCGGAAGCGGCAATCTCCCGCGCTGCCTTGGCGCCCTCGACCTGAAGTAAAGTCGGCAAAGAAACCCCGTTCTTGGCCGCCGTCACCTCGGCCAGAATAGAAACGGCGATCTCCGGCGGCGTCCGGCTGCCGATATAAATCCCGACTGGTCCATGCAACCGAGCCAACTCCGCGTCGTTGAGATCGAACTCCTTCAACCGCTCACGCCGCGCCTGATTATTCCGTCTGGACCCCAAAGCACCGACATAAAAAGCCGGCGTCTTCAAAGCCTCCATCAAAGCAAGATCATCCAGCTTCGGATCGTGCGTTAACGCAATGACCGCACACCGCTCGTCGAGCTTCATCTCAATCACGGTATCGTCCGGCATCGTGCGGACGATCTTCGTGCCGGGAATATCCCACTCCTCGGTGTACTCCTCACGCGGATCGCACACGGTCACCTGATAATCCAGCCCAACCGCGATATGACACAGATAGCGCGACAACTGTCCCGCGCCAATCACCAGCATCCGGTAACGCGGGCCGTGAATCGTCAACAAACGCTCGCCGTCGAAATGCACGCCGTCAGTCGCCTGTGCAGCATCGAGCCGCACCTCGCCGCTCGTCATATCGACTTCGCGTGCCACCAGCCGGCCGTCCTCCACCGCGTGGCACAGTTCGGCAATGCCGCTTTGCGGCGTCAACGGCTCCAGCACCAGTTGAATCGTCCCGCCGCAAGGCAAGCCGAAGCGATGGGCTTCTTCGGCAGTGATGCCGTACTTGACCGCTTCCGGCCGCGTCTGCTCGATACCCTTTTGCCGTACGCGGTCGATCAGGTCGTCTTCGATGCAACCGCCCGATACCGAGCCGACCACCAGACCGTCGTCGCGCACCGCAAGCATCGCGCCCTCGGGACGCGGCGACGAGCCCCACGTCTTCACTACAGTTACCAATAGCGCGCGATGTCCCTCTTCCAGCCAGCGGGCGCTGGACTTCAGGACCTCGAGATCCACGCTGTCCATGATTTCTTCCTTTTCGGTTCCTTGCCGTCAGACCCGGGGTCCGCAGCCTCAGCAGATTCCGTATTTTGCGGCACATTTTCCGCGGCTGCATTTTGCGCGTCATCCGTTTCATCTGCGGCAGTCGCGTCGTCGCCGTCGCCGCCGCCGACCTGCGCGCCGAAGCGCTTGAAAAAAACGCCGGCGATTTTACGCGCGGCGCCGTCGACGAGCCGCGAGCCGATCTGCGCCAGCTTGCCGCCGACCTGCGCACTCACCGTGTACATCAGCTTTGTCGCAGCGTCGCCTTCCGGTTCGAGCGTGACGCGCGCATTGCCCTTGGCGAAGCCCGCCGCGCCGCCTTGACCTTCGAAGGCGATGGTGTAGGTGTTCGGCGCGTCGATGTCGGTCAGCAGCATACGCCCTTTGAAGCGTGCCTTCACCGGCCCGACCGACGCGGTCATCACCACCAGGTAGGCATTTTCGCCATCCGCGTCGATGCTCTCGCAGCCGGGAATCGATGCGCGCAGGATCTCGGTGTCGTTCAGCGCGTCCCACGTGCGCTGCTGCGAAATCGGCAGCGTATAGGTTTCGGTCAATTCCATGGCATTGCTCCTGCTGTTGTCGTGGCGGATACGGGTAGACGGGGCGCACGCGTGAGTTGCGCGAGGTCGCGGCCGAACGCTGCCAGACTGTCTAGATTATGAACCGGACGATGCGCGTCGACATACGGCAGGATCGCCTGTATGCCGCGCGCCTTCGGTGAAAAGCCGCTAAACCGCAGCAGCGGATTGAGCCAGACAATGCGATGGGCGAAGCGGTGCAGGCGGGCCATTTCGGTGTCGAGCACATCGATCGCTTCGTGATCGAGGCCGTCGGTCACGAGGAGTACCGTCGCTCTGCCGGTCAGCACGCGGCGTGCCCAACGTCGATTGAATTCGGCGAGCGCCGCGCCAATGCGTGTGCCACCCGACCAGTCGACCACCTGCTCGGTGAGGGTGGCGATCGCCACGTCGGGGTCGCGCTCGCGCAGCGCGCGCGTCGCATTGGTCAGACGCGTGCCGAACAGAAACACCTGCAAGCGCTCGCGCGATTGCAAAAGCGCGTGGCAGAAGTACAGCACCGCGCGCGAGTAGCTGCTCATCGAGCCGGAAATGTCGAGCAGCAACACCAATGGCGGTTTGCGTTCGACCACCGCCCGATACTTCCACACCGTCCAGTCGCCGCCCGCCCGCACGGCGTGCCGGGCGCTCGCGCGCAAGTCCGCATGCGTGCCGCGCGAGGCAGCCTTCAGGCGGCGCGTCGGCTCGGTGGCGAGCGGCAGGCGCTGGCCGCGGATCAGATGACGCAGCGTGCGCCATTCATCGGCGGAAAGGGTGTCGAAATCGCGATGACGCAGACGCTCCTCCGCGCTGAAGGTGACGTGCGCGTGAAGTTCATTCAGCTCGGTTTCCTGCGGAGGCCTGCCGTGCGGCGCTGGCGGCGCGCGCACCGCCAGCGCGTCGGCGAGACGGTTGTTGCGCCTGGGCGGCGGCAAGCCGTCGCGCACTTTCGGCAACAGGAGCGCACGCAGTTTGCCTTCCCAGTCCGGGTCGCGCCAGAACAGATCGAAGGCGGCGTCGTATAGATCGCGTTCGTCCGGTGCGGAGACCAATAAGGCGGCAAGGGCGGCGCGCACATCGTCGCGCCGGCCGAGATCGATCCAGTGCAACGCGGCGAGCGCATCGGCGGCTTGCGCGGGCGACATCGGCAGGCCCGCGCCGCGTAGCACGCGCACAAAATGCACGACGTTGCGGGCCAGGATCGGCACGCCGGCGTCGCCGGTTTGTTGGGTGCCGTTCGCCGAAGCGCCGTTGGCGGCGTCCGTTGCCTGGGTCATGGCCGTTACCCCGGCAGCGCGAGACATTGCGCAATCTGCGCGGCATCGACGCGCGCCAGATCGTCCTGATACTTGAGCAGCACACCAAGCGTGTTCTGCACCGATTGCGGATCGAGTTCAGTCACCGACAGTGCCTCCAGCGCACGGCACCAGTCGATCGTCTCAGCAATGCCGGGCGCCTTGAACAGATCCATGCCGCGCAGCCGATGCACGAAGTCGACGGCGCGCCGTTGCAGTTCCGCGGACGTTTGCGGCGCCCGCGCGGCGACGATCTCCAGCTCACGTTCGCGCTCGGGATAGCCGATCCATTGATACAGACAACGGCGCTTCAACGCATCGTGCACTTCGCGCGTCCGGTTCGACGTCATCACGACGAGCGGCGGCTGCGCCGCGCGCACCGTGCCGTACTCGGGAATCGACACCTGGAAGTCCGAAAGCAGCTCGAGCAGGAACGCTTCGAACGGCTCGTCGGCGCGGTCGATCTCGTCGATCAGCAGCACGCGCCGCGCGTCCGGATGATTTTCGTCGGGCATCAGCGCTTGCAGCAGTGGACGCTTCAGCAGGAATTCGCCGCGATACAGCGTGTCGTTGGCAGGCCGCTCGCCGGCGGCTTCGGCTAGCCGCAGCGCCATGATCTGCCGCGGATAGTCCCACTCGTAGAGCGCGCTGGCGGTGTCGAGTCCTTCGTAGCATTGCAGCCGCAGCATCGAGGTGCCGAGCATGCCGGCCGCCGCCTTGGCGAGTTCGGTCTTGCCGACGCCCGGTTCGCCTTCGACGAATAACGGTCGCTCCATGCGCAGCGCGAGATACAACGCGGTCGCCAGCTCGCGGCTGGCGAAATAGTTCCGGGCGGCGAGTTGCGCGAGGGTGTCGTCGATTGAAGCTGGCTGCATGGCGTACCGCTAACCGTTCGCCTTCGTCACCGCCCGCGCTGCCAGCACCGGAATCAGATGCGCGCGATACTCGGCGCTCGCGTGCATGTCGGTGTTCAGATCGGCCGCCGGCACGGTGACCGCGCGCGCGGCCTCAGGCGTGAAATTCGCCGAGAGCGCGCTTTCCAGTTCCGGTACTCGAAATACCGAAGCCGCCGCGCCCGTCACCGCGACGCGCACGCCGCTCGCGAACTTCGCGACGAACACGCCGACCAGCGCAAAGTGCGAAGCCGGATTGTCGAATTTCTCGTATGCCGCACGTTCGGGCACCGGAAACTCGACGGCGGTGATCAGCTCGTCGGGCGCCAAGGCGGTCTCGTACATGCCGACAAAAAAATCGCGCGATGCAATCCGCCGCCGGTCCGTGACGATGGTCGCGTCCAAACCCATCGCCGCAGCAGGATAGCAAGCCGCCGGATCGTTGTTCGCGAGCGAGCCGCCGATCGTGCCGAGCGCGCGCACCTGGCGATCGCCGATGTGCGAGGCGAGATCCGCGAGCGCGGGCAGCACGCGCCGAAGCGCGGCGTGCTCCGCCACGTCCGCGTGACAGACGGCGGCGCCGATGGTGACCGTTTTCGCATCGACGGTGATCGACCTGAGCGCCGGAATCCGCGTGACGTCGATCAGTTGCGACGGCTGCGCGAGACGCAGGCGCATGGTCGGCAACAGACTTTGTCCGCCGGCGATGAATTTCGCATTGCTATCGGCTGCGATTGCCGCGGCGGCCCCTTTGGGATCCGCCGCGCGTTGATACTCGAATGCATACATGTCGAATGCTCCCGCTCAGGATCTCAGTTGGGTTGCTTGGCGGCTTGAATCGCGGACCACACGCGATGCGGCGTCGCCGGCATTTGCAGATCGGTCACGCCGAGCGGCGCGAGCGCGTCGATGATCGCGTTGATCACCGCCGGCGGCGAGCCGATCGCGCCCGCCTCGCCGCAGCCTTTCACGCCGAGCGGATTGTGCGTGCACGGTGTGCCCTTCGCGGTTTCGACGGTGAAGTCCGGCAGATCGGAGGCATGCGGCATCGCGTAATCCATGTACGAGCCGGACAGTAGCTGGCCGCTCTCGTTGTCGTACACGCAACGCTCCAGCATCGCCTGACCGATGCCCTGCGCGAGCCCGCCGTGCACCTGGCCTTCGACGATCATCGGGTTGATCACGTTGCCGAAATCGTCGACCGCGGTGAACTGCTGGATTCGGGACACGCCCGTATCCGGATCGACCTCGATCTCGCAGATATACGCGCCAGCCGGATACGTGAAGTTGCTCGGATCGTAGAACGCGCTTTCCTCGAGGCCCGGTTCGAGTACGTCGAGCGGATAGTTGTGCGGCACATAAGCGGCGAGCGAGATGTCGGCGAACGGCTTGGTGCGATCGGTGCCCGCGACGCGGAATATGCCGTCTTTGAACTCGATGTCTTCCGCCGCGGCTTCGAGCAGATGCGCGGCGATTTTCTTCGCCTTGGCTTCGATCTTGTCGAGCGCCTTCATGATCGCCGAGCCGCCGACCGCAATCGAGCGCGAACCATACGTGCCCATGCCGAACGGAATGCGGCCGGTGTCGCCGTGGACGATCTCGACGCTTTCCAGCGCAATGCCGAGCCGGTCCGCCACCACTTGCGCGAAGGTCGTCTCGTGTCCTTGACCGTGACTGTGCGAACCGGTGAACACGGTCACCGAGCCGGTCGGATGCACGCGAATCTGGCCGACTTCGAACAGCCCCGCCCGTGCGCCCAAGGCGCCCGCGATGTTCGACGGCGCCAAACCGCAGGCCTCGATGTAGCACGAGTAGCCGAGGCCGCGGCGCTTGCCGTTCTGTTCGGATGCCTGTTTGCGTGCCTCGAAGCCTTTTACGTCCGCGAGTTCGAGCGCGCGTGCCAGGATGGTGTCGTAGTCACCGGTGTCGTAGGTGAGGCCGACTGGCGTCGCATACGGAAACGTGCGGATGAAATTGCGGCGGCGGATTTCTGCGGGATCGAGTTTCATCTCGCGAGCGGCGGTTTCGACCAGACGCTCGACGACGTATGTCGCTTCGGGGCGGCCCGCGCCGCGATACGCGTCGACGGGTACGGTGTTGGTGAAGACCGCTTTCACCTCGGCATAGATGGCGGGCGTCGCGTATTGTCCGGCGAGCAGCGTTGCGTACAGGATGGTCGGCACGCTCGACGCGAACGTCGATAAATACGCGCCCATATTGGCGGTCGTATGGATGCGCATTGCCAGGAACTTGCCGTCGGCATCCATCGCCAGTTCGGCTTTGGTCACGTGATCGCGCCCGTGCGCATCCGACAGGAAAGCTTCCGAGCGCTCGGCGGTCCATTTGACCGGACGGCGAATCTTCTTCGACGCCCACGTCAGCGCGACGTCTTCGGCGTACAGGAAGATTTTCGACCCAAAGCCGCCGCCGACGTCCGGCGCGATGATGCGCAGTTTCGATTCCGGCAGCGACAGGACGAATGCGGCCATCAGCAATCGTTCCACGTGCGGATTCTGATTCGCGACGTAGACCGTGTAGCTGTCGTCCTGCGATGAATAACTCGCGTTGACCGCGCGTGGTTCGATCGCGTTCGGGATCAGGCGGTTGTTGACGATATCGAGCGTGGTCACGTGCGCGGCTTTGGCGAATGCGGCGTCGGTCGCGGCTTTATCGCCGTGGCCCCAGTTGTAGCAGACGTTGCCGGGCACTTCGTCATGAACCGCCGGTTGACCGGGATCCGCTGCATGCGCGGTGTCGACCACGGCGGGCAGCACGTCGTAGTCGACCTCGATCAGTTCGGCGGCGTCTTTCGCGGCCTTGATCGAATCGGCGATCACGAGCGCGACCTGATCGCCGACGTGGCGCGCTTTCGTATGCGCGATCACCGGATGGGGCGGCTCGTTCATCGGCTTGCCGTCGGTGCTGTGAATCAGCCAGCCGCACGGCAGGCCGCCGACGTTTTCAGCGGCCATGTCCGCACCGGTGAAAATCGCGATCACGCTGGGCGACTGTTTGGCCGCGGCGGTATCGATGCTGTTGATTTTCGCGTGTGCGTGGGGCGAGCGCAGGAACACGGCGTAGGTTTGCTGGCGCAGGACGACGTCGTCGGTGTATTGGCCGTTGCCGGTCAGGAACCGATAGTCTTCCTTACGTTCCACGGATGCGCCGATCAGGCCATGTGTTTCGGGGGCGTTCATCGTCGGCTCCTCAGGCGGTCGCTTGGACTGTGGCCGACGCGCCGGCGTGGGCCGTGCCGGAGGACTTCATGCCGGCCGCGCCTTCGAGCACGGCTTTGACGATGTTGTGATATCCCGTACAGCGGCACAGATTGCCGTCGAGCTGGGCGCGCACGTCGTCGCTGGTGAGATCGGGCTGACGCTGGACCAGCGAGATGGCGCTCATCACCATGCCTGGCGTACAGAAGCCACACTGCAAGCCGTGGCAGTGTTTGAACGCCGCTTGCATCGGATGCAGCGCGCCGTCTTTGGCGAGCCCTTCGATGGTGGTGACTTCCGCGCCTTCGGCCTGGACCGCGAGGATGTTGCAGGATTTGATCGAGCGGCCGTTCAGGTGGACTGTGCATGCGCCGCACTGAGCGGTATCGCAACCGACGTGCGTGCCTGTGAGGCGGAGCTGATCGCGAAGGAACTGGACAAGCAGGGTGTTAGGTTCGATTGAAGCGCTGATGGGCGCGCCGTTCACCGTCAGACTGATGCTGATCGCCATGGAGTGTCTCCTTATGGGGTGAGATCGGACTTTTTTGTTTCTGGCCTTCGGCAGGTCCGATGTGTTTGTTGCTTTCTTTCTATGGTTCTGCCGAAAAAGTAAAGCACAAATCGGGCGATGGCGCTATGGGGGGAAGTTGTTGGTTTTTTTTTGCGCGTAGCGCGTGATTGGGTTTTTTTGTCTGCTCGGCGCTTTTTGGCTGTGTGCCTGGGGTGTTGGCCTTTCCTTGTTTTCTTATCGGTTTATTAGCGTTCCCCCTGTGCGGGGGGGCACCTACTTTTCTTTGCCGGCCGCAAAGAAAAGTAGGCAAAAGAAAGCGGCTCACACCGCTAATGCTAAGCGGGTTCCTCGCGCAGTCACGGTAGTGGAGCATCTGGAATCCGTGTCCTCGCATATTCGACGCCGGTGACAAGGCAGTCATTCTTCCGGCGGCGCTGCGCGCGCCGACGCGGTACTTCACAAAAATGCCGTTCATTAATGTGGGAGACGAGGGCGAGACATCGCGCCAAACCAGGCATAGGTACCAAAGGCGGCTGACGGTTTTATGAGGTACCACTGCGCCAAAACCGCCACGCGGTTTGATGAAGTACCGCTGCGGCGCGCGCAGCGCCGCCGGAACAATGACTGCCTTGTCACCAGCGCGGAGTGCGCGAGAACACCGATTCCAGATGCTCCACGCCCTCCTCCAAGCCAGGGGACCCGCTTAAGAATTGGCGGTGTGAGCCGCTTTCTTTTGCCTACTTTTCTTTGCGGCCGGCAAAGAAAAGTAGGTGCCCCCCCGCACAGGGGGAACGCTAATAGACCACTAACAAAGCAAGGAAAGGCCAACACCATAGGCACAACAACCATAGCGCCGAGCAGGCAAAAACAAAAAAACTACCTCGCCAACTTGGAATGCCGGCGCGAATAGCCGAAATAGATCACCATTCCAATAAGAAGCCAAACCACAAACGCAACCCAGGTAATCGCCTGCAGATTGACCATCAAAAACAGACAAGAGGCAACAGCCAACACCGGCACAACCGGCACCCCAGGGCAGCGAAATGCCCGAGGCAACTCAGGATGCGTTCTACGCAAAACAAGAACCGCAATCGACACCATCGAAAACGCGGCCAACGTGCCGATATTGATCAGCTCGGCAAGCACATTCAACGGCACCAAAGCGCCAATCAACCCAAAGAAAATCCCGACCATCCACGTAGTAAAGAAAGGCGTGGCAAACCGGGGATGCACACGAGAAAGCCGCGCAGGCAACAATCCGTCGCGCGACATCGCGAAGATCACCCGCGTCTGACCGTAAGCCATCACAAGAATCACTGTCAGCATGCCAAGCACGGCGCCGAGGTCGATAAAGCCCGCCGCCCATTTTTGACCCGCAACCTGCAACGCATAAGACACCGGGTGCGAAATATTGGCGAACTGCGCCGACGGCACGATTCCCGTGACAACGGCCGCCACGGCCACATACAACACAGCGCACACGCCCAGCGAGGCAATGATCCCGATCGGCAGATCGCGCTTGGGATTCTTCACTTCTTCCGCTGCGGAAGAAACCGAATCGAAACCGATGAACGCGAAGAACATCACCGCCGCGGCGCCGAACACGCCGTTCCAGCCGTTCGGCATGAACGGATGCCAGTTGGCAGGCGTCACGTGAAATACGCCGACCGCGATCACCAGCAACACCACGACCACCTTGATCGCCACCATGATGTTGTTGATCCGCGCGGATTCGCGCACGCCGACCGACAACAACGCAGTGATCGCCATCATCACGAGGAAAGCAGGCAGATTGAAGAACGTCTCATGCCCAGGCATTGCGCCGGGCGCCGCCGACAGCGCCACCGGCAACGCAATGCCAAAGCCCGACAGCAACGATTGCAGATAGCCTTGCGCGCCAAATGTCGGGAAACCCGCGATTTTAACGGATGCGCGCCTTTGCACCATTTGGGGACGGTGTTTCAGGCGCGGCGTAGTAGGCGGAAGGTGGGCGGAAGGTGGGCGGAAGGTGGGCGGACGGCGAGTGGAAGGCTTGTGAAGGGCTGGTGAAATGCCGACGAAAGGCGGCCGGCCTCAGCCCGCCATCGCCGGATTCAGGTCGACGAGCCGGTTGCTCATCACATAGAAGGTCAGCTCCGCGTTGTTGCGCAGCTTCATCTTTTCGAGCAGCCGGGTGCGGTACACACTGACGGTCTTCACCGACAGCGATAGCGTCGTGGCGATGTCGGTCAGGCGCTTGCCCGACGCCAGCATGCAAAGCGTCTGATATTCGCGATCGGAGAGCTTTTCGTGCGGCAATTGCTCGCCGTCGAACGACACGTAGTCGGCCAGCGCTTCGGCCATCGCCGGGCTGACGTATTTGCGGCCCGCCGCGACCTGCTGGATCGCGCTGATCATCTGCGCGGCGTCGACGGTTTTCGACAGGTAGCCGGCGGCGCCCGCTTTCAATGCGCGCACGGCGTACTGGTCCTCGCGGTACATCGAGAACATCAGCACGGCCACGCGCGGCGCTTTGCGCTTCAGCCGCTTGAGCACTTCGACGCCGTTGATGTCGGGCAGCGAAATGTCGAGCAGCACCACGTCGTAGCTGTGTTTGCCGACGGCGTCGAGCGCCTCGGCGCCGCTTTGCGCCTCGGTGACTTCGCGCGCCACGCCGCGGTCGAGCAGCAACTGACGGACGCCTTGGCGGACCACCGCATGGTCGTCGGCGAGCAGGATGCGCAGGCTCATGATGGCGTACTCACGATCGAAGCGCGCGGCGTTCGGTGTCCAGCGCGCTCGCCAGGATCGCCTCCCACGCAAAGCGTGCATACACAGTCGTGCCGCGTATCGGGTTGCCGCTCCCGCTGCGCCGGGCGCCGATGCGCCGGGCGCCGACGCGCAGCGTGCCGTCGAAAGCGGCGCAGCGCGCACGCATGCTGCTCAGGCCGAAATGGCCGCGACGACTGCGGGCGTTGCGCGTCAGGCCGATACCGTCGTCGCTGACGATCAGCGTCAGATGACGGCGGCTGGTTTCGAGCCGCACGTCGGCGGCTTCGGCGCGCGCGTGTTTGGCAATATTGTTCAGCGCTTCCTGGGCGACCCGGAACACGGCGAGCGCCGCGTCGGCGGGCAGGCGTGTGAGCCGCACGTCGGCGGCACAGACGAAACTCGTGCGCAGTTGAGTGCGCGTGGCGAAGTCGCCGGTCCATTGCGCCAGCGCACCGACGATGCCCGCATCCAGCGACGGCGCATGCAGTTCCGCCACGGCCTGACGGCTCGCGATGCAGACAGCGTCGAGCGAACGGTTCGCGACTTCAAGCGCGGCGGTGCATTGCGGCGGCGCGTCGGCGGGTAGCCAGGTTTCGACGCCGGCGAGCGCAAAGCGCGTGGCGGTCAGTTCAGCGCCCACGCCGTCGTGCAGTTCGCGCGCCACATGGCGGCAGGCCGCTTCCTGCGCCTGCACGAGTTCAGCCGATAGTTCGCGCACGCGGGCGTGCAGCCGCGCAAGTTCGCGCTCGGCAGCGGATTGCGGCGCGGACTGCCGCGCGCCAACACGGCGCCGCGACGCGGGCGTCGAACCGGATGCCGAAGCGGCGTGCCGGGCCGTGACGTCGGCCGCGGGCGCGCCCGCTGCGGACGCAACGAATCCATCACGGACCAGAGCGGGCGGAATGTGCGCGCTGAACGGGACGACAGTCGACGTATCCATGACTTTCCTTCTCAGGAAGCGGTGTGGACGGCGAAGCGGGGGCGCGTCGGCGGCGCGAAGACGAAAGAACGCATGCGAGTCTCTGGCCTCCAGAAATGTCCGCGACACGCATGGCGCGACGGACAAATCGCTACGGCGCGGCGTAACGAAATTTACATTCGGTAACAAACGGATCGTGCTGCGACGGCATGCCAAAGCGACCGATCGTGCGCCGCGATGATATCTCAAAAAAAGAAAAAGTGCAGGTACACCAAGGGTTAGCGCTTATATTTCACGCAATGGTTGATGTACTGCAACGTCGTACTTGTAGGAATAATACCGACGTTAAATGTCAAAACGTAGGATGGCATTTGTAACCACGCAACACATGTGGCTCGGGCCGTTATTCCGGCGCCGCGCAACGTTGCTGCCACGTGTGACGAAGCGTCGGCACATCGGTCCGCCACGCCGTTGCCAGGCCGGCTTTCGGTAGTTTTGACGTCTGACGCAATAAAAAAGGAGCCCGAAGGCCCCTTTCCGATACCAGCGCAGCACGAGCTGCCGGTCAAGCGACGCTCAACCCACAAACGCCTTTTCGACCACGTAGTGACCCGGCGAATTGTTGCTGCCTTCCTGGAAGCCCTGCTTGTCCAGCAGTTCGCGCGTGTCGCGCAGCATATGCGGGCTGCCGCACAGCATCACGCGGTCGTTTTCGAGCGAGAAGCCCGGCACGCCGAGGTCGGCGAACAGCTTTTCGGTTTCGATCAGTTCAGTAATGCGGCCACGATTCTGGAACGCTTCGCGCGTGACGGTCGGGTAGTACAGCAGCTTTTCCTGCACCAGCTCGCCCAGATGTTCATGAGCCGGCAGGTGATCCGTGATGTATTCCTTGTACGCCAGTTCGTCGACGAAACGGCAGGTGTGGGTCAGGATCACGCGCTCGTAGCGGTCGTAAATGTCCGGATCCTTGATGATCGACATGAACGGCGCGAGACCCGTGCCGGTGGACAGCAGCCACAGCGTCTTGCCCGGCAGCAGGTTGTCGGCCATCAGCGTGCCGACCGGCTTCTTGCCGATCAGCACTTCGTCACCGACCTTCAGATGCTGCAAACGCGACGTGAGCGGGCCGTCCTGCACCTTGATGCTCAGGAATTCGAGGTGCTCTTCATAGTTCGCACTCGCGAGGCTGTAGGCGCGGATCAGCGGCTTGCCTTCGACTTCGAGGCCCACCATCGTGAACTGCCCGTTTTCAAAACGGAACGACGGATCGCGCGTGCAGGTGAAGCTGAAAAGCGTATCGGTCCAGTGATGGACGCTCAGGACGGTTTGTGGATTCAGGTTGCTCATGGCTTCTTGGATAGTGCGAAAACAAAGGTGGCCAGTCGTTTTAGCCGGCCGGCACGGCAAGGGCGATGCTGCGCTAACCCGGGTTCGGGAATCACGCGCAATCTGCTATTTTACCGCGCCCGCTGCTTACGGGCTGCGGCGCGGCATTTGAGCGCGATCAACGTGGTAAAGCGGGTTACCGGATCTCGAAGCGTCGGCGCTGGCTGTCGATACAATCGGGCGCCGCGAAGTACGTTGGCGTGGGTGCAGCCGCGCTTCGGCGAGAGTACGGCGATGGACGAAAGCCGCGCACGGCGGCTGCCATCGGCTGTCCGGCATGCGCCGGATAGGCGCGCCGCGCGGGCAACATTTTCAGGATCATACCGAAACCCGCCATGCGCTGCAGCATTGACCCTGCTGACGAAACTGACAAACCCGTGTGAAATCGGCGGAAAAAGCGAGGGGATCAGGATGGAAAGGTGAGATGTTCGGCGCGAGCGCGGCGATTTTTAACAAGGCGGTGCCGCCGCCCTCTCAACTCATTCGACTCGCAAGCGAGCCATATACGGCAAGTGATCCGACAGCCACGCCGTTTCCTGGGTCGGCTGGATCCATTCGATCGGCTGCATGCCGCGCACGAACATCTTGTCGAGCGCGAGCGCCGGTGAGAAGGCCGGAAATGTGCGGCCCGATTCGCCGAGCAGCGTCGCCACTTCCTGCAAGCCATGTTCGCGAAATAGCGGCACCGAGTCGTTGCGCCAGTCGTTGAAGTCGCCGGCGAGAACCAGCGGACCTTCGGGCGCTTCTTTCGCGATCCAGTGGGCGATCCAGTTCATCTGGCGCAAACGCGCCGAGCGCGTGAGCGCCAGATGTGCGCACAGCAGCGTGACCGAGTGACCGCCAAAGGTCGCCCGCGCCACCAGCAAGCCGCGCTTTTCGAAGCGATGCGCGGAAATATCCCAGCGTCCGCCGAGATCGAGCGGATGGGGCGACAGAATCGCATTGCCATGCCGCCACGACGGCTTGAAGACATTCGGCCCCAGCGCGATTTCCAGTTCCAGCGCGCGCGCAATTTCGGTGGCCTGGCAGTGCCAGACGTCGCTCAACGGATCGGCGGTGTGAAGCGCGCCGAAGCCGGGCGAGAGCACCGGCGACGGCATCCGTCGCGCCATCGCCTCCTGCAAAAAGTACGCATCCGCATGGGTCGACTGAACCCAGCGCTGCATTGCCTGCCAGGCCTGAAAGCCGAGCGGCGTGCGGCCTTTATGCAGGTTCCAGCTCACCGCAATGAAATCCTTGGGCGCTACGCTCTCGCGGATCAATTCTTCGGGGTTTCGCATGCCGCGTTGTCCACGTGTTCTGTTTGGGGGCTTCAGTTATTCGCTGCAGTTATCCGCTTCAGCTTCAATTTGCGCTGGTCGCGAGGCTCGCACGCACGCGGTAGACCAGGTTCGGGTTCTTGTCGACGATCGTCCAACTGGTCCATTGGCCGGCCGGCACCTTCAGACCTGGATGGCTCGCGCTCACCTGACGCGGTTGCGGCGGAAGCTTGCAACCGGTGTCGGTTTGTTGCGGGGTGTTTTCCTCGAAGGTTTCCTGCGCTTCGATCGACAGCGTGATCTCGTTCGTATCGGCTTGCAGCGGCGACACCGTCAGCGTGCGCGCCAGATCGAGGCTGCCGGCGGGCCGGTCCTTGCAACCGACATTGTGCTGCACGATCTTGTGATGCGTGTCCGTGCGCGCCTGGCCGACGGCCGTGGTGCCGTCGAATGCGTCGATCTGCTGGCCGTCGCGCATCACCTGCAACTGCCATTGCACGACCTGCTGTGCTGGCCGTTGTTGCGCATGTGCAAGCAACGAAGTGCCGAGCAGCACGGCCGCGATACTGGTCTTCCACATAGAAAAATTCTCCGGGGCACTGCGTCCGCCCGACTAGTCAGACGGCCATCTTACGCCTGATGGCCGCAACGCTTTTCTGACATTTCAAAGGGGGCCGGGTTCAGCAATAGTCAATTTCAGCTGGGGTTTTGAAGCCCCCAAGAGGACTTCCTTCGGGGCGTCGCGAATAACAGGCTGTTGTTAGCAGCAGAGCCGCACGACTGCTGGCTTGCACGCGAATATGGCCTCGTTACACTGATCTTGAAACGGCGCCCGACAGGGGGCCGCTGCAGCAAGACCAGCCAGACGGGGTGAGCGATGACAACAGCTATGGTCAAACAGGAAATCGCGGTGGCGTCTTTCAGTCAGGTGTATGACCTCGATCAGGTCGAAACCGCGCTGAACGATCTCGGCGAAGGCGCGAACGAGGCGCTGCGTGCCACCTACGAAAAGATGCTGAAAACCGGCAACCTGCGCTTTTGCGTCAAGCCGAACCGGATGCCCTCGATCGACGATCTGATCGACGCACTGCCCAACTTCTCCGGACCGCTCGACGATATCCGCAAGCAGGTCGCTTTGTGTCTCGAGACCGAAGACCGGCTCGAACTGATGCCGATCCTGCTGCTCGGCGATCCCGGCATCGGCAAGACGCATTTTGCGAAGCAGTTGGCGCGCCTGCTCGGCACCGCTTATCAATACGTGGCGATGAGTTCGCTGACGGCGGGGTGGATTCTGTCAGGTGCCTCGTCGCAATGGAGGAACGCGAAGCCGGGCAAGGTGTTCGAGGCGCTGGTGAACGGCAGCTATGCGAACCCCGTGATCGCCGTCGACGAAATCGACAAGGCCACGGGCGATTCGCAATACGACCCGCTCGGCGCGCTCTATGCGCTGCTCGAGCACGACACGGCGCAGACCTTCATCGACGAATTCGCCGAGATTCCGATCAATGCGGGCCATGTGATCTGGATCGCAACCGCGAATGACGAGCGCTCGATTCCCGAGCCGATCCTGAACCGCATGAACGTGTATGAGATTCCGCCGCCCGATCACGAAGGCGCACGCCGCATTGCGCAGTCAATCTACGACGAGATCCGCTCCGCACACGCCTGGGGCCTGCGTTTTCCCGCCGAACTGGGCGGCGGCGCGCTCGACGCCCTGAAGCAGGCATCGCCGCGCGAAATGCGGCGCGCGATTCTCAATGGCTTCGGCGCGGCGCGCATCGCCGGGCGCGATCGGATTGACGCCGGCGATATTCGGCTTGACTACGGAAATCGTCGAAAACCGATCGGTTTTTGATGTTTTTTGGCCTGTTTTCGCCCCGCCAAGCCGCCTTCTGGCGGCTTTTTACTACCTCGATCCACGGAATCCATACTTGGAATAGGGTGAATGTCGCGGCAATTGTTGCCAATAACGACATGATGTCCGTGCGCCAGCCAGAACCGGCGTGGTGGACGCGTCACGTCAAGGCGTCAGCACGCGGAACTCATGGCGAGCTGCGCTGCGAGCCCGTCGCTCGCATGAAGAATCGAGCGCGGCGACCGTGGACGGCGTACACTGGTCTTGTCCGGCCCACACATTCAATCAAGACCCGCTCAAGACCGAATGCCCGCAGTTGTCTCCGACTGCGGGCATTTGTGTCTGTACGGCGTCGTACAATTTTGAGGTGTGGGCAGGTGCGTTCGACAGCGAGCGGCGTGCGGCACTCGATAGCCGCATCCCGTCTTCATCTTTATCGGGTGAACGAGGCAGTGCGCGGTGGAGTGAGCCGCGTCAAGGGATATGGATCAAATCGAATGTGTAGTGATCGGCGCGGGCGTGATCGGCCTCGCCGTGGCGCGCGCACTGGCGGCGCGCGGGCGCGAAGTGATCGTGCTGGAAGCGGCCGAAGCCATCGGCGTGGGCACCAGCTCGCGCAATAGCGAGGTGATTCACGCGGGGATCTATTATCCGCGCGGCTCACTGAAGGCGGCGTTATGCGTGCGTGGCCGCGAGCTGCTGTACGACTACTGCGCCGAGCACAACGTGCCGCATTCCCGGTGCGGCAAGCTGCTGGTCGCGACCTCGCGCAATCAGATTCCGCAGCTCGAAAGCATCATGGCGAAGGGTCGCGAGAACGGTGTGCTCGACCTGATGCGGATCAGCGGCGACCAGGCGCAGGCGCTCGAACCGGCGCTCGAATGTGTCGAGGCGGTGTTTTCGCCGCAGACCGGAATCGTCGATAGTTACCAACTGATGCTGGCGATTCAGGGCGATGCCGAGCGCGACGGCGCGGTGTGCGCCTTCCACGCGCCGGTCGAAGCGATCGAGGCGAGCAATGGCCGCTTCATTCTCAAAGTGGGCGGCGGTGCGCCGACCACCATCAGCGCCGCATGTGTCATCAACAGCGCCGGTTTGTACGCGAATGCACTGGCCCGCAAGATTCGCGGGCTCGACGCGCGCCATGTGCCGCCGCTCTATCTTGCGCGCGGGAATTACTTCAGCATCTCAGGCCGGGCGCCGTTCAGCCGCCTGATCTATCCGATGCCGAACGAAGCCGGCCTCGGCGTGCATCTGACGATCGACCTTGGCGGGCAGACGCGTTTCGGTCCCGACGTCGAATGGGTCGATGCGATCAATTACGACGTCGATCCGCGCCGCGCGGAATCCTTCTATGCGGCGATTCGCGCGTACTGGCCGGCGCTCCCTGACGATGCGTTGCAGCCGGCCTATGCGGGGATCCGTCCGAAGCTGTCCGGCCCGGGTGAACCGGCCGCCGACTTCGTGATTCAAGGTCCGGCCGCGCATGGTGTGCGTGGACTCGTCAATCTGTTCGGCATCGAGTCACCGGGGTTGACGGCGTCGCTTGCGATTGCGCAGCGCGTCTGCGAACTGAGCGGCCGCGCTTAATCGGGTTTCGCAAAGCAGCTTGCATCCAGCGTGTTCACCCGGCGTGCTCGCCAGGCATCCGCATGCCGCGCGCCGCGCTCGATAGTCGGGCGCGGCGCAGTACCAATTCGCTTATCTCTATCATTTGGGCTGTCACGAGCGACGGCTTCGTTGCTATGCTTGGGAACCGCTGTCATCAGAACGGCGATCAGTTCAATATAAATGGAGTGAGTCCCCATGAAATCTTCCCGTCGTACGTTTTTGATCACCAGTATCGGTGTTGCATCCAGCTTCGCACTGTCGCGCCAGGCTTTCGCCGACGCACCGAAAGTCGCCGAAACCGATCCGACCGCACAGGCGCTCGGTTACAAGGCCGACGCCACCAAGGTCGACAAGGCCAAGTTCGCGAAGTACGCGGCCGGGCAGGACTGCGGCAACTGCAGTTTCTATCAAGGCAAGCCGACCGACGCCTACGCCGGCTGCCCGATGTTCGCGGGCAAGCAGGTCGCGAGCGCGGGTTGGTGCAGCGCATATAACAAGAAGGCCTGATAGCGTCCACGCCGCGTACACGTTCAGCGTCGCAGCAAGTGCGTCGCAACATGACGGCGCCGGATTGCGGTTCGATCATCGAGGCGTCTGCCGCAAACCGCGGCAGACGCCTTTTTGCTGCTTGAAAACGGCTTGCGCGCTCTTTACACTCCAATGCGATTGCCGAGGCGGGCGCCGGTTTCTCGCAAGGTCACGCAAGATCGCGCACACGCGACGCAGCACGGGACACTTTTCGCAGGCTGGAGAGTCGAATGGCACGAGCGTTAAGGAGCCTCAATACGCGGGCCGTCGCGGCGGCCGTGATCGGCAATGCGCTCGAGTGGTACGACTTCACCGTGTTCGGTTTCATGACGGTGGTGATCGCCCAGTTGTTCTTCCCGGTGGGCAACGATTATTCATCGTTGCTGCTCACTACCGCGACCTTCGGCGTCGCGTTCTTCATGCGGCCGGTCGGCGGCATCGTACTCGGACTCTATGCGGATCGCGCGGGACGCAAAGCGGCGCTGTCGCTCGTCATCGCGCTGATGACGCTCGGCATTCTGCTGCTGGCCATTGCGCCGCCGTACTCGGCCATCGGCATCGGCGCGCCGTTGATGATCGTGCTCGGACGGTTGCTGCAAGGCTTTTCCGCTGGCGGCGAATTCGGCAGTTCGACAGCATTACTGATCGAAGCCGCGCCGTTCTCGAAACGCGGCTTTTACGGCAGCTGGCAGATGGCGAGCCAGGCGGCGGCGCTGCTGCTCGGCGCGGTGGTCGGCGCGCTGATCACACACGGCTTGTCGCCCGAAGCGCTGAAGGCCTGGGGCTGGCGCGTACCGTTCATTCTCGGCTTGGTCATCGGGCCGATCGGGTTTTATATCCGCCGGCATCTCGCCGATTCGGAAGCCTTTCTGCATGCGCAAAAAACCGCGCGCCGCGCGACGCTCGGCGAAGCGCTCAGCAGTCACAACCGCGAGATCCTGTGCGGACTCGGCGCGGTGATCGCACTCACCGTGACGATCTACGTGCTGATCAGCTATCTGCCGACCTTCGCCGTCAAGCAACTGAAGCTGCCTTACGCGCAATCCTTTTACGCGGTGATCGTCGGCAACCTGCTGCTGACCGTGCTCTCGCCGCTGGCCGGCGCGTGGTCGGACAGGATCGGACGCAAAGGGCTTTCGCTGTGGTCGCTGGTGCTGACGCTCGTGATCATCTATCCGCTGTTCACGTGGCTGGCGGCGGAGCCGACCGTGTCGAAACTGATTCTCGTGCAGGCGCTTCTGTCGATCACGCTGTCCGGCTACTATGGTCCGTTCGGTGCGTTGATCGCCGAGCTGTTTCCGGCGAATGTGCGCTCCATTGGCTTATCGCTTGCGTACAACTTCGCGGTGATGCTGTTCGGCGGCTTCGGGCCTTTCGTCGTGACGTGGCTCATCGACACGACCGGTTCACCGCTCGCGCCGACTTACTACGTGATGGGCGGACTGGCGCTGTCGATCGTCGCGGTAGCCTGCATCCCCGGCACGCGCCACGCGGATCTCGACGCACGCGGCAAGCCTGCTTGAGCGGATCTTTCAGCGGCTGCTTCTCATGCCGCTTCTCATGCCGTTTTCATGTTGTTCCCCGGGCTGCTTCACTGCAGCCTGGGCACCTTCCCGAGGACACGCCTGAACGGGCGGCTTCTCTAGCTGCGCGCCCGCATCAACGGCGGTCGCTTGTCGAACCAAGGCCGTGCGGCTTCGAGTTGTGCGGCAAGGCGCAACAGTATCGCTTCGCCGCCGTCACGCGCGGCGAACTGCACGCCGACCGGCAATCCGCGCGCATTCCAGTAAAGCGGCATCGACATCGCCGGCTGGCCGCTGAGATTGAACACCTCCGTGCAGCCGGCCCACGCGAACGCTTTGTTCGACGCTTCGTTGAGCAACTTCTTCAACAGAGGTTCGAGCGGCATCGCGGCGACGGCGCGCATCTGCATGCGCTCCGCGGAGGTGAGCTGCATTTCGCCGATCTTGATCGGCGGGGCGGCGAGCGTCGCGCACAGAATCACGTCGTAGCGGCTCAGCAAGCCGGTGAGCCGTTCGGTGATGCGGCGTTGCTCCTCGAGCGCGGCAGGCAGTCCGCGTTCGCCCAGCTTGCGGCCGACGTGCGCCATCACCCACGTCGAAATTTCGAATTCTGTGCGCTGAGGTTTGCGGCCGGTGATGCGATCGGCGTTCAGCACCAGGTCCTCGGCGGTCACGGACCAGATCGTCAGGAACGCATGCCGGACGGCCGCGAAATCGATGCCGAGCGAAACCGGCTCGATGTTATGGCCCAGCGAACTCGCGAGTCGCGCAGCGTCGTCGAGTGCGGCGAGCGCGTCGGCGGATAACGACGGCGCGAGCATCGGTTCGGTAACGTACGCGATGTTCAGCGGCTTGCCTGGCTCGCGAGCGGCGCTCAGAAAAGTGCCCGGTGCGCCGGCCGGCCGGTCCGCGTTGCCGCTCAGCAGATCGAGCAGCAACGCGCTGTCGCGCACGCTGCGCGATACCGCGTGATCGATGCCGAGTTCGCCGACGGCGGCGCTCGGGGTGGCGCGCGGCACCCGTCCGCGTGACGGCTTGAGGCCGAACAGTCCGCAGCACGAAGCGGGAATGCGGATCGAACCGCCGCCGTCGGACGCATGCGCGAGCGGCACGATGCCCGCGGCGACCGCCGCCGCCGCGCCGCCGCTTGAGCCGCCCGGCGTGTGGTCGAGATTCCACGGATTGCGGCACGCGCCGAACAGTTCGGGCTCCGTATAAGGCATCTGGCCGAGTTCGGACGTGCTGGTCTTCGCGAAGATGTTGAGCCCGGCCGCTTTGGCGAGCGCTACAACCGGCGCGTCTTCGCCGGGAACGAAGTGGCGATAGTGACGGCTGCCCATCGACATGCGCAGTCCGGCGACCGCCGCGCCCAGATCCTTGATCAGATAAGGCACACCTGCCAGCGCGCCTTGCGTGATGACGCCATCCACACGATTCTCGCCATTCGCTCTGTTCGCGTCGTCACGCGATGCACGTTGACGCGCTGCATCGTAGTCCTTCAGGACAATCGCATTGATCGCGGGATTGACGGCCTCGGTGCGTGAGATCGCGATATCCAGCAATTCACGCGCGCTTGCTTTGCGGGTTCGAACCAGTTCGGCGAGGCCGATGGCGTCATAGGCGAGATAGTCTGATTGCACGACGGATGAGCCCTCGCTATCGAGTGTTGGAATCTGCCGGTTGCATCGATGCGTGACGAACCGCTGCGCCGGACATGCCGCCGCCTTCAGATCATGCACGTGCATTGGAGAAGACGGCGCGCCGGATGCGCGCCGTCTTTTGGAGAGAGTAACCGAGATACAGGCGCGAGTTACAGGCGCGAGTTACAGGCGCGAGTTACAGGCGCGAGTTACAGCCGCGAGTTACAGCCGCGAGTTACAGCCGCGAGTTACAGCCGCGAGTTACAGCCGCTCACCGAGGAAGGTCAGCGTGCGGCCGTGCGCCAGCGCTGCCGCACGCTGGTTATACGACGCGCGGTCCGAGCAGTTGAAGCCGTGATCGGCGTTCGGATAGATGTTGAATTCCGCATCCGTGCGGCCCGCGAAGCGCTCCTGAATCTGCCCGACTGCCGAAAGTGGAATATGCGCGTCGAGTTCGCCGTAGTGGAATTGCATCGGTACTTTGATCTTCGCGGCCTGGTCGAGCTTGTTCTGGATGCCGCCGCCGTAGTAGGCGACCGCGCCGTCGAGCGAGCTTTGCGCTGCCGCCAGATAGGCGAGCTGGCCGCCGAAGCAGAAACCGATCGCGGCGATCTTGCCGGTCACTTCCGGCATCGCGCGCAGGGCCGCGGCGGCCGCGCCGATATCCGCGACCGCCAGATCGACATTAGTCTTTTGCATCAGCTCGATGCCCTTGTCGCGGTCGGCACCGTCATAGGTCAGTTCGACGCGCGGCTGCGTGCGCCAGAAGATGTCCGGCGCGAGCGCGATGTAGCCGTCTTGCGCATACTGATCCGCGACCGAGCGGATGTGGCTGTTCACGCCGAAGATTTCCTGAATGATGATGACGGCCGGTCCCTTGCCGCCTTTGGGCAGCGCCAGATAGCCGCCGAAGCTGTCGTTGCCGGCAGGGATATCGATCCATCGGGAAGTCGTGCTCATGTCGCTCTCCAATGACCTGCGCGTCGATGCGCGAGGCCGGTCTGAATGAATGCCAAAGGCCCGAGTGCCTGAAGCGGGCGGTCAGTTTGCCATCAAAAGAAACGGCGTGCAGGGAGGCCGCGCGGGGGCTGACAGCGTGCAAGGCGCAGCGACGATCTCGTAAGACGATTGAAACATTCTCGATAATTCATTTTTCCGCCGATGCGCGGCTGGGTACAGTCCAGAGTATCTGCTTGCGCATGCCGCGAGCGCTTTGTCGAAAAAGGAACCGATCATGAGTGAAGGCAGTTTTGTGACACCGTTTGCCGAACGTTTCGAGTTGCGGGTACCGGTCGTGCAGGCGCCGATGGCCGGCGGCGCGACCACGCCCGCGATGGTGGCGGCCGTGTCGAATGCCGGCGGACTTGGTTTTCTCGCCGGCGCATCATTGGCGCCAGAGAAGATCGCGAGCGAAGTCGCGGCGATTCGCTTGCTGACCGATCGTCCGTTCGGCGTCAATCTGTTTGTGCTGGAGCCGATCGCGCCGGACGATGCGACTGTGCGTCGCGCGCTTGAAGCGATCGATCCATTGCGTGCGGATCTCGGTTTGCCGCCGGGCCAGCCGCTCGAACGTTACGCGCCGGACTTTCGCGCGCAACTGGAAGCGCTGATCGAATTGCGCGTGCCGGTGACGAGCTTCACGTTCGGACTGCTCTCCGAAGACGATGTCGCCCGTCTGCACGCAAACGGTCTATATGTAATAGGCACAGCGACGCATGTCGCCGAAGGTCTGGCCTGGCGCGACGCGGGCGCCGACGCGATCGCCGCACAAGGCGCCGAAGCGGGTGCGCATCGCGGCACCTTCATCGGTTCGTTCGAAGAAGCACTGGTCGGCTCGATGGCGCTCGTACCGCAACTCGTCGATGCAACTGGTCTGCCAGTGCTGGCAGCCGGAGGCATCATGGATGGACGTGGCATCGTTGCGGCGTTGGCGCTCGGCGCGCAAGCCGCGGTGATGGGCACGGCGTTCCTCACCTGTCAGGAGAGCGCGATACCGCAGGTATGGAAAACCCGCGTGCGCTCGATGCCCGACACCGCCACTAGCGTGACGCGCGCCATCACCGGCCGTCATGCGCGCGGCATACGCAATCCGCTGATGCAGCGCTTGACCGAATCAGCGCAAAAGATCGCGCCGTATCCGGTGCAAAACGCTTTGACACAGGAACTGCGTCAAGCTGCGAGCCGTGCGGAAAACGCGGACTATCTGTCGCTGTGGTCGGGTCAGGGTGCACCCCTTGGCCGCAAGCGTCGCGAGGGTCTGGGCGCCGCCGAACTGGTCGGGCAACTCGATCGGGAATGGCTCGCGGCGGCGGCGCGGATCGCAGCGCTCAAACGCTGATTCAGCGAGATTCAGGCGCAGTTCGCACACCTCTTGCGCCTGCCCGCGATGCGCCTGTTTTTATGCGCAAAGCCTATTCGAACCATTAACGGTTTAACACGCTAAAACCTTTAGGCCGTCCAGTCAGAAAAACGCCGCACATAGCGGAAACCCGCATGGGCTGGTGTTTTCCAGCCTGTCTGTCCAGTCGGAACCGGCGCTTGTTGGATAAACGCTATTAGTGTTCATCCCACTTCCTCAAAAAAGTCCCACAATTTAATTTGATGGCCTACACTTGCGCGCAAGTACGGTTTGCCGCCTGCCACAAACAGGTTGGCGGACGTGCTGGCCAAGTGCATGAACGATGCAACCGGCGTGGTCGTCCACGGGACTGAGCGACACGTGTAGGGGAAGCGGGGGCACAGGGCGATTACGTTGTTTTTGGGACCGAAACTGGAGACTTACATGAACATCAAGATTCAAAAGCTGTTGCCGATCAGCGCTGCGGCGATGCTGTTCGCAACGTTGGCAACAACGGCCGCGGCCGATACGGTTGTCAAGATCGGTCACGTGGCACCGCTGACTGGCGGTATCGCTCACCTGGGTAAGGACAACGAAAACGGCGCGCGTCTGGCAGTTGAGGAAATCAACGCCAAGGGCCTGACGATCGGCGGCCAGAAAATCACGCTGCAACTCGACGCACAAGACGACGCAGCTGACCCGCGTACGGCAACTCAAGTCGCCCAGAAGCTGGTCGACGACAAGGTTGTCGCCGTGGTCGGTCACCTGAATTCGGGTACGTCGATTCCGGCTTCGAAGATCTATAGCGATGCAGGCATCGTGCAGATCTCGCCGTCGGCAACGAACCCGGCGTACACGCAACAGGGCTTCAAGACGACGTACCGCGTTGTGGCGACCGACGCCCAACAAGGTCCGGCACTCGCGAACTACGCTTCCAAGACCCTGAAAGTGAAGAGCGTCGCGATCGTCGACGACTCGACCGCTTACGGTCAGGGCCTCGCCAACGAATTCGAAAAGACCGCCAAGTCGCTGGGCCTGAACGTGATGTCGCATGACGCGACCAACGACAAGGCTGTCGACTTCCGCGCAATTCTGACGAAGATCAAGGGCGAAAACCCGGACGCGATCATGTACGGCGGCATGGACGCCACCGGCGGCCCGTTCGCCAAGCAAGCCAAGCAACTCGGCCTGCGCGCGAAGGTGCTGGCAGGCGACGGCGTCTGTACCGACAAGCTGTCGGATCTGGCCGGCGACGCAACCGACAACATCGTCTGCTCGGAAGCCGGTATGGCGCTCGAAAAGATGGCTGGCGGCGCAGCGTTCCTCGCCAAGTATCAGAAGCGTTTCGGTCAGCCGATCCAGATCTACGCTCCGTTCACGTATGACGCTGTGTACATCATCGTCGACGCAATGAAGCGTTCGAACTCGACCGATCCGGCGAAGATCCTGGCATCGATGCCGAGCACGGACTACAAGGGTGTGATCGGTGAAACCACGTTCGATTCGAAGGGCGACCTTCAACACGGCGTGATCTCGCTGTACAACTACAAGTCGGGCAAGAAGACCCTGCTCGACGTAGTGAAGATGTAAAACTGCGTGTCCGGCGACAACTGTGTTTGCCGCCGGTCAAGTGGTTAGAAGGCACGCGCGCCACATGGCTCGCGTGCCTTTTCTTTTGGTCGGACGCATGAGACGCTGAGGGTCTGACGAATACCGCCTGGGAGACCGACGTGAGCTCTGTGGTCCGTTCGATCGATGACGGCTGGCGCCGCTGGATTGCCGGGAATCTACTGCTCGATGCGCCGCCGTCCGCAGTGCACGGCGCGCTGGTCGGGCATGGTTTCGACGCGGCCGAAGCTGCGCGCGAAATCGAAGCCGCGCTCGCGAGTCCCTATTTGCAGGGTGCTGGGCGCCTGCGCAATCGTTTGCGTAAGCGCGACTGGATGTTGTCGGTGTACGGCGCATTGAATCGTTTGCGCGCTGACGGCGATACGATTGAACGGCGCGAACGTCTAACGTGCGATGAATTCTTTGAGCAGTACTACTTTCAGAATCGGCCGGTCATCATCACCGGTGCTTTCGATTTCTGGTCGGCGCGTACTCAATGGAATTTCGATTACTTTCGCTCGCGTTGCGGCGATTGCGAAGTCGAAGTGCAGTTCGGCCGCGAGTCGGATGCGAACTATGAAATCAATCAGCCCAAGCTCAAGCGGATGATGCGCTTTGCCGATTATGTCGATCTCGTCGAGCGCAGCGGCTCGACCAACGATTTCTATATGACGGGCAATAACACTTCGCATAATCGCGCGGCACTGGCCGCGTTATGGTCAGATGTGCCGACTATCCGCGAATATCTCGATGCCGGTTCGCCCGATACCGGATTTGATCGGCTGGTGGCATTACGTCGAAGGGCTCGACGCGTCGGTGACCATGAATTTCACCAATTTTCTGCAGCGTAACGACTTCTCGAGCAATTACGAGACCCGTGATCGGCGTGACCGCAAGGCCTATGCCACCAATATCCGCATGGCGGGTCAGACTAAAATACTCATATGAATCAACGAGTTGGTGGCGATGATGTCAACGTATAGCAATGCTGAAGAGGCCAATGTGGCCGGAACATCGGCGTGCGCGGGCCGCACGTAACGTAACGTAACGTAACGTAAGCCACCGGGTTTTCGTATTCCGTTACGTTCGCCGACACACAAGCGGCGGCGCGGTTTTACCTCAGATTCTCAAACGCCGCAGCACCTTCGGACCGGCAACCGCGATCAACGCCGAACACACCGCCACCACGGACAAACCGATCGACAAGCTGGTCACCTGCGTCACTGCACCGATAATCACCGGCCCGAGCAACAGGCCGAAGTACGCCAGCCCCGCGACGTGCGCGAGCCCTTCGGCCGCGTGAATTCCCTTGACGCTCGCCGCCGCCGCGAACAGCACCGGCATCATGTTGGCGAGCCCGAGGCCCATCAACGTGAAGCCGATCAGTGCGGCAATCGCATTCGGCAGCAGCAGCGCGCCGACCATCCCCGCGCAGGCGAACGACGCGCTCGCCATCACCAGTTGCGGCGCGCCGAAGCGGGCGCGCACCGCGTCGCCGGCGAAACGCGCCGCCGCCATGCCGCCCGAGAACGCCGCGTATGCCGCGCTGGCGAGTGCCGGCGTCGCCAGCACGACGTCGCGCATGTAGACGGTGGCCCAGTCGTACATGGCGCCCTCGGCGATCAGCGCGACCAGCGCCATCGCGCCGAGTGCCCACAACGCCGGCGAGCGCCAGCGGTTGGCGCGCGGCGTGGCGGCGTCCGGGTGGTCGGCGTGCGGCACATGCGGCAGCACGGATGGGCAGGCCGCGATCAGCACCAGCGCGCTGACCGCCGCGGCGAGCGCAAGGTGAACCGCCGGCGCCATGCCGCGCGACAGTAACGCGCCGCCTACCGCCGCGCCGAACATTCCGCCGACGCTGAACATGCCGTGCAGCGACGACATGATCGGCTTGCCGAGCGCCTTCTCAACGGCGCTGGCTTCCGCGTTCATCGCGACGTCGAGTGTGGCCATGCCCGCGCCGAAGATGGCCAGCACGACCAGCAACAGCCAGTAAGCCGGCACGACCAGAATCAGCGCCGCGCACACCGTCATCACGAGACCGCCCGTGAGACATGCGCGGCGCGTCCCGACGCGCGCGATCCACGAAGCGTTCGCCGCCATCGCGCCGATCGAGCCGCCCGCCACCGCCAGCAGTGCGAACGACAGCAGCGCCGCGTTCAGATGGAAGCGGTCGCGCACGGTCGGCACATGCACCCCCCACGATGCGTACATCATCCCGGCGATGAAAAACACCGCCATAGTGGCAAAACGGGCGCGCTGGCGCGCGGTGCCGGAAAGATCGCGGTGAGCGGCGGGGAGGGCTGCGAAGTCGGAAGAGCGGTTGGACACTGAAATCTCGTCGAGGGAGAGAATGCCGGAAGAAAGCGCGTTGAAAGCGAATTTACGATTCTATCGAAGCGTGCCGTCCTCTGCCCGGCGCGCGGTGAACTAGTATTTACGATTATTCGGGGCGGCGTGAGAGGAGGGCAGCACCCGCCCACAATTCGTTCGCTGGCTATTTCGCCGGCCATTCGTCGAGGAACGCGCACTTGAACATTCCCGCCCACGCTCCGTTGCATCTGCTGCATACGGCCGCGGTCGGCACGCTTGCGACCCATGCGCGCCAACCGCAAGGTTTTCCCTACCCGTCGGTGCTGCCGTTCGCACCGGATCCGCGGCACTGTCCGACGATTCTCGTGAGTCGGCTCGCCGAACATACGCACAATCTGTACGCCGACCCGCGCGCCGGCTTTCTGGCCGTCGACGCGCCCGATGGCGACGTGCTGAGCGGCCAGCGCGTCACCTTGCTCGGCACCTTCGAAGCGGTCGACTCGACGCCCGAGGTCGTGGATCGCTATCTGCGCTATCACCCGGACGCCGAACGCTACCTGGATCTCGGTGACTTCACCTTCCGGGTGATGAGGCTTGAACGGCTGCGCTACATCGGCGGCTTCGGCGCGATGGGATGGCTCGACGGCGCTGAACTCGATCCGCTGGCGCCGCTCGGCTTCGATGACGAGAGTGCGTTGATCGAGCACTTCACAAAGCATTCGGCGCGGGACGCCAAACTCCAACTGCTCGGCGTCGATCGATATGGCGTCGATCTGAAACACGACGGTGCGCGCACCCGTTTCATTTTCGACGACGTCATACACGACACCGAGGCCTTGCACACCGCGCTCGAAGTTTGCATCCAACGCCACACTAATTAGGCTTTGATTGCCGTTCGGGGAAAACAACGCATATCGCAATAATAGCGCGGTCATCTATCGCTATATGCTTCGTGACGTCACGTTAAAGCTTTCATGCCATGAAATGTTGATGCGAAATATGCATCTTAATTTTCATGTTTTGATAATTAATCCCATAATTACGAAGATGTCACTACGAGTTTTCAGCAAAACGTGAAATTCGCCCTTTGAAAGAGGGTACGTAACACCGCGGTCGAAGGAAATTTTTTGAAACGAAATATGATTAATTTTACGAAGTGGCTTTTGCAGTCTTTCCATTTTGTGTTAATCTCGCCTGCAAATTCCGAGGCATGAACACCTTCAAAGGGCAAGCTGGCTTAAGACTGGCAGTCATTTATCCATACCATAAGGGAACCTATGTCTTCCTACAAGGAACTACTCGCCCAACGCGAGAAGCTCGAAAAGCAGATCGAAGAAGCGAAGTCGCGTGAATACGCGGAAGTGTTGAATGAGATCAAGCAAAAAATGGCCGATTACGGCATTACGCTGAGTGAACTCGGCGGCGGTCGTGCAGCCAAGGGCGCTAAAGCCGGTCGTCCGCGCGCCGGCGTCGCGCCGAAATATCGCGACCCGGACAGCGGCAGCACGTGGTCGGGTCGTGGCAAGCCGCCGCGCTGGATCGCAGGCCTCGATCGTGAGAAGTTTCTGATCCAGAAGTAATGCCGTACATCAGTGGCGCCTTTACCGCGCCGCTGCTGACAGAGAGAACCGCGTACCGTTCAGGGCGCGGTTTTTTTTATTATTGCGTCGGCGAATTGACATGGATTTGTGTCCCACGTGCTCCGCACGACTGGAACGCGAATGCTTTTCGTTTAGATAAACATCTGATTTAAAAGGAAATTTTTATTCATAGGCGACGCGGTTTCGCGACGCACCGGGTAGAATTCGGGCATTGAACTTCTCTCGTAGCTTCAGATGCCTTCCACTGCCACCGCCCAGTCCGCCGAGAAACATCGCGTTGCGCGCAAAAGTACCTTTGTCAGTATTGCGCTGAATACGGTGTTGATGACACTGCAAATCGTCATCGGTGTGTTTGCGCATTCTCAGGCGTTGGTCGCCGACGGTATCCATTCGCTTGCCGATCTGATTTCCGATTTTGTCGTACTGGTCGCCAATCGGCACAGCGGCGCGAAGCCCGACGCGGATCACAATTACGGACACAGCCGCTATGAAACTGTCGCTTCATTATTTCTGGGCGGACTGCTGATCGCGGTAGGCGTCGGGATGCTCTGGCGCGCCGGTACGCGTCTCGCCGATTTGCAGAACATCCCCGCCGTGCATATGAGCGCGCTCGCGGTCGCCGTGCTGGTATTGGTTTCCAAGGAGAGCCTGTTTCGCTACATGCTGCGCGAAGCGCAGCGCGTGCGCTCGGCGATGTTGATCGCGAACGCATGGCACGCGCGTTCGGATGCGGCGTCGTCGCTGGTGGTGGCGATCGGTATTATCGGCAGCCTCGCGGGTGTGCGTCTGCTCGATCCGATTGCGGCGGCGATTGTCGGCTTCATGGTGGCGCGCATGGGTTGGACGTTCGGCTGGGACGCGCTGCAGGATCTGTCGGACCGCGCGCTCGACGAATCCGCGACCGCCGACGTGCGCGCGCTGTTGCTGTCGACACCCGGCGTGTGCGACGTGCACGAACTGCGCACGCGCAAGATGGGCGATTTCGCGCTCGTCGACGCACACATTCTGGTCGATCCGCTGATCTCGGTATCGGAAGGGCATTACATCGCGGAGTCGGCGCGCTTGCGTGTGTTGACTGACAACCGCGTGCTCGATGCACTGATCCATGTCGACCCGGAAAACGACGCGGTCGCGCGGCCACCGGTCAACCTGCCGACGCGCGAGCGGGTCGTCGCTGAAGTCGACGCGGCGTTTATCGAGGGCGGCATAAAGGCAGCGCGGGTCAATATCCACTACCTGAGCACGGGGCTGGATGTCGAAGTGACCTTACCGCCTGACAATTCGCGCGATATCGAGCGCGGCGCGCAGAGGTTGGCGCGCGTCGACCTGGTTGCGCTCAAACACCGCCTGGGCGCGCGCAAGCTCGACGTAGTGCAGGCACTGGACGCGGCGCCGCCCGAAACCGTCTCCACGAAGGAAGCCGCGACCGGCGAGGCGAACGCGCGCGCCAGGCTCTCGGAGCCGCGTAACGCCGCTTAAATGCATCGCCATGGCGAAGAACCGGAAGTCCGCGCCAAGGCTCAGCTTCACTGCGTCATAGCGGCAATTGCGTGTCGAATTTGATTTCGCGCAGCACGACACTCGTACGCACCTGCGCAACGGCTGGAATCTTGAAGATGCGCTCGTGCAGAAAACTGTCGTACGCCTTGATGTCCGGCGCCACGATCTTGAGGATGTAATCGGACTCGCCAGTCGTGCTGTAGCACTCGGTGACTTCCGGGCAGGTGGCGATTTCGCGCTCGAACTGTTCGACCCCACCTTCGGTGTGACGCGTCAGATGGATATGTGCGAGCGCGCAGACGTGCAGCCCAAGCTTTTCGCGATCGAGCAACGCGGTATAGCGCTGGATCACCCCCGATTGCTCCATGTCCTTGATGCGCCGCCAGCACGGTGTGCTCGACAGGCCGACCTGGTCGGAAATCTCTTGCACGGAGCGGCGTGCGTCGAGCTGCAGCAGGCGCAGGATTTTTTGAGAGAACGTATCGAGTGTCAACTGCGCCTCCGTTTGCGTCGCCGTATCAACGCATGGTAGAGGGCTCGAAAACGAAACGCAATGTAAAACGGCTTCGGCGAGGGAGATTCCCTAATTTGCTGGTTCCTCAGTGGTGTTTTGTCCTGAGCCGTCCCCATCTTTACCGGCTGCGGCAGTTGCCGCCTGAGTCGCTCGCAACTCCTTGAGCATGTTGCAGAAGAGCGCGCCTTGTTCGATCGCGTCGTCGAGCGCGACGTGGGTGTGCGGATGATCGTCGAACCAGTGCTTTGGAAAACGCGGCTTGATGTTCTTGCGGTACGGCAGGCCGGTCATCGCGAAGGCCAGCGTCTTGACGTCGAGCGCCGACCAGGAAAACGGGCAACGGCCCGCAAACCGCATCATGTACCAGAACATGTAGGTGAAGTCGAAGCCGGCCGGCATTGCCACGAACACCGGCTTGCCCGGCAATGCCTCGACCCATTCGACGTAGGCCGTCAACGCCGTTTCCGGCTGCTGCAAATCCTTGCGGCAGGCCTCCCATGCGTCGGGCTGCGTCTTCCACCACGCCGCTTGCACCGGATGAGGCGCGGCGCCTTCGAGCAATTCGAGATTGACCGAGAAAGTGGCGATCAGCTGCTTGTCTTCCGTGTAGGCGGCAGAGGCGAAACTGAGCATCGAATGCGGGCCGGGAATCGGGCCGTCCGCTTCGACGTCGGTGCTCACGTAGATTTCGCTGCTCATGCTTCTACTCCGTCCGCGACGTACGGGTTGGTTCGGCGCTCGGCGCCGAACGTCGAAGTCGGTCCGTGACCGGGGACGAAGGTGACATCGTCGCCGAGCGGCCAGAGTTTCTCGCGGATCGAGCGCACCAGATCGGCATGATTGCCGCGCGGAAAATCAGTGCGGCCGATCGAGCCGGCGAACAGCACGTCGCCCACCAGAGCGAGCCGATGCTTGCGACTGAAGAACACCACGTGCCCAGGCGTGTGGCCCGGGCAGTGATAAACCTCGAGGGTTTCGTCGCCGAATTGCACGGTGTCGCCGTTTTGCAGCCAACGGTCCGGCTCGAACGCGTCGGCGGCAGGAAAGCCGAAGCGTGTGCTTTGATCCGGTAGCTTGTCGAGCCAGAAGCGCTCGTCGGGATGCGGACCTTCAATCGGCACGCCGTAGTGCATGGCGAGTGTCTTCGCGCCCGCGCAGTGATCGATGTGCCCATGCGTCAGGAAAACTTTTTCGACGGTCACGTTCTGGCGCGCGATCTCGCCCTGAATGACGTCGAGGTCACCACCCGGATCGACGACGGCGGCGCGCCCGGTCGCCTCGCAAACAAGCAGCGAGCTATTCTGCTGGAACGGCGTGACGGGGATCAAGGTGACTTTCATGGATGACGGCGCCGCTGTAAAAACGTTAATTGTACCGGCGTCTCGCCTATCCTCACCGGGGGCGAGGCCTGGTTGCGGCGGGCTGTCGTTTGCCCATTTTTGCAGCGATAGTGAAAAATCATCAAGGTTTTCAGTCGCTTGCCATCTTGAAAATATCTTTTGGGTATAATGTCTCCTAGTGCACGGGAAACCGTGCCGCCACAAGGCAATGCGTCCCTATTAAAAGTGGGCACGCGGGTTGCTGCTCAAGTATGTGCCGTCGCGCTTTATCGACGGCAATCCAGTATCGATGCGTTCGATGCACACGTCTTACCCAGCCAGGCGCCGCGCGCCTGCAACGGATTTAACTGCCGTGACGCTGGGTGGGGCCTACGCCGCCGTTCCTGCACGCTGAGTTCCGCGCGCAAGAACGTGTTTGCCACGTTCGATGGCGGCATGTGGGGTCTGGTCAGGCTGCCGGGGACAGGTTGCGCCAGACGTGAAAATTAACCGTGCGGTAGCGGCTGTATTAGCCGCATCCGGGCTTCTACGTACTGCGCTCGTCTGCGCGGCGCGTTGTCGTCCGTTGCCGCCGGAGTCGCAGGCAACACGCTCAACTTTCGCGTGATGCGGCTCGACATTGTGATAGCACGTCTTATGAAAACTCGGATAACCCGTGGTCTAGGGAGTCTTTTTGCCTTTTTTGTGCTGGTCGGCTGTGCGACGCCTCCGGGCGCCAGCAACGCCGCCGCAAGCGGCATGCCGCTGAGCAACAAGACTGCGCAGGCGGGCTCGTTTGGGCCGCAAGCCTTCGATGGCGCTCAGGCATCCGATGCAGCCGCCAAAGGCTCATCGCTAGCCGATGCGCAACCGCTGACGGACGATGGTCCCAGCATTTCGAACTATCGTGAAACCGGCCGCGCCTCGTGGTACGGCCGCGGCTTCCATGGCCGCCGTACCGCCAACGGAGAGCGTTACGACATGCATGCGCTGACCGCGGCGCATCGTACGTTGCCGCTTGGCTCATATGTGCGCGTCACCAATCCGGCCACCTCGCGCTCGGTCGTCGTGCGCATCAACGATCGCGGACCGTACGCGCGCGGCCGGGTAATCGACCTGTCGTTGGCCGCCGCGAACGTACTCAACATGCGCCATGCCGGGACGGCGCGGGTCAAGATCGAAGGTCTGACGCAGCAGGAAGCAAGAGTTGCACGTAACGAAATACTGGCGTCGAACTCGGTTTCGACTGCCGAGAAGTAAGTTGACGGCGGCGGGCGCGCTTCAGGCGCGCTTATAACGCCGGTGGTCTGACAAGCGCGCAATGCTGCGTGCTTGTCCTGCAAAGATTCAAGTCAAAGGGCCGCCTCGCGCGGCCCTTTGTTCTTATTCGTCCTTCTTCAGCGCCAACGCGCGCGTGTACAGCGCGTTGCGCGACGCTCCGGTGATGGCTGCCGCGACTTTCGCCGCGCTGCTCACCGTCAACTCTTCCAGCAGGATGCCTAGCAGCGCGTCGTGATCGTGTTCGCCGGCGGCTTCCGGCTGCGCCCCTTCGACTACCAGCACAAATTCACCGCGTTGCCGGTTCGGATCGGCGGCGAGCCACGTTGGCCCTTCGGCCAGGGTGCCGCGATGCAGCGCTTCATGTAACTTCGTCAATTCCCGTGCGATCAGCAGCTTGCGTTCGCCGCCGAGCGCATCGGCCAGTGCCTGCACCGTTTCGACGATCCGGTGCGGCGCTTCGTAGAACACCATCGCGTGCGGATGTGTCGCGAGCGCTTGAAGCGTCGTCGCACGTTGCTTTGCCTTCGGC
This sequence comes from Paraburkholderia sp. SIMBA_030, assembly GCF_046535245.1. NCBI lineage: Bacteria > Pseudomonadati > Pseudomonadota > Betaproteobacteria > Burkholderiales > Burkholderiaceae > Paraburkholderia > Paraburkholderia sp. SIMBA_030. The sequence goes on from NZ_JAWRXB010000003.1 coordinate 267,796, forward strand.
GGCAGGAAGCCGAGGAACGAGAACGTCGCAACCCAGTCGCCGGCTGCGCTCAACGCGGTCGCGAGCGCGCTTGCGCCGGGCAGTGGAATCACCGGGAAGCCCGCTTCGCGCACCGCGTCGACGAGTTTGGCGCCGGGGTCCGAGATGCCCGGCGTGCCCGCATCTGAAACGTACGCGACGCGTTCACCCGCTTGCAGATGTTCGATCAGGCGGAGCGCCGCTTCTCGCTCGTTGTGCTGATGAACCGCCACAAGCGGTTTCGAGATGCCGTAGCGCGCGAGCAGCTGGCCAGTGTTGCGGGTATCTTCGGCGGCGATGCGGTCCACCAGCCCGAGCACATGCAGCGCGCGCAGCGTGACGTCGGCGATGTTGCCGATCGGCGTCGCCACCACATACAGCGCGGCAGTGGGGTACTGCTGCCCTTGCGCGAGTTCGGAGAGAGGAGTCATGAGGCAGAAGACGCAGACAGACAGAACGAGGCCGCCATTGTGCCACGCAGCGGCGCGCGAGCCGGGTGACTCACGGCCGGACTTGCAGCCGGACTCGAAGCCGGACTTGCAGCCGAACCCGCAGCCGGATTCGCAATCGGATTCGCAATCGGACTCACAGTCGGACTCACAGTCGGACCCACGGCCGGATTCGCAGCCGGACTCGCAGTCGGACCCTCGGCCGGCGCGGCACCGCGCCGATGCAGCGCCGGCAAGCACGCCGGTCAATGCGCACAACTTTTTGGGGCTTGCTAGGTCCAAACTCGTCGGCGCAGCTTTTGAGGCGCGTGCGCTGGAATTTCTGCAGAGGCAGCGTTTGCGTTTTGTTGCGCGCAATGTGTCGTGCCGGGGCGGCGAGATCGATCTCGTGATGCGCGAGCGTGATGGCGCGCTGGTGTTCGTCGAAGTTCGCGCGCGTGCGCACGGTCGCTACGGCGGAGCGGCGGCGAGCATCGGGTGGCATAAGAAGCAGCGCCTCGTGCGCGCTGCGCGGCACTATCTGGCAACCCGCGGCCGGCATTCGCGCGATGAACCCGCGTGCCGTTTCGACGTGATCGCGTTCGAAGCGGGCCGGCTTGTCTGGCTGCGCGATGCGTTTCGCGCCGACGAAGTCTGACGCGATGCGCGGAGATCATGCGTGAGTGCGATAAACTTGCGCTCGCGTGCGGGGCACATGCACAACGCCGGCGGTACAGGAAGCAGCGCGTTTTCCGATGTATTTGCGCGTACCCAGTGCGTTGCCTGCATGGTTCATCGGCACTATCCGCCTTTACAGCCCGACTTCACAACACGACGGCCGCGCACTGCGGCCCACTCGCGGTACAAGATAGAGACTCGATGTCAGTCGAACGCATTCAACAACACTTCCGCGACAGCGCGGCAGTCAAACTCGAAGCCCTCGAAACCCTGTCGATGCCGATCGCTGCAGCGGTCGACACGATGTTCACCGCGCTTGCCAACGGCAGTCGCATTCTTGCGTGCGGCAACGGCGGCTCGGCGGCCGATGCACAACACTTCGCGGCCGAACTGATCGGCCGCTTCGAACGCGAGCGTCCGGGCTTGCCGGCGATCGCGCTGACCACGGACACGTCCGTGCTGACCGCGATCGCCAACGACTATTCATTCGAGCAGATTTTCTCGAAGCAGGTATGGGCGCTCGGTCAGCCGGGCGACGTGCTGTTGGCGATCACCACGTCCGGCAATTCGGCCAATGTGCTGGCCGCGATCGAAGCCGCGCACGAGCGCGAAATGATCGTGATCGCGCTGACCGGCAAGGGCGGCGGGCGCATGCAGGAAGTATTGAGCGATACCGACATTCACGTGTGCGTGCCGTCCGATCGCACCGCGCGCATCCAGGAAGTGCATTTGCTGACCATCCATTGTCTGTGCGACGGCATCGATGCCATGTTGCTGGGCGAAGACTGAGACTGATTTCGAAGGGGAGCTAGTTGATGAGCGTATTCCGCGTCAAGAAAACACTGGTGAGAACCGTGCTGGTGGTCGGGTTTGCGGCAGGACTGTCGGCGACGTTGCAGGGATGCTTCCTCGCCGTTGCCGGCGCGGCGGGCGGCGGCGCGCTGTTGGCCACCGACCGGCGCACGCTCGGCGCGCAGACCGAGGATCGCGAGTTGCAGGTGAAGGCGCTGGCGCAAATCAGCCAGAATTTGCCGGACTCGGCGCATGTGAACGTGACAGTGTTCAACCGGCGCGTGCTGCTGACCGGTGAAGTGGCGGGCGAGGTGTCGAAGCAGCGGGCCGAGACGATCGTGCGTGGCTTGAACAACGTGAACACCATCGTCAACGAACTCGTGATTGCACCGGCCAGTTCGTTCTCGTCGCGCACCAACGACACCTACCTTGAAACGCGCGTGAAGACCGCACTGATCGCCGAGAAGAATATTTCGGCGAACGACTTCAAAGTGGTGGCCGAGCGTGGCTCGTTGTATCTGATGGGGCTCGTCACGATGGACGAGGGCAATCGCGGCGCGGACGTGGCGAGCCGCGTGCCGGGCGTGACGCGGGTCGTGAAGGTGTTCCAGTACATCCAGCCGCAGGAAGCGGCGGCGGCTACCGCGGCTGCGGCGACTGCGCCGGTGACTGCATCGCAACCGGACGCCAGCGTCCCGACCATCGGCGCGATTCCCGATTCGTCGGTGAGTGCGCGACCGCTCGAACAGCAGGCGCCGGCCCCGGTCAGCAATTCGAACTCGGTGCATCCGGGTAATCCGAAGGCGACGCCATGACGTGGGGTGCTTCTTTCGTCAGCGCGATGTTGACGGCGAGTGCTTTGGGTTGTGCTTTTGCATCGACGGCGCAGGCGGCCGATGCGCCGCGCGGTCAGATGGTTGCCAATGCGAATGCATGTATGGGATGTCACGCGGTGGAGCGCAAGCTGGTCGGGCCGTCGTTCCGGCAGATCGCCGCGAAGTACAAGGGCGATACGCAAGCGCCGGCAAAACTGTCGCGCAAGGTGAAGGACGGTGGGGCGGGCGTGTGGGGCATGATTCCGATGCCGGCACATCAGTCGATGAGCGATGCGGACATTCGCACGGTGGTCGATTGGGTGCTCGCCGGAGCGCCTTCGAAGTGAGGTTTTGCCAGGTTTTGCCGCGCGTTTTGCCACGCCGCAGCGCTTGGCAAAACGGAAAATGCTTGTGCTAGAATTATTCGTACGTTGGGGGGGTAGCTCAGCTGGGAGAGCGTCGCGTTCGCAATGCGAAGGTCGGGAGTTCGATCCTCCTCCTCTCCACCAATAAGATCTTTGTTTTTTACGTGAGAACCGGCTACGCGCCGGTTTTTGCGTTTACAGGCTTGTTTTTTTGCCTTTGGCAGCTTGCGACCCACTCGGCCGCCGACGGCGCGCCGCCGACGCTGTTCGCCGCTACTGCGCCCGAGGCCAAACCCGGTGGCTATTACGGACCGAACGGTCTGTTCGAGATAAAGGGACGCCGGCCGACGCACAGATCGCGAGGCATGCGCAAGACAAAGCGGTTGCCGCACGATTGTGGGCGGTATCCGAAACATTGACCCACGCGCGCTGGCCGGGCGCCACCATGGAGAGTGCATCATGAAGGTTCTGATATTCGGCGCGACGGGCATGGTGGGCCAAGGCGTGCTGCGCGAATGCCTGCGCGCGCCCGACGTCGAAGCGATCCTGACGGTTGGCCGCACCCGCGCGGACCAGCTCGATCCGCGCCTGCAGGAACTGATTCAGCCGGACCTGATGGACTATCGCGCGGTCGAAGCGTCGCTGACGGGCTTCGAAGCATGCTTTTTCTGCCTGGGCGTGTCGTCGGCCGGCATGCAGGAGGCGGACTATGCGCGCCTCACCTACGACCTGACGCTGGCGGCCGCGCAAACGCTCGCCCGTCTCAATCCGCAGATGACCTTCGTCTACGTGTCCGGCGCGGGCACCGACAGTACCGAGCGCGGTCGCAGCATGTGGGCGCGCGTCAAGGGCAAGACCGAGAATGCGTTGCAGCGCTTGCCGTTCAAGGCCGTCTATCTGTTCCGTCCCGGCGTGATTCAGCCGCTTAACGGCGCGCGTTCGAAGACCCGTTCCTACCGGCTGTTCTATGCAGTCGCCAAACCGTTCCTGTCGACGCTGCGCGCGCTGTTGCCCAACCAGATCCTGAGCACGGAAGACGTCGGCCAGGCGATGCTGGCGGTCGCGCGCCACGGCGCCGGCAAAGCGGTGCTCGAGGTGGCCGATATCCGCTCGCTGAGTCGCGGGGCATCCAAACCCACACTCGATCTGCATACCGGCTGACGGTGCGCGCAGCAAGGGTGAGAAAGCGGCGCCCTCGCACCACTTCCCGTATCCATAACAAAACACCGCCGCGGTGACGCTCCCTCTGTTTGGGCCCGGCCGTCATCCAACGCGTGCATCATCCGCGAAAACCTCCGTCTTTTCGATCATTCGATGTGCCGCAGCGTCTGGTAGGCTACCGTTTGCACGGGACGCGCCTCCAGACGCGGCCAACTTCCTTACGCGCGTGGGTCAGCGCATGCCAGAACGAAGAAACAATGGTGACGCGTCGACCGAACATCATGATTGCAATCAGTATCGTGCTGGCCAGCGCGATACTCGCGATCGCGGTATGGGTGCTGGCGCAGATGCGCGATGACGCGTTGCGGCGCGCCCAGGATTCGGTCTTCAACGTCTCGCTGCTGGTCGAGCGAGACGTGTCGCGCAATCTGGAAATCTACGATTTGTCGCTGCGCGCGGTACTCGCGGGCCTGAAACAGCCCGGTGTCCTGAGCCTGCCGCCCGAGATCCGCCAGATGGTACTGTTCGACGGTTCGGCCACTGCGAAAGACATCGGCTCGATCCTGGTCACCAACGAAGCGGGCGACATCGTATACGACTCGCAAGCGAGTCCGCCGCGCCGCATAAACCTCGCGGCCCGCGATTACTTCAAGGTTCAGCGCGACTCGTCCAACGTCGGCCTGTACGTCAGCCATCCGTTCATCCCCAAGGTGACCGGCAAAACCGTCAGCATCGCGTTGAGCCGGCGCATCTCGCGGCCGGACGGCAGCTTTGGCGGTGTGGTGGTCGGCACGATGCGCCTCACTTACTTCAGGCGTCTGTTCGCCGGCATGAATCTCGGCGCGGGCGGCTCGATGGCGTTGATGCTGAACGACGGCACGATGCTGATGCGGCGTCCGTACGATCCGCAAATCATCGGCCGCAACCTCACCGGCACCGCGAACTACACCCGCTTCACCCAGCAGCCGAGCGGGGAATTCTTCGGTACGGCGGCGATCGACGGGGTCGAGCGCTGGTATGCGTTCCGCCATATCGACGTCTATCCGCTGATTCTCGACGTCGCGTTGTCCACGCAAGATATCTACGTGGAATGGCGGCGTCGCGCGTGGATCATCGGTACGCTGATCGCCGCGCTCGATCTGACGATCATCGCGCTTGCCGTGCTGTTCTCGCAGCAACTGCGGCGGCGCCTCGCGGCCGAAGCGGAGTTAAGCGTGCTGGCGCGCACCGACGGGCTGACCGGCCTGAACAATCGCCGCACGTTCGAGGAACATGCGGAAGAGGAGTGGCGTCGCGCGCAGCGCAACAAGTGGCCGCTGTCGGCGCTGCTGATCGACGTGGACAGTTTCAAAGGCTTCAACGATCTCTACGGCCATTCGGCGGGCGACGATGCGTTGATCGGAGTGGCGCGCTGCATCGCGCAGAACGTGCGGCGCCCGGGTGACACGGCAGCCCGCTACGGCGGCGAAGAGTTCTCGGTGCTGCTGCCCGATACTGACGAACTCGGCGCGGCGGACATCGCCGAGCAGATTCGTGCCGCCGTGCAGGCGCTCCAGAAACGGCACGTAGCCAGCTCGCACCATGTGCTGACCGTCAGCATCGGCATTGCCTGCACCAAAGACCAGGCATTCGCGACGAGTCGCGCGCTGATGGACGCCGCTGACGAAGCGCTCTACGAAGCCAAGGACGCGGGTCGGAATCGCGTGATGTGCTATCCGGTGGCGGCACGCGCGGCGATCACACGCTCCGACTGGCCGCCAACGCCTTCGTCACGCTTGCCTGGCGCCGAACCACAGTCCGGGCCCGTCGGCGACAAAAACGGCTAGACAAAAAAAGCCGCTCACACCGGGGAGCGTGAGCGGCAAAAGTCGGAGAGTTACAACAACATCGCATGCGCTTACTCATGGGGGTGAACGCAGCAAGAGAAAGGTTAAGAGTCCGGCTGCTGCGGGTATATCAGACAACTCCCAATCCCCATACACCGCGTTCACTGCATCTTTCAGCACGGGAGTTGCCGTGCTTTTCGCCGCGCTTGTCAGGGCTATTGGCACTCCGTACACTCGCGCGTAATTCACGGACGGTGCCGTTTTCCGGCGCCGTCCACCAACGCCGACAGAGGAGAACCCCCGCCATGGCCGATTCCTACTTCCCCCGCTGGCGCACCCAGCCGAACGCCGCCGAAGGCCGGATCGTCGGCACCGACGAGCGGCTCGCGTGGCCGCAGATGTTCGCGATGGGCGTTCAGCACGTTGTCGCGATGTTCGGCTCGACCGTGCTCGCGCCGCTGCTGATGGGCTTCGATCCGAATCTGTGCATCTTCATGTCGGGGATCGGCACGTTGCTGTTCTTCGTGCTGGTAGGTGGCCGCGTGCCGAGCTATCTCGGCTCGAGTTTCTCGTTCATCGGACTGGTGATCGCGGTGACGGGGTACGGCGGACACGGGCCCAATATGAACATACCGGTTGCGCTGGGCGGGATCGTCGCGTGCGGGGTGGTGTACGCGGTTATCGGGCTGATCGTGTCGGCGGTGGGCACCCGATGGATTGAAACGCTGATGCCGCCGGTCGTGACGGGGGCGATCGTCTGCGTGATCGGGTTGAATCTTGCGCCGATCGCGGTGCGTGGCGTGAGCGGCAGCAACTTCGATTCGTGGATGGCGCTGGTTACCGTGCTTTGTGTCGGCGCGGTGGCGGTGTTTGCGCGCGGCATGTTGCAGCGCCTGTTGATTCTGGTTGGTCTGCTGATGGCGTACGTGATTTACGCGATCGTGACGAATGGGCTCGGCATGAGTAAGCCGATTGGCTTCTCGATTGTCGCGAATGCTGCGTGGTTCGGCATGCCGCATTTCACCGCGCCTGTTTTCAACGTGCAGGCGATGATGTTGCTCGCGCCGATCGCCGTGATTCTCGTTGCCGAGAATCTTGGGCATATCAAGGCGGTGAGTGCGATGACCGGTCAGAACCTCGACCGATATGTGGGGCGTGCTTTTCTCGGCGACGGACTCGCGACGGTTGTTTCCGGGTTCGCCGGTGGTACGGGGGTGACGACTTATGCCGAGAACATCGGCGTGATGGCCGTGACCAAGATTTATTCGACGCTGGTGTTTGTTATCGCTGCGCTCATTGCTTTGGTTCTGGGCTTTTCGCCGAAGTTCGGGGCAGTGATTCAGACCATTCCCGGGCCGGTGCTGGGTGGGGTGTCGATCGTTGTGTTTGGGTTGATCGCCGTTACCGGCGCCAGGATTTGGGTCGTTAATAAAGTTGATTTTTCCGACAATCGGAATCTGATTGTTGCGGCGGTGACGCTGGTGCTTGGGGCAGGGGATTTTTCGCTGAAGCTTGGCGGGTTCGGGCTCGGCGGTATCGGCACCGCTACCTTTGGTGCCATCATTTTGTATGCTCTGCTTCGGCGCAAGCCTGTTCAGGAGCCTTCGGTTTAAGGGTTTTTGCCTTTGGCGGCGGCGTTGGTTGTGGTGCCATTGGGGGCAGGAAAAAATCACTTACCTACCTCGACTGGTAAGCGCCGTCTCCGACAAATCCACTTCCTTCATCAACTTATTCAAAGTCTCATCATTGATCTTCTGCGTATTGCGCAGTGCCAACAACGCCGACCTCTCAGCTCTCATCGCCGCCAGCTTCATCCGAAATTCCAGTGCATCGGCCCGCCGCGCCAATTCGCGCGGCTCCTGCTCATCGCCAAGCGTGGCGAGCCTTCGCCGATACAAATCCATCACCCTGGCGGTGACATCCGCCGCATACGCCGAGGCCGATTCATCAAGATCCGCACACACGGCGTCATGCAATTCATCCACCGCGCGGATCGCGGCCTGCGCCGCAAGCGTTCGCGCCAGCGTCTCCTCCGCGGCATGCGGATCCTTCCCCCTCCGCCAGCCTCGCAGCAACCACGGCAATGCCACCACCGCCACCAGCAGCGACGTCAGAATCACCCCCGACGCGATGAAAATCGCCAGGTCCCGTCCCGGCAAAGGTGTGCCTCCGGGCAACACTTCCGGTAACGACAACACGCCCGCCAGCGTCACCGCGCCGCGCACGCCCGCCACTGTCGTCACGGCCACCGTGCGGAGTCCAGGCACCGCATTCGTCACACCGTGCTTCGCCGCGCCGCGGCTCGCGAACCAGCGCAGCAGCCATACCCAGACGAAACGCATCGCATAGAGCGCCACGGTCACCGCAGCGATGTAGCCGATCAGCAGCCACACTTGCGTGTTGCTGGTCTCGTGCGCGTCGAGCAACGCCCGGCCAAGAATGTGCGGAAACTGCAGCCCCAACAGAATGAACACCATGCCGTTAAAGACGAACTCGATCATCGTCCAGGTACTGTTGGCGCGCACACGCGACGCCACCGGTCCAGCGTGAGCAATGTTCGTGTAATTCATCATCATGCCGGCGGCGACCGCGGCCAGAATGCCCGACAATTCGAAGCGCTCGGCGATCAGATACGCGGCGAACGGAATCAGCAGCGTCATCACAACGCCGGGCGCCGGGTCGCCTTCTTCGGCGACGCTCAGAAAGCGCGCCGACACAATGCTGAACAACCAGCTCACCGCCGCGCCGGTCGCGAGACCGCCCACCGCGATGATCACGAAGCTGATCGACGCGTCGCGCAGCGAAAATACGCCGGTCAACGCCGCAGCAATCGCAAACTTCAACGCAACAAGGCCCGACGCGTCGTTCATCAACGCTTCGCCTTCGAGGATGTGCATCAGCCGCCCCGGAATCCTGCCTTTGCCGACGATGCCGGTGAGCGCCACCGCGTCAGTCGGCGAGAGCACGGCGGCAAGCGCGAACGCGACCGGCAACGAGATCGAGGGCGCCAGCGCATGCACGAAATAGCCGACCACCAGCACGGTCATGAACACCAGCCCGAGCGCGAGCATCAGGATGGAGCGGCGCGCCATGAAAAACTCGCGCTTGGGGATGCGCCATCCGTCTGCGAACAGCAGCGGCGGAATGAACAGCATCATGAAAATTTCCGGATCGAAGGTGACGTGCAGTCCGAGCCTCGGCCACGCCAGTAGCGCACCGATCGCGATCTGTACGAGCGGCAACGGCAACGCCCGGGTGACGATGCCGGAAGCGGCGACAGCAAGCAAAAGAATCAATACGGTAAAGACAATTTCCATCGATCTATTTCTGGAGATAAAACCGTGGTTCCTCTGTCGTCGTCGACGCCGCCGCCACGTTTCGGTCAGGAGGAGCAAGGGAGGTAACAGGAAAATGTAAGGCCAAAGTTTAGCCCGACCACGCTTGCCGCCATCGTCAGACAGACAAAGCGCGCGTCCTCCCGCCGCAAGCACCTATGAAGGGCGATGCACCGCAACGGTGCGCACCGCGCCCACGCCCGACGCATGAGCCCTTCTGCCGGTGCAATCTTTCATGCAAATTTCGTTCGAATGTGCGCCAGCGTGCGCATGGAGCTTGCTTAACCAATATCGATGACGCACATTTTAAGAAACGGCGCCGCGGTTGTTCGCTTCCGCGTTCGGACCGGCCCGGCTCTCGCGTGAGAGGATTGCATGACGATTGCGCAACACGAAAGAACGGCCGCCGCGCCGCATGGCTTCGAGGTCGAAGTGACCTCGGGGCTCGAACGCTTCTCCGTGCAGCACGGCGAACTGACGTTGACCAGCGTGTTTCAACCGATTTTCAGCCTGTCGCATATGCGGGCGGTCGGTTATGAGGGCTTGCTGCGCGCGCACGACGCGCTGGACCGGCCCGTGTCGCCGCTCGACGTATTTGGCGAGGCGGCGCGCTTGGGCGACATACTTCAATTGGACCGGCTGGCGCAGACGCTGCATCTGGAGAATTTCAAGGTGTTCGGCGCCGAGCGGGAGTGGCTTTTCCTGAACGTCCATCCCAGCGCGCTCACCGATCCGTATCATGCCGCCGCGTTGCTGGCCAATCTGCGCCGGCTCGATTTGCCGCCGCGGCGCATCGTGCTCGAAGTACTCGAACAGCGCGCCGAAGACCTTGAGCGTCTTGCCGACGCGGTGCGCCAGTTCCGTGAGCGCGGCTTTCTGATCGCGCTCGACGATTTCGGCGCGGGCCATTCGAATGTCGAGCGGATCTGGCAGCTGAATCCCGATATCGTGAAGCTCGACCGCATCATGCTGTCGCATGCCGCGCACCGTCCAGATATGGCGACGATTCTGCCGGGGCTGGTCGCGCTGTTGCACGAGGCGGGCAAGCTGGTGCTGATCGAAGGCGTCGAAACCGAACACGAAGCGCAGATGGCGCTCGCCTGCGACGCCGACTTCGTGCAGGGTTTTTTCTTCGGCCGTCCGAATCCGGGCACAGCCGACGCGCCGCATGCGGCGGCATGTATCGGCGAACTCACCGATCGCTATCGCGATCAGACCGAGGCGCGCGAACGCCGCAACACGAGCCGGCTCGCGCCGTATTTGCGCGCGTTCGAGCGTGCCGCGGAACGGCTGGCCGCCGGCGAGCCGCTCGAGGAAGTGTGCTGGAATTTCCTCGCACTCGACCATGCCGCGCGCTGTTTTTTGCTCGACGCGAAAGGCAGGCAGGCGGGCCGCAACGTCGTGCTGCGCGCCGATCGCGCGGCGCACGAAACCCGCTTCCTGCCGCTCGCCGACGCGCAAGGGGCGAACTGGCTGCGTCGTCCGTATTTCCGTGCGGCGATCAATGCGCCGGAGCGCGTGCATGTGACGCGTCCGTATCTGTCGATCAACGAGGCGTTGCCGTGCGTGACGCTGTCGGTGGCGACGCGTGTCGGCGAGCAGACTTGCGTGCTGTGCGGCGATATTGACTGGGTCGACGAAGAGCGGTTCTGAGATCATGTCGTTTTTGACGACACTCAGCCGCGCCCATGTCCGTTTTACTTGAAGTCATCGCCACGACCGTCGCGGACCATCGGGCAAAAAAAATGCCGCTTCGAGATTGACCCCGAAGCGGCATTTTTCATTCACCTGCGAAATTACTTCGCCACGACCACCGCAATGCCGCGCAACTGCCCGGCGCCCTTCACCTCGTCCAGCGACTTCTTCACCGACGCGCCCGTCGCCGCTTCGATCTGCAAGCTCGCAGCCAGATCGCGCTCGCCACGCTTCACGCCGGCCAGATTCGCCAGCTTTACGTGACCGTAACCGCGCACGCGAGCATGCAGGTCGGCGAGCTTGGCGACGTCTTCGGCATTGTTTGCATTGAGCTTCGCGAAAGCGCGTTGCAGCGTCGTTTCGTAGTCTTCGGCGAGTTCGCGCTCCATCTTGCGCTCGAGCGTGCGGCCGAACGGATCGAGCATCGTGCCACGCAGACCGCGCCATTTCGCCAGCATGCCGAGCACCGGCCACACCCATTGACCGAAAGTCTTCTTGGCCGGATTGACGCCGGGTTTCGGGCGCGCGAGCGTCGGCGGCGCGAGGTTGAACTTGATGCCGAAGTCCTTGCCGGCAACCCCTTCGAATTGAGCCTCGAGCGCTTCGCGGAACGCGCTGTCCGTATGCAGACGTGCCACTTCGTATTCGTCCTTCACCGCCAGCAGGCGATAGAACGTCGTCGCCACAGCGCGGGTGATGCGCTCGCTGTTCGCATCCACCGTCCCTTCAGCGCGCCGCGCCGCATCGACCAGCGCACGGTAACGCTTCACATAGCTTGCGCCACCGTACGTTTGAAGACGGGCTTCGCGATGCGCGATCAGTTCGTCGAGCGTATCGACGCGCACCGCCTGCTTCGCCAGATGCCGCGCTTGCCACAGCGATTCGAGCGCAGCCGGATCTTCGGCAGCCAGACGGCCGATCGAAAACGCCAGCTGGTTCATCTGCACCGCGACGTTGTTCAACTCGATCGCGCGCATCATCGCGGCGAACGATACCGGCACCAAACCGAGTTGCCAGGCATAACCGAGCATCAGAATGTTCGCGCCGATGGTGTCGCCGAGAAAGCGCGTGGCGAGCGCCTGCGCATCGCAAGTGGACATGCGTTCCGGGCCCGCCGCGTGACGCATCTTGTCGAGCAGGGCGTCCGCGTGCAGCGTCGCGTCCGGGTTCTGCACAAAGGTCGCGTTCGGAATGGCGTGCGTGTTGACGACGATGCGCGTGCGGCCATGACGCACCGTTTGCAGCGCATCGGCGCTCGCGCCCACCACCATATCGCAGGCGAGCAGCACATCGGCCTGTTGCGTGTCGATGCGGACCTGGTTGAGCCACGCGTCGCGCGCGGCGAAGCGCACGAACGACAACACCGAGCCGCCCTTTTGCGCGAAGCCCATGAAGTCGAGCACCGATGCGCTCTTGCCTTCCAGATGCGCGGCCATGCTGATCAATGCGCCGACCGTCACGACGCCGGTGCCGCCGACACCGGTCACGAGGATGTCGTAAGGCGCGGCGTCGAGATGCGTTGCGGGAATCGGCAGCGCATCGACACGTGCGGCAAGCGCTTGCGGATCGAACGCGGCGCCCGCGGTTTTCTTGAGCTTGCCGCCTTCGACGGTGACGAAGCTCGGGCAGAAACCGTTCACGCATGAATAGTCTTTATTGCACGACGATTGATCGATGCGACGCTTGCGGCCCAATACGGTCTCCACCGGCTCGACCGACAGGCAATTCGACTGCACGCCGCAATCGCCGCAGCCTTCGCAGACTTCCTCGTTGATGAACAGGCGCTTGTCCGGATCGGGAAACTCGCCTTTTTTCCGGCGACGCCGTTTTTCCGCTGCACAGGTCTGGTCGTAGATCAACACGGTGACGCCGTCGGTGTCGCGCAGCGCGCGCTGCACGGTGTCCATTTCGCTGCGATGGTGGAACGTCGTGCCCTTCGGAAACAGATCGTGATGGCCGTCGTATTTCTCGGGTTCGTCGCTGACCACGACGAAGCGCGACACGCCTTCGGCTTCCACCTGGCGCGCGATCTGCGGCACCGAGATGCTGCCGTCGACGGGCTGGCCGCCCGTCATCGCGACCGCGTCGTTATAGAGAATCTTGTACGTAATGGTGGCTTTCGCGGCCACCGCCTGGCGGATCGCGAGAATGCCGGAGTGAAAGTAGGTGCCGTCGCCGAGATTCTGGAACACGTGGCGCGTTTTCGTGAACATCGAATGCGAGGCCCAGTCGACGCCTTCTCCGCCCATCTGGATTAGCCCGGTGGTGTCGCGCTCCATCCAGGACGCCATGAAGTGACAGCCGATCCCCGCTTGCGCGATCGAACCTTCGGGCACCTTGGTCGAGGTGTTGTGCGGACAGCCCGAACAGAAATACGGCGTGCGCTTCACGCTATCCGCGGCGTTCGAGAGGATTTGCGGCGCCACCAGATCGACCACGCGGTCGCGGCGATCCAGCGCCGGCTTGTGCTTCGCGAGCCAGTTGGCGAACACCGGCAGAATGCGCGACGGCCGCAATTCACCGAGCGACGACAGCAGCAGGGTGCCGTCTTCAGCGTTTTTGCCGATCACGATCGGACGTGTGCCTTGCGTGCGGTTGTACAGATAGTCTTTGATCTGCTGCTCGATGACCGGGCCTTTCTCCTCGATCACCAGCACTTCGGACAGGCCTGAGACGAATGCGTCGATGCGCGTCATTTCCAGAGGAAACGACAAACCGACCTTGTAGATCCGCACGCCGGCCGCTTTCAGATCGGCGACCGTCAAGTCGAGCCGGCGCAGCGTTTCCATCAGATCCAGATGGGCCTTGCCGCAAGTCACGATACCGACGTTCGCGTGCGGGCTCGGCGCGATCCATTTGTCGATGCTGTTCACGCGCGCGAAATGGCGCACCGCGTCGAGCTTCGCGTGCATCCGCGATTCGATCGTCAGGCTCGGCAGATCGGGCCAGCGGTTGTGCAGGCCGCCGGCGGGTGCTTCGAAATCCTGTGGAATCGTCCATTCGGTCCGCAGCGCGTCGAGGTCGACAGTCGAACCGGATTCGACCGTTTCGGAGATCGCCTTGTAGCCGACCCACGCGCCCGAGAAGCGCGACAGCGCCCAGCCGTACAGGCCGAATTCGAGCATATCGGCGATGTTCGACGGATTCACGATCGGCATGTGCCAGGCCATCATCGCGAAGTCGCTCTGATGCGGCATCGACGACGACACGCAACCGTGGTCGTCGCCCGCCACCACCAGCACGCCGCCGTGCGGCGACGAGCCGTACGCGTTGCCGTGCTTCAGCGCATCGCCCGCGCGATCCACGCCCGGGCCCTTGCCGTACCACATCGCGAACACGCCTTCGACAGTGCGCTCCGGGTCCGCCTCCACGCGCTGCGTGCCGAGCACCGCGGTGCCGCCGAGTTCTTCGTTGATCGCGGGCAGAAAGCGGATATCGCTCGCCGTGAGCAGTTTGCTCGCCTTCCACAACTGCTGGTCGACCATGCCGAGCGGCGAACCGCGATAGCCGCTGATGAAGCCGGCGGTGTTCATGCCGCGCGCCTTGTCGGCCGCGCGCTGCATCAACGCGAGGCGCACCAGCGCCTGTGTGCCGGTGAGGAAGATGCGGCCGCGCGTCGCGGTAAGGTTATCGGACAGCTTGTAGTCGGCGAGAGCGGGCGTGCCGTCGACGGGCAGGCGAGCGGTCATAGGTGAGTCTCCATGCAAGATGGTTGCTGTTTTGCATCGGCGCGCGTGGTGGGGACCACAAAGATAACGCAGCGAAAGAGACTCTATTTTTTAGCGCCGATTAGAGTGGATTTTTGCTAGTTTGATCGGCGAATAGCGAATAGGCGCGAAGGCTCGCGCGATTTAACGAGGTTTTGAGATGGATTTGCCGCGCACCGGGCGGATTCGGGTATGCCCTGGTGTCGTCGAACGCGGCGGCAAGGCGCCCCTATACGATTCTCGCTGCCGAACCGGCGGCGAGGTTCATGGCGCCGGCGCCTTCTCCATGACCGCGACGGGCGCCGAGTCGAGTGGCACGATCTCGTTGAAATACGAGTAATCGATGTGACTCACGCCGTCTTCCTCGCGCATGATGTCCACGAAGCGGTAATGCCAGTAGATCTGATCGCAAGTCCACAGGTGGCGTGCCTGCATGGTCTGGGACGTCGATTCGTCGACCCCTTCGAGCGTGAGCAGCAGGGACGTGTCGCGGCCCTTGAGTGTTTCGGCGGTTTCGCCGAACAACGGACTGCTCTCGTCGATGACGTGCATCAGGCTCCAGCCCAGTTTGAACACCGGATGCTGATCGCGCACCAGCGTCAGGTCGTAGAGCTTGCGCAGCGTATAGCCTTCGACGGTCGTTTCCTGCCGCATAATGCGCAGCTTTGCGCGTGCTTCGGCGATGACGTTCTGACGGGCGTTGGCGGCGCGCACCATCAGCGTCATCCGGCCTTCCAGCGGTCGCACGATCGCGTAGCGGGCAAACATGATCTTTGCATGCGGGCGCGAAAAACGCGCGAAGATCAGCCCGGTCGCCAACGCGATGCCGGACATGCCGACAAAGATTTCCAGCGTCGCGATCCAGTGTGAGTAGACGGTTTGCGGATGCATGTCGCCGTAGCCGACCGTTGCGAGCGTTTCCACGCTGAAGAAAAATGCGCCGCCGAAACCCGCCGGAAACTGATTGGCGATCGACGCCGCGCCGAGCATGTAGAGCGCGGCGAACACCGTATTGAGCAGCAGAAACAGCACAGCGAGCGACACGAAAAACGTTGGCCAGTTGACCACTAGAGCACGGTGATAGAGATCCTGCCAGAGCGGCGTCGGCATGCCGTGCGCGACGACCACGCGATCGTCCAGGCGCATCTCGCGGCTGCCGCGCGCGCGAGGTCGTTGCACGCGCGCTTCGGCGTCGCCGATGCCGGGAAAGCGGTCTGACGGTTCGGTAGCCATCGCGTGTTCGTGGAGATGAAAACGCGCAAAGCGTAGCACGACGATCGGCGCGCTTGCTCCAGCTCTTGCGGGTCTATGGAAATGCGCGTGGCTTTGGCACGCCGGCGCCGTGTTCTATATCGTCGACGGCTTGCAGGTGCGCGGCGGCGACTGCTTCGGCTTCGTCCGCGTAGCCGTCGTCGCCGCCGACGGTTGTCCACGGCTTGACGGCTTTTTCACGATGACGGATTTCGTATTCCGCGTCCCAGCGTGCGCCGTCCAGTTCGAGTGGGCGGACGTGAATCGAGTAGACGCCGTAGAGGAAGAGCTGTTCATCCATGACCGCCTCCGGCCGGTTGGTTCAGGGATGGCGCAGTGTGACCGGCACGGCGCCGTGACATCTAAAGTTCGATTTCACCGAGGATCCGGTGGGCGAGGGCTTTGGCTTCCTCGAGTGCTTCTTCTGGCGTCAATGACGTGGCTTCGACTTCGTAGACCGTGGTTTCAGGGTCGGCGTTTTCGTCGCCTTCGTCGCGGGAGAGGGATACCACGCCCTGGAATTCGTCTTTTTTTAGTTCGCGCACCGAGGCGGTGGCTGTGTAGATGCCCTTGGTATAGGTGATGTCTTCCATGGTGGACGCTCCTTCCCGGGGGTGGCATTTATCGTAGCACGGGGTTTGCTTTTTGCCGCCGCTAAGGGCAAATAAAACTACAGCAGCGCTACAACCTCATCTAAAGAAGGCGCATGCGCCCCAGCATGCCTGCACGCCGCCGCGCCGGCGGCCAAAGAAAAAGCCAGATGCTCTGACCAGGACCTCTGCGGAGCAGTCATCAAGCTGAACAGCAAACCGCCAATAGAAGCATCCCCAGCCCCAACAGTATCGACAACCTCGACCCGAGGCGGCCGAGCCTCAACCACCCTGGCGCCATCGATCAACATTGCCGTTTCCGGCCCACGCGTCACGAGCACCGTGGCAGAAGGATTCATCTCCCGCAATTGCGCCAACGCGCCCGCCTCATCGGCGGACTTGAACAGCAATCGCAAATCCTCATCCGAGACCTTGATCAAATCAGCCAGCGCGGCCATCTTCCGCAAAGTCGGCTCATATCCGTGCTCCATCAGGTTCCGATAATTCGGATCAAAACTGATCTTCACCCCGCGCGAGCGCAACTCGGCCGCCAACCCGGCAAGCGTGTCGCCCAGCGGCTGCCGCACGAGGCTGATGCAACCAAAATGCGCCCACTTCACCTGCTCCATCCAGCCAGCCGGCAAGCGCGCCGGATCGAACGCGAGATCGGCGCCGTTCTCGCCCATGAAAAAATACGCAGGCGGATGCGTCTGGTGAACGACCGCCAGCAAAGGAGGGCGCTCCACCCGCTGCATGAAGCGCATGTCGAGACCCGCGGCGACGCTCGCGTTCCAGAGGTCGTCGGAGAAGTTGTCGACGCCCATTGAACCGGCGCATGCCGTTGGCAAGCCGAGCCGCGCCACGCAACGCGCGACATTCCAGCCGGCGCCGCCGGGACGCGACAGCCATTGCGATGGGCCAGTCCGCACGAGATCGGTGAGGATGTCGCCGGCAGAAACGAAGAAGGGAAATTCGGTGTTCGCGTTCATTTTGTTCACTCCGCGGATTCAGGCGTCTCAGCCTCGCCGGAAGGCAGCGCGTGCGCCAGCACTTCGTAGCACGCACCCATCGTGTGATAGTCGGTCTTGCCGGCAGGACTCTTTTCGTCGCTGTACTTGCGGTTATCGCAGGTGAGGATGCGATACCACGCGCCATACTTGTGATCGACGAAATGCGCCCAGCTGTAGCGCCAGATCTCGTCGTACCAGTCCCAGAAGCGTTCGTTACCCGTGCGCTTGCCGAGCAGCGCAGCAGTCGCGAACGTTTCAGCCTGCACCCAGAAATACTTGTCGTGGTCGCAAACGGTGCCGTCCGGGCCGAAGCCGTAATAGAGGCCGCCGTGGTCTTCGTCCCACGCGTGCATCATGGCGGCGTCGAATAGCTCGATGGCGCGCGGCAGCAGCCACGGCAGCGGACGATACCGCTCGAGAATCAGCAGCAGCTTCGCCCACTCGGTCTGATGGCCCGGCTGAAAGCCCCACGGACGGAAAATGTTCGAGCTGTCTTCTTCGTTGTAATGCCAGTCGATCGACCAGTCCGCGTGAAAGTGCTCCCACACCAGCCCCTGCGATAGCTTCGCCTGACGCAGCGTGACATTCGACGCCACCCGTTCCGCCCGATCCAGATAGACGAGGTGGCCGGTCGCTTCGTGCGCGGCAAGCAGCGCCTCGGTGGTGTGCATGTTCGCGTTCTGGCCGCGGTACGAACTGACGTGCCATTCGGGCGTCGCTTCGTCGGCGTAGAGGCCCGCGGCGGCGTCCCAGAAGCGGTGTTCCATCAACTCGAAGGTCGCGCCGATCATCGGCCTGGCTTCTTCGATGCCGGCCAGCGCCGCATGCGAATACGCGAGCAGCACGAACGCGAGGCCGTAGCAGTGACGCGTCGCGTCGAGCGTGCGCTTCTTGCCGTCGCGCCATTCGAGCTCCCAGTCGTAGCCTTCGTGCTCGGCGTCCCAGTGCGCTTCGTGCAGAAAACGCAAGCCGTGGCGCGCGTACTCGAGATGCTGCGGGTCGCCGAACTGGCGATACGCCATCGCGTAGTTGAAGACGTAGCGGCAACTGCTCACCAGATGGCGCGTGGTCCTGTCGTAAACCGAACCGTCGTCGCGGAAAAAATGAAAGAAGCCGCCGCTTGGGTCGAGCACCTTCGGTGCGTAGAAGCGCAGCGTGTCCTGCACATGCGCGAGCAGAAAATCGCGGCTGCGGAAGTTGTCGACGGGCGGCGCCGCAGCGGGAACGGCATTGGCCGCGCCGTTTGCTGCGGAGTGAAGCGGATCGGATTGCATCATGGCTGTCTCACCAAAGTACTGGCACGGGCAATGAGATGGACGGGCAAGCGGACTTCCAGTTTGGCGGGTGCGTCTTCAAGCAGCAGTTCGACGCCGCGCCGGCCGAGCGCTTCCTTGTCGACCGAAATGGTCGACAGCGGCGGCGTGGCGTGGGCGGCGGCGGGAATGTCGTCGAAGCCGATGATCGCGATGTCCTCGGGCACGCGCAGGCCGCGCGCAAGGCACGCGCGCAGCGCGGCGAGCGCGGCGGCGTCGTTATAGGCAAACACGGCGTCGGGGCGTGCGCCGGATGCGTCGAGCAATTGGTGCATCGCGCGTGCGGCGCCGCTGTCGGGATCGAGGCCGGCGTCGATGGTCACTTCCAGCGACGGGTCGAACAGCAAGCCCGCTTCGAAAAACGCGCGCCGGTAACCGAGCGCGCGCTGCGCAATGCTGAAGTGCGCGAGCGAGCCGCCGATGAACGCGACGCGCGTGCACCTCTGTTCGAACAGATGGCGCATGGCGAGCGTGGCGCCCGCGGCGTTCTCCAGATTCACCGAGCGCAAGCCGGGCGCCCACAGGTCGATCAGCACGAGCGGGCGCTGCATCGCAACCAGCATGGTCAGCGTTTCGGGTTCGACGAAACCGGCAATCGCCACCGCATCCGGCGCGTGCAGTCGCATCTGCTGGATCACGTCTTCGGTCGGGCCGGCCGTCAGCACGGAAGGGACGATGCCGCGTTCCCGGCAAGCGTCTTCGACGCCATGCAGCACGTGCGAAAAGAACGGGCTGACAGCAAAGTTGTTGTGCTGCCGATGCAGCAGGAAAGTGAGGCGGCGGATGCGCGGGCGCAACTGGGCGGCGTCATAGCCGAGCTGCCGCGCGGCTTCGACGACGCGCACGCGAGTGGCCTCGGAGAGGCCCGGCTGGTTCTTCAGTGCGCGTGAGACGGTGCCGATCGACACGCTGGCCGCCCGGGCGACGTCGCGGATGGTTGTGGCCATCGAATGAAGCGGCCGCAACGGAGGGCGGCCGTACGGTGTTCAAGTTCGGGCGATTGTATAGTAAAAACCGGCTAAAACGGCCGCTGAAACACGCGATCGATACCGGGAAATACCCGTATATATGGATATTTCCAAGATTATTGTGTTTAGTAAAATTTGCTAAACAACATCGGTTTTGAGCGGCTCGGCAAAGCCTACGGGCTTAGTCGACAGCGGCGGGCGCGACCTCCGTTTGTCCGCGCAGCAGTGCGACGCTCTCGCTTGCATCGATCAGCACGAAACCGCTTGTCTCGTGCTTGGCGCGCCGCTTCGCCACCGCTGCCACGGAAGCAATCTCCTCGCTGCTATAAAACGACGGGCCGCCGTCCGATTCCACGCGCACGCAGCCGATCGCCATCGTCACGAAGCCGAAGAAGGTCGGATTGCCGCGCCGGTCTTCCCCATGGATGCCGCCGGCCAGCCGGTCGGCCGGCGCGTAGAAACGCTGCGTGCCCTCGTTGAACACGTGAATCGCGCGCAGCACCCGCTCCTTCCAGTCGTCGCTCTGGAACAGAATCAGGAAATCGTCGCCGCCCACGTGGCCGAGAAAGTCGCGGGTCGGGTCGCAGACGTCGGCCAGCACGGCGGCGGCGAACTTCAGCACTTCGTCGCCTTGCCAGTAGCCGTACTGATCGTTGAAGGGCTTGAAGTGGTTCAGGTCGACGTAGCACGCGTAGAAGCCGGCGTCGTTGCCGAGCAGGCGCGCGATGTGCGAACTGATCGGGATGTTGCCCGGCAGAAAGGTCAGCGGATTCGCGTAGCGCGCGGCTTCGAGGCGCACCTCGGTCACCGCGCGCACGAGGTTCTCGCCGGTGCCGAGGCCGGCGTATTTGCCGTTGTCGGCGATGACGAAGCCGTCGGCAAGATAGCGCTGGTCGTCGCTGGCGAGGAGTTGGGCCATCTGCTCGACGGTCATCGATTTCTCGATGATCACCGGCGACGCGTTCGCAAACTGCAGGCACGGGCGCTTGCCGAACAGCTCGCGGTGGTACGGCAGCGCGTAGCGGTCCATGAAGCTGCGCCGGTTGATCAGCGCAACCGGTTCGTCGTGCTCGACCACCGCCACCGCGTGCAGGTCGGGCAGGCGATTGAACAGTTCGAGCACGTCGTTGTTGGTGGCCTCGCGCGGCAGCGCGGGCGCGAGCACCAGCATTTTCGCCGACGCCATGCCGCCCGACGGCGACGCGCTGCTGACCGTGCGCGTGGTTTCGGGAAACACGGCGATGTGACCGGCGCGCAGCGCGTCGCGGGCGTCTTCGGTGATACGGCGGGCCGGTTGCGCGTTGGGCCGGCCGAAGAAATAGCCTTGCCCGCAACCGATCCCCATGTCGCGCACCACGATCAGATCCGCTTCGTTCTCGATGCCCTCGGCGACCAGCCGCGCGCCGCTCGCGCTGGCGAAGTGCTGCATCGCGCGCACCGCTTCGAACCTGAGCGGATCGCAGGCGATGTCGTGGATGAAGAAACGGTCGATCTTCACGATGTCTGGTTGCAGCCGTACCCACAGATTCATGCTGGCGTTGGCAGTGCCGTAATCGTCGAGCGCGAATTGCGCGCCGGCCGTGCGCAGCGCCGTAATCGCCGGCAAGAAGCTGCCGACGTCCGGAATCGAGCTTTGCTCGGTCAGTTCGATCACGAGCCGTTGCGGATCGACGCCGCGATGGCGCAGCAGCGCCAGCGTGTCGTCGCGCGCATCGGCCAGCTGGCGGATCGCGTCCGCGCTGAAATTGAGGAACAGCTTGCCTTCGCACTCCAACTGCATGAACGCTCTGATGCAGGTGCGCGCGGCCGCGCGTTCGAGTTCGATCGTGCAGCCCTCGGCCAGCGCCTGCGAAAACAGGGCGAACGGCGTTTCGACGGACGTGCCGGCCGGTCCGCGGATCAGGCCTTCGTAGCCGAGGATCGCGCCGTCGTCGAAATCGATGATCGGCTGGAACACGGCGGACAGCTCGCGCCGGGCAATCAGATCCCCGATACGCGGCGCAGCGGATCGGGAGGGCGAGCGAAGTTGCATGGCAGTCAGGCGGAGCGATAGACCTTCGTCTTATCGGCCCGCGGTGCTTGAGATTGAGTGAACTTTTGATGAAGCTTTGCACTTGAATGGTGCGTTTCAGGTTCGGGTGACTTTGCGGCTGCCAGGAATCCGCCTATGCCATCCGGCCGAGGCGACACCGGCGGCGTTTCCGCGTGAAATAACAAAAAAGCCGCACGAGGCGGCTTTCTTCAAATAACGCTCAGGGAGGGCGCTATGAATGTCCTGTTTGCATTGCGCGCGTATTCAACGGCGGGCAACGGCGGCGGCGGGCCGCTCGCGCGAGGCGGCGCGGGTCTCGCCGCTGGTGTCGCGGGCTCCCCAGCGCTGCGCGAGCGCGGCGCACACCATCAGCTGGATCTGGTGGAACAGCATCAGCGGCAAGACCACGGCGCCCACCGCATGCGAGGCAAAAATGACCTTGGCCATCGGCACGCCGGCAGCGAGACTTTTCTTCGAGCCGCAGAAGATGATCGTGATCTGATCCGCACGGTTGAAACCGAGCCGCTTGCCGGCGAACATCGTCACGGCCAGCGCCAGCGCGAGCAGCACCACGTTGATGAGCAGCAGGCCGCCGAGGGCGGACAGCGGAATCTGGTGCCACAGGCCCTCGTTGACGGCCTCGCTGAACGCACCGTATACCACCAGCAGGATCGAGCCCTGGTCGACGAATTTCAGCACGCCGCGATTGTGCTCGATCCACTTGCCGATCAACGGGCGCAACAACTGGCCGGCCACGAACGGCACCAGCAGTTGCAGCACGATGTTGCCCACCGTATGCCACGGCGAGCTGCCGCCCGCCGCCTGATTGCTGACGACGAGGCTCACGAGTGCGGGAGTGACGAAGATGCCCAGCAGGCTCGACGCCGACGCGCTGCAGACGGCGGCCGGCACATTGCCTTTGGCAATGGACGTGAACGCGATGGACGACTGAACCGTCGACGGCAGCGTGCAGAGGAAGAGGATCCCCGCATAGAGCGCCGGCGTGACAAGTGGCGAAAGGAGCGGTTTAAGCGCGAGGCCGAGCAACGGAAACAACGCGAACGTGCTGAGTAGCACGACAAGATGCAGCCGCCAGTGCGTCGCGCCCGCAATGATCGCTTCGCGTGACAATTTGGCGCCGTGCAGAAAAAACAGCAGGCCGACCGCGATGTTCGTCACCCAGTTGAACCCGACAGCGGCCTGCCCGTGCACCGGCAGCAGGCTGGCAAGGATGACGGTGCCCACGAGGCACAAGGTGAAATTGTCGGGAAGCAGTTTCGGGCGAGCCATTGTCGAAATCTCGATTCGGTGATGCGGAAAAAGCAAAGGACGTGCGCGAAGGCTGCGTCGCAGACTATGGAAAACACCTATTGTGGTTGAAAAGCGATTGAAAATGCAAATTCATTTGCCGAATCGATTAATGAGCATCGCGCATCAAAATGTTGTGTGGCGCATTGAAGCATCGCCCGCTGTTCCGTTTCAGTATTGGCGACGGCGCGTGATTGGTCCATTGCCGTTTTGACAATCCGGTGGAAAATTGCGCTGCCATTCGTCGTACTTCAAGACGCTCCCGATGTCTCGTCAAAGCCGCTCCAGCAAGCTGTTTCAGCACTTTCGCGCAAGCGCACTGTCGCGGAAAAACGTCGGAGTAACAAGGTGTTACAACAGCGGTGGAGGCCTAACACTTTTTGGCTCGACACCATTTAGCCATGCCCATAAATTACTGCTCAAAGGCCACAGGGATACCCCGCGTCGCAACATATCCGCGACGCTCGAGCCGATCCCAGAACAAGTCCGTCGCAGCTCGAACGGTGGACTTCAGGCAAGTCTTCGGGCAGGTGAGTCACTGGTGGACGGGTTGTCGAGAACGAGGCTCTGGGCGTTGGGTGCGGTTATCGCCGCGCTCTGCTCGTTCGTCTATGCAAAAGTGCCGGTCACGTTGCGCGGTGGCGGCAGCGGCTACTCGCATGCTGCCGTGGACCACGCAATGCGCGGCGATGCTCGCAACGCGGGCCGATATTACGGCGTCACCAACGTCGGTGCATCCCGCAACAATCTCGCCGACCGCAACGCGCGCTTGCCGCACGGCGGCGTGAACCTCAATGGCGGCAACTACGCCAACGGCTTTGGCGGCTACAACCCGGCAATGCCGCGTGTAGCCGGATCCGCCGGATATCCCGGCGATCGCCGCGGCGGCATGCAGTACGCCGGTGCGATTACCCCAGTCAGCGCCGAATCACGCCCGGTGCCGCGTCCGCCAGCCAATGCGCCGGTTCGCGCCGGCTCGATTCGCGCCGATGTCGCCCGCTACAACGAAGAGCGCGGCTCGTCGCGCGCAATGCCGCGTCAGGCGGATTATCCGCGTCAGCCAGAAGGTTCTCCATACCGCAATTAGATTCACGCCTGCAATTACATCACGCCGAAAATGCGCGCGTCGCCGGTTAGCGCTTTGAAGCGCTCGTCGGCGCAACCGCAACCGCTTCTTTCATCCCTCTGCAGCCCTCTTCGCCGCATTAATCTGATGCGGATAAGCCTCGCTCCAGATCGCGGCTGAAATCCGCTGCCACCTTTCTCCAAATCAGATATTCCGGCTTTCAAACCGAATTGCCGCGTCTTTCTGCTCTGCCGCCGTCCAAAAAGCCCCTGTCAAGGTGACGTGTAGACGCCACACTTTTTTGAAAACGCTCGGCAGTAAAGGGGCTCCCGTCGTCAAATTTGATCGTTTCTGCCGCGGCGCGTCATCCGCATGACATCTCGGCCGTTGTCACCCGGTCAGGCGCAATGTCAGCGCCGCTTTGCGGTGCGCCGTGCGGCATGCGGCGAAGCCGTTATGACGTGCGCGGCCAAAGCTTTATCAGGCCGATAAGTGACAAAACTAATCAGATCGCTATACCCGCAATAACCAGAGATATTTTTGTTCATAAAAATGGTCCGCAAAGATGGTCCCGCCCAGATTGGCTCGACGATCGAACGGATGACAACAATTGTTCGCGCGAGCTACCCCTTTCGCACAGCCACACCTTTTTCGACAAAGACAGGAGAACCCATGAAAACAAGCATCAGCCGCGCGCTGAAGACCACCCTCAAGGCAACCGCGTGTGCCGTCCTGCTGGCCAGTGCATCGTCGGCTTTTGCGCAATCGAGCGTACAACTCTACGGCCAGGTCGACGAATGGGTCGGCGCGCAGAAATTCCCGGCCGGCAAGACTGCGGTGCAGGTGTCCGGCGGTGGGATGTCCACGTCGTACTGGGGCTTGAAGGGGGCAGAGGATCTGGGCGGCGGCTACAAGGCCATCTTCACGTTGGAAGGCTTCTTCCGCGCACAGAACGGCGCGTACGGCCGCTTCACCGGCGACACGATGTTCTCGCGTAACGCGTACGTCGGTATCGAATCGCCGTACGGGACGGTGACCGCCGGCCGTCTGACGACGCCGCTGTTCGTGTCGACGATCCTGTTCAATCCGTTCATCGACTCGTATGTGTTCTCGCCGATGGTGACCCATGTGTACCTCGGCCTCGGCACGTTTCCGACGTACTCGACCGATCAGGGCGTGACGGGCGATTCGGGCTGGAATAACGCGGTGTCGTACTCGTCGCCGAACTTCAACGGCCTTTCGGCGACGGCGATGTATGCGCTCGGCAACACCGCCGGCCAGAACGGCTCGAAGAAGTGGAGCGGCCAGGTACTGTACTTCCACGGCCCGTTCGCGGCGACCGCGGTGTATCAGTACGTGAACTTCAACAACGCCCCGGGCGACCTCGGCAGCGCCGCTGCGTCGGGCATTCCCGGCCTGAAGAGCCAGAGCGTCGCGCAGCTCGGCATGTCGTACGACATGAAGTATGTGAAGTTCTTCGGCCAGTACATGTACACGTATAACGACGAGGCCATCACGAGCTGGCACGTGAACACGGCGCAAGGCGGCGTGTCGGTGCCGGCCGGCCCGGGCACGGTGATGGCGTCGTACGCGTATTCGCGCGACGGCGGCGGTTTCGACCAGACCCGCCAGACGGCTGCAATCGGCTACGACTATCCACTGTCCAAGCGCACGGACATCTACGCGGCGTACATGTACGACAAGATCAGCAGCCAGTCGAGCGGCAACACGTACGGCGTCGGGATGCGCGCGAAGTTCTAAACGCGGCTTCGCGCTTGACGCGTATTCGCAAACCCCGCCTTCCGTCAGGAAAGGCGGGGTTTGTCGTTTACGGGACGCTTCAGATGCCGATTTGCCGACCAGCCTTTGATAAACCCGGCAAAATGACGTCGATTGATTCCTGAAGCGAGCGATTGAGATGGATACCCTCGTCAGCATGAAAGTGTTCCGGCATGTGGTCGAAGTCGGCAGCTTTGTCGGGGCGGCCGACCGGATGGAGATGTCGGCGGCGATGGCGAGCAAGCACGTGATGCACCTCGAACAGCAACTCGGCGCGCGTTTGCTGAACCGCACCACGCGGCGCGTCGCGCCGACCGAGGCGGGCCGCGAATACTACGAGCGGCTCTCCCAGGTGCTGACCGAACTCGAAGAAGCCGGGCAGGTGGTCGGCGCGGCGAGCGTCGTGCCGCAAGGGCGCTTGCGGGTGTCGTCGCTGTCGGCGTTCGGCTTGAGCCACGTGATGGCCGCGGTGGCCGACTATGCCGCGCAGCATCCGCAGGTCACCGTCGACATCACGCTGTCCGACCGCGTGGTCGAACTGATCGACGAAGGCTTCGACGTCGCGATCCGGGCCTCGCCGAGCGGTCTCAAATCGTCGTCGTTGATCGCGCGGCAGATTGCGACGGCCCACCTGGTGCTGTGCGCGTCGCCCGCTTATCTGCGCCGGCACGGCACGCCGAAGACGGTCGCCGACCTCGCGCGCCACAACTATCTGCAATACGCGGGCGTATCGGCTCTCGAAATCGCGACCGGCGACGCCGCGTCCCGGGTGCGCCTGTCCGGCAACCTGATCGTCGACCACCTGGAAGCGCAACGCGTGATCGTGCTGCAAGGCGCGGGTATCGCGATGCTCGGCACCGAGGTGATCGGCGACGATCTCGCGGCCGGCCGCCTCGTGCCGCTGCTGGTCGACGAAGTGCCGCCGCGCGAGTTGCCGATCCATGTGGTGTACGCGAGCCGCCGGCATCTGTCGGCCAAGGTGCGCTCGTTTGTCGATTTCCTCGCCGGACGTTTCGCGAACGAAGCGCTATGGCCGTCGCTCGAACAGATCAAGGCGCTGGCGGTGCGCTAGGCCAGCCGCTCGAACAGATCGAGGCGCTCGCGATGCGCCGGGCCCGCCGGAACGGTCGAGGCGCTGCAGGCCGTTTCGCTATACTGGTTGCACCCATACGCATAACGATCTGGGGGAGACATGACCGATCTGTCCACGCCGCAGCGCGCCGGTAGCCACAAGCTGCCCGCGGGCCGGCGCCTGCGTTTCGTCACCGCCGCAGCGTTGTTCGACGGCCACGACGCGTCGATCAACATCATGCGGCGCATCCTGCAAGCGAGCGGCGTGGAGGTGATCCACCTCGGTCACAACCGCTCGGTCGATGAAGTCGCCACCGCCGCGCTGCACGAAGACGCCGACGGCGTCGCCGTGTCCAGCTACCAGGGCGGCCATAACGAATACTTCCGCTATCTCGTCGACCTGCTGCGCGCGCGTGGCGGCGAGCGCATCAAAGTGTTCGGCGGCGGCGGCGGCGTGATCGTCCCCGACGAAATCACCGAGCTCGAACGTTACGGCGTCGAGAAGATCTATTCGCCGCACGATGGCCAGCGGCTTGGCCTGCAAGGCATGATCGACGACATGATCGCGCGCTGCGCCCAGGCCGAGCGGCAGAGCCCGGTCAATGAATGGGTGGCCGATCTGTCGGCGAGCGGTCTGCAGCGCTTCGATCCACGTGTCGAGACGCGTGCCGGCGATCACGCCGGCGTGCGTGATCCTTCGGGCAAAGCAGGCGAAGCGGACGGGGCGGCCCACGCCGACCAGACCGTCCACGCCGTCGAAAACCCGGACCCTGTGTCGTTCACATTCCGCCGCCTCGCGCAACTGATCAGCGCGTTCGAATCCGGCCGCATCAACGCCGCCGACCAGCAAGCGCTGGCGTATCTCGCGAAGTCGGCCGTGGTCCCGGTACTCGGCATTACAGGCACCGGCGGCGCCGGCAAATCCTCGCTGACCGACGAACTGATTCGCCGCTTCCGCCTCGACTACGGCGACGCCCTCACCATTGCCGTACTCGCGATCGACCCATCGCGCCGCAAGTCCGGCGGCGCGTTGCTCGGCGACCGCATCCGCATGAACGCAATCGGCGACTGGGGCGGCGGCTCGCGCGTGTTCATGCGCTCGATGGCGACGCGCGAAGCGTCGAGCGAAATCTCCGACGCGCTGCCCGACGCGCTGATGTTGTGCAAAGCGGCGGGCTTCGACCTGATCGTCGTCGAGACGTCCGGGATCGGCCAGGGCGACGCGGCGATCGTGCCGTTCGTCGACGAGTCGGTATATGTGATGACGCCGGAGTTCGGCGCCGCGAGCCAGTTGGAAAAGATCGACATGCTCGACTTCGCCAACTTCGTTGCGATCAACAAGTTCGATCGCAAAGGCGCGCCGGATGCATTGCGCGACGTCGCGAAGCAGGTGCAGCGCAATCGCGGCGAGTTCGCCAAGGCGCCGGACGCGATGCCGGTGTTCGGCACCATCGCCTCGCGCTTTAACGACGACGGCGTGACCGCGTTGTATCAGCACGTCGCCGAGGCATTGCGCGCGCATGGTTTGCGCGTCGGCGGCGGCCGTCTGCCGACGCTCGAAGACGTACGCTTTTCGAGTGGGCGCAACGCAATCGTGCCGCCGGCGCGGGTGCGCTATCTGGCGGATGTCGCGCAGACAGTTCACGCGTATCGCAGTCGAGCCGACGCGCAAGCGCGCGTGGCGCGCGAACGCTGGCAGCTCGCCGAAGCGCGCCGGATGCTCAGCGAAGCGAACGCCAATGCCAACGCCAACGCCAACGCCAATGCCAACGCCAACGCCAACGCCAACGCCAACGCCAACGCCAATGCCAACGCCAACGCCAACGCCAATGCCAATGCCAATGCCAATGCAGATGCAGATGCAGATGCAGCGACCCAAACCCAGGCCCAGCTGGACAAGCTAATCGTCCAGCGCACCACCGAACTCGGCGAGCGTGAACGCAAGCTGCTGGAAGCATGGCCGCAAACCGTGGCAGCCTATTCCGGCGACGAACACATCGTCCGGATTCGCGACCGCGAAATTCACACAGCGCTGACTGTCACGACGCTGTCGGGCTCGGCGGTCCGCAAAGTCGCGCTGCCCAAGTTTGTCGACCACGGCGAAATCCTGCGCTGGCTGATGCTCGACAATCTGCCCGGCTATTTTCCGTTCACCGCGGGCGTGTTTCCGTTCCGCCGCGAGAATGAAGATCCGACGCGAATGTTCGCCGGCGAAGGCGATCCGTTCCGCACCAACCGGCGTTTCAAACTGCTCTCCGAAGGGATGCCGGCCAAACGTCTTTCGACGGCTTTCGATTCGGTCACGCTATACGGTGAAGAACCGCACGAGCGGCCGGACATCTACGGCAAGGTGGGCAATTCGGGCGTCTCCGTCGCAACGCTCGACGACATGAAAGCGCTCTACGACGGCTTCGATCTGTGCGCGCCGGAAACGTCGGTCTCGATGACGATCAACGGACCCGCGCCGACGATCCTCGCGATGTTCTTCAACGTCGCGATCGATCAGCAGATCGCGCGTTTGAACGAAAGGCTGCAACAGGAAGGACGCAAGCCCACCGGCGACGAACTCGCCGCCGCCCGCCGCCACGCGCTGGAGAACGTGCGCGGCACCGTACAGGCAGACATCCTGAAGGAAGACCAGGGCCAGAACACCTGCATCTTCTCGACCGAGTTCAGCCTGAAAGTGATGGGCGATATTCAGGCGTACTTCGTCGAGCACTGCGTGCGCAATTTCTATTCGGTGTCGATCTCGGGCTATCACATCGCCGAAGCCGGCGCGAACCCGATCTCGCAACTCGCGTATACGCTGGCGAACGGCTTCACGTACGTCGAGGCGTATCTCGCGCGCGGCATGTCGATCGACGATTTCGCGCCGAACCTGTCGTTCTTCTTTTCGAATGGTATGGACCCGGAATACACGGTGCTCGGCCGTGTCGCGCGACGCATCTGGGCGATTGCGATGCGCGAACGTTACGGCGCGAACGAACGCAGCCAGAAGCTCAAGTATCACGTGCAAACCTCAGGGCGCAGCCTGCATGCGCAGGAAATCGACTTCAACGATATCCGCACCACGCTGCAGGCGCTGATCGCGATCTACGACAACTGCAACTCGCTGCACACCAATGCCTTCGACGAGGCGATCACCACGCCCACCGAGGATTCGGTGCGTCGCGCGGTCGCGATCCAGCTGATCATCAACCGCGAATGGGGGCTGGCAAAGAACCAGAACCCGAATCAGGGCAGCTTTGTGATCGAGGAACTGACCGATCTGGTCGAAGAAGCGGTGCTGGCGGAGTTCGACCGCCTCACCGAACGCGGCGGGGTGCTCGGCGCGATGGAAACCGGCTACCAGCGTGGGCGCATTCAGGACGAGTCGATGCTGTACGAGCATCGCAAGCACGACGGCTCGTATCCGATTGTCGGCGTGAACACGTTCTTGAGTTCGCATCCGCATGAAGCGCCGCAGCCGATCGCGCTCGCCCGTTCCACCGACGACGAAAAGCAGAGCCAGTTGAAACGCCTGCACGAGTTCCAGCAACGGCATCGCGATGAGACGCCCGTGGCGCTCGAACGCCTGAAGCGCGCGGTGATCGGCGACGAGAATGTGTTCGCTGTGCTGATGGACGTCGTGCGCGTTTGCTCGCTCGGGCAAATCACGCACGCGTTGTTTGAAGTGGGCGGACAGTACCGCCGCAATATGTGAAGCCTGCGCCGCGCTTGCTGCGGCTCCGCTTGAAGCGGAGCCGCAGCAACGCCGTCACCAGGTCATGTAAAGAGAAGGCGCCTTAGCGCACGATCCCCAGCCGCGCCTTCGCGTCGTTATATTCCTGCGACAGACGCTGGACCAGTTCGCCGACGCTCGGCACGTCGTCCATCAAGCCGACGCCCTGGCCCGCGCCCCAGATGTCTTTCCACGCCTTCGCCTTGTCGCTGCCGAAGTTCATCGCGGACTTGTCCGATTCCGGCAGCGCGTCCGGGTCCAGGCCCGCATTCACGATGCTTTCGCGGATGTAGTTGCCGTGCACGCCGGTAAACAGGTTCGTGTAGATGATGTCCGACGCAGTAGAGTTGACGATCGCCTGCTTGTAGCTGTCGACCGCGTGCGCCTCTTTGGTCGCGATGAAGCGCGTGCCCATGTACGCGAGGTCCGCGCCCATCGCCTGCGCGGCGAGAATCGAGCCGCCGTTGGCGATCGAGCCCGACAGCACGATCGGGCCGTCGAAGATGCGCCGCACTTCGCCGACCAGCGCGAACGGCGAGGTCGTGCCCGCATGGCCGCCCGCGCCCGACGCCACCAGGATCAAGCCGTCGACGCCCGCTTCCAGCGCCTTCTGCGCATGGCGCAGATTGATCACGTCGTGCAGCACGATGCCGCCGTAGCCATGCACCGCGTCGACGATCTCGCGTGCCGGCGCACGCAGGCTGGTGATGAAGATCGGCACCTTGTGTTCGACGCACACGCGCACGTCGTGCTCGAGCCGGGAATTCGATTGATGGACGATCTGGTTCACGGCGATCGGCCCGATGATCGCATCGGGGTTGGCCGCCTTGTGCTCGGCGAGCGACGCTTGAATCTGCGTCAGCCATTCGTCGAGCAATTCGGCCGGGCGTGCATTGAGCGCCGGGAACGAGCCGACGATACCGGCCTTACATTGAGCCAACACGAGTTCGGGATAGCTGACGATGAACATCGGCGAGGCGACGATGGGCAACGCGAGTTTTTGCAGGACGGCGGGCAATGCCATGGTGCGAGTCTCCTGATAAGCGGACCGGTGCGGCGTTGAGCGCCCGGTGATGCATTGAGTTTAGCGACACATGGCGCGCGCTGCGTTGAAGCGGGCTAGCGTCGCGTTGTCATCACAGCGTCGCCGCGCATCTGCCACATTGGCGTTCAAAATGATGCTCAAATTTTAAGAACGGTCGTTCGATTATAGGCGAAGCGGATGAACCGCGTCTGGCGGGTTCGTTTAGAACAGTTGGAAGGAGTGTTCAGTTTCTATGTTTGCGTGGGCTATCCCACCCCGCACCGACACATTGCCCTCCTACAATGCACTGACTTATAAACGACAAGAGACCCGCTATGGCCTTCGAGAATTTCGCGCCCTTCCGTATCGCCGTGGGCGATGTCGATATTTTCGGCGTGAAGGGCGGAGCGGGACCACCGCTGCTGTTGCTGCACGGTCATCCGCAGTCGCATCTGATCTGGCGGCGCTGCGCCGCGGAACTGGCCAAACACTTCACCGTGGTCGCTACCGATTTGCGTGGCTACGGCGCATCGGGCAAGCCGCCGAGCGACGCCGCGCACATGCCGTATTCGAAGCGCGCGATGGCCGCCGATCAGGTCGCCGTGATGCGCCACTTCGGCTTCGAACGCTTCCTGGTTTGCGCGCACGATCGCGGCGCGCGCGTCGCGCACCGGATGGCGCTCGATCATGCGGATGCCGTCGAGCGTTTGATGCTGCTGGATATCGCGCCGACGCTCGCGATGTACGAGGCCACCGACCGCGCCTTCGCCACTTATTACTTCCACTGGTTCTTTCTGATCCAGCCGGAACCGCTGCCTGAGACGCTGATCGGCGCGAATCCGGCCGCTTACGTCGATGCGGTGATGGGCAGCCGTCACGCGGGTCTCGCGCCGTTCGAACCCGACGCGCTCGACGCCTATCGCCTCGCGCTCGCGCAGCCCGGCGCGGCGCATGCGATGTGCGAGGACTACCGCGCATCGGCGAGCATCGATCTCGAACACGACCGCGCCGATATCGAACGCGGTCACAAGATCGGCTGCCCGCTGCGCGTGCTGTGGGGCGATAAGGGCGTGATCGAGAAGTGCTTCGACGCGCTCGAGGAATGGCGTCACGTCGCGCGCGACGTCAGTGGCCGCTCGCTGCCATGCGGGCATTACATTCCCGAAGAGGCATCGGACGAACTGGTGGCGGAAATGCTGTCGTTCTTCGAAGCGGTCGAACAGTAATTCCTTGATGCGCGATGCCGCCGCCGCGTTCAGCCGAGCGGCGGCAATCTGCGCGGGACCGGCGTCGATTTGACGATCGCGGTGCTGGTCTCGGCGCGCTCGGTGACTTTCGCGAGGATCTCGTCGAGTTGCTCGATCGAATGCAGGTACAGGCGGCAGATGAAGCAATCGTCGCCCGTCACCTTGTCGCATTCGACGAACTCCGGAATGCGTCGGATCACGTCCTCCACCAGATGCAGCTGGCCGGGCAACGGCTTCACGCGCACGATTGCCTGCAGCGTGAAGCCGAGCGCGCGCGGATCGATCTGCACGGTGAAGCGCTCGATCACGCCTTGCGCTTCGAGCCGGCGTACGCGCTCGGCCGTGCTCGGCGCGGACAAGCCGACGCGCCGCGCCAGTTCGCTGACCGGCTGGCGTGCATCTTCGGCGAGCGCGGCGAGCAGCGCTCGGTCGGTGTCGTCGAGGGCGGCGGGTGCCGCAGGAGCAAGGCGTTTGGTCACGATTGCTTTCGATTTTTAGGTGTCGGCGCGAGAACGCTTAAGTTTAGCCATGTATTCGCGTGAGCGGATTAATTACACTGCTTCTCAATGCAGGAATCCATTCGAGGATCGAATCATGGCGTTAAATGAAACCCGCCGCGGCGCGGCTGAAATGACGATGGCGATGCTGATGTCCGGCACCATCGGCTGGCTGGTGGTGTCGTCGCAGCAGAGCGCGTTCAACGTGGTGTTCTTCCGCTGCATTTTCGGCGGCGCGACGCTGGCACTGGTGTGCGCCGTGCTCGGCCTGTTCAAACGTCAACACTTCTCGTGGAAGATGCTCGGACTCGCGCTGCTCGGTGGCGCGGCGATCGTCGTCAACTGGGTGTTGCTGTTCGCGGCCTATTCACGCGCGTCGATTTCGATGGCGACGGCCGTCTACAACACGCAGCCTTTCATGCTGGTCGCGCTGGGTGCGCTGGTGTTTCGCGAGCGCATTAGCGCGTCCACAGTCGCGTGGTTGGTGGTCGCGTTCATCGGCCTCGTATTTGTCGTGAAGGTTGAGCCGGCGGTGCTTGCCGTGCCGGGACAGTATCTGGTCGGCGTCGCGTATGCAGTGGGCGCGGCGGCGATGTATGCGGTGTCGTCGATCATCACCAAGCGGCTGAAGGGCACGCCGCCGCATCTGATTGCGCTGATCCAGGTCGCGCTCGGTGTCGTGATGCTCGCACCGTTCGTGCGCTTCGACGCACTGCCGAGCACCGGCGTGCATTGGCTCGAACTGATCGTACTCGGCGTCGTCAACACGGGCGTCATGTACGTGCTGCTTTACGGCGCGATTCAGAAGCTGCCGACCTCGATGACCGGCGCGTTGTCGTTCATCTATCCGGTGGTCGCCATCATCGTGGATCGCGTCGCGTTCGGGCAGACGCTCGCGTGGATTCAGGTGCTCGGCGCGGTGCTGATCCTGCTGGCGGCGGCCGGCGTCAATCTCGGCTGGCGGATCGTGCCGCAGAAGCGCTTGTCTTCAACCTGATTGCTTCGACCTGAGCGTGGCCGAGCCGAAACAGTGGCCGAGAATGATACGGATTCCGGAGCATTGGGCGATGCAATTGTTCAAATGGCTGTGCTAATCAGCCTGAATCCGCTTGTCTACGAGGCTTCGTAGCGTCGTGTGTATGCGGGTTTAAAAGAGGGCGTCAAGCTTCTGTAGGGAAATCACCGATGCGATCGAAAAATCGCTGCGCGTATCATTCGTCTTGACGCTGATCACGTCCGACAGAATTTCCGCCGCTCGCCTCAATGGCCGAGCGGCTTTTCTTTTTGTGGCGACGGCTTTTGCGGGTTGTCCGCGGGTTGTCCGTTTCGTGCGTGGACAGCGCGTCAGGCCTGGCGCGCGACGATGCGCTCACCATCGATCTCCAGCGGCCCATTCTGGCCAGCCAGTTCCTCGACAATCGTCTGCACCAGCGCGGGCCATTCGCCGCGCGGCTTGAGCATCGACGCGGCGGCGCGCATCACGGCGGCGTCGCCGAGCATCTGCAATACCGTGTCGAAGCGCATCGCGCGCATTTCGAGCAGCTTGAACACGATCAGCACCTTCAGCGCGTTCTTCGCATTGCGGGTGGGATCGGCGCGCAGCCACGCGACGCGCGAAAACGCCCGCTCAAGCGCCTGTTCGATATTCGTGAACGGCGAGCCATGGCCGGGGATCACCAGCCGCACGTCGAGCTTCGCAATGGTCTCGAGCACCGCCTGTTCTTCGGCGAATCCGCTTTCGCCTTCCAGTTCGGGAAAGATCACACCGAAGCCGTTTTCCCACAGCGCGTCCGCGCTGATCAGGATGCGCGCGTCCGCGCAGTACAGCATCAGCGAATGCGGATCGTGGCCGGGCGCGCCGAGCACTTGCCAATCGAGCGCGCCGAGCGTCAGATGCGCACCGGGCGCGATCGTCCCGGTGAAGCTGAAGCGCTCGCAGGTTTGGCCGGTGGCGCGAAACGTCAGGCGCGTTTCGTCCCAGTCGCGCACGGCATCGGCTTCGGATGCGGGAATCGCGGTTTGGCACGGCCACGTCGCCTGCAATAACGCGTTGCCGCCGCAGTGATCCGAATGCAGATGCGTGTTGACGATCAGATCGAGCGGCCGCGTGCCGAGCGTGTGCTGCACGAGTGTGCGCGTTTGCAGCGCGTGCGTCGCGTAACCGGTGTCGACGAGCGCGGCACACGCGTTATCGGTCAGCAGCACGTTGTTCGACGAGAGCCAGCCACGCTCGAAGACTCGAATCGATTCGGGCAGCGTGATCATGGTGTGTCGGCGTTCAAATGCGCTTCGGGTTTCGGCATCACGAGAATAGTCGAACTGCCGATCAACACGGCTTCACCGCGTTGATTCACGACAGTACCTTCGAGATGCGTCAGATCGCCGTGCAAGCTCGGCTTCCAGTAAGCATCGCGCACGCGCCAGGTGATCGTCAGCGTGTCGTTCGCATGGACGGCTTTCTTCAGCTTGATATCGAACTCGAGTCCGAGCGGCTGCGCGTAGGTGGAAAAATACGTCGCCAGCAGCGCCATGAAATGCGCGGTGGGTTGCGTGCCGGATGCGATCAGGCCGCCGAAGCGGCTTTGCGCGGCGTAAGCGTCGTCGTGATGCAGCGGGTTGAAGTCGTTGACGAGCGTGGCGAACGATTTCACCGACTCCGCCGATAGTTCGAGCTTCGAACTGAACGTCTCGCCGATCGTCACGACGCGCGGCGCGGCGTTCATCGCCGCACCTGCGCTTGCCTCGCCATGAACTCCGCGTGGCGTTCCTCGATCGCGTCCCAGACCGCGCGCTTCGCGTCGTCGTCGAACGACGACCAGCCGGCGATTTCATCTATCGTGCGCAGACACCCTTCGCACCAACCGGTCGACGCATCCATCTTGCACACGCTGATACAGGGCGACGGCACGGCCGCGTCGTCGTCTTCGTAATCGATGCCTGATGTCATGTCGTCAGGCCGTCTCGCGCAGCGCCACGTCGATCACCGGCGCGCCCGTCAACGCCACCAGTTCCTGGGCGCTCAGGTTGAACACCGCATGCGGATGGCCGGCGGCGGCCCACAAGCTGTCGAGTTCGAGCAGATCCGCGTCGATCAGCGTGAGCGGTTCCGTGGCGTGGCCGATCGGGCAGACGCCGCCGATCGCGTAGCCGGTTTTTTCGCGGACGAACTTCGCATCCGCCCGGCCGATCTCGCCGACCTGCGCGGCGACCTTTTTTTCATCGACGCGATTCGCGCCGCTCGCGACCACCAGCACCGGCGCGTCGTCTTCACGGCGGCGAAACAGAATCGACTTGGCGATCTGCGCGACCGAGCAGCCGAGTCCGGCGGCGGCTTCGGCGGAAGTTTTGCCGGTTTCAGGCAGCATCACGATCCGGCCCGCGTGACCGCGTTCGCGCAACAACAGTGCGACGCGGCGTGCCGAATCGGGCAGCGCGGCGAGATCGTCGGATTCGGGAGAGGCGTGGTCCGTCATCGTTCTATTTCCTTCCTGAGTGCAGAAGTCAAACACAGTTCGCTTGTTCGCTGCGTGCTTTGGCAAGCAGCGCTTTGCCGGCGCGCGACACATTGGGCCGGCCAATCGACGTCGAAATGAAATCGCCGATCGCGACGACTTGCGCGAGATCGATGCCGGTCTCGATGCCGAGGCCGTTCATCAGATACAGCACGTCTTCGGTCGCGACGTTGCCGGTCGCACCCTTCGCATACGGACAGCCGCCGAGCCCCGCCACCGACGCGTGATAAATCTCGATGCCTTCCTGCAACGCCGCGTAGATATTCGCGAGCGCCTGGCCATAGGTGTCGTGGAAGTGGCCCGACAGACGTTCGCGCGGAAACACCCTGGTGACCGCTTCGAACACTTCGCGCGTGCGCTTCGGCGTGCCGACGCCGATCGTATCGGCAATGTCGATCTCATCGCAGCCGAGTGCCGCAAAGCGCTCGACCACATCGACCACCGACGCCACCGGCACCTCGCCCTGATACGGGCAGCCGAGCGAACACGACACGCTGCCGCGAATTCGCAAGCCGTGCTCTTTCGCCGCCTGCGCGACCGGCGCGAAACGGTCGATGCTTTCCGCGATGCTGCAATTGATGTTCTTCTGCGAGAACGCCTCGCTGGCCGCACCGAAAATCACGATCTCGTCGGCCCGCGCGGCGAGCGCGCCTTCGAAGCCGCGCAGGTTCGGCGTGAGCACCGAGTAGATCGTACCCGGGCGGCGCTCGATGCCGGCCATCACCTCGGCGCCGTCGGCCATTTGCGGCACCCATTTCGGCGACACGAACGACGCCGCTTCGACGTTACGAAAACCCGCTGCCGACAAGCGGTTGATCAAGTCGATCTTGATCGCGGTGGCGACGAATTCCTTCTCGTTCTGCAGTCCGTCACGCGGACCGACTTCGACGATTTTGACTTGTTGGGGCAAGGCCATGATGTGTCTCCGTGTTACCGCGCGTGGCGGCGCTCCTTCGTTGATGTTCCGCAGTGCTCACCCGGTGTTCACTCAGTGTTCAGTACCCGCGGTCGATATCCACCACGCCGCCGACCGTTTCGCCGCGCAGCAGCGCGTTGATTTTCTGCGCGACCTGCGCGACGCTCTCTTCGCGCAAGGTGAGCGCGGAGATATGCGGCGTGATCGTCATGCGCGGTTCGCGCCAGAACGGATGATCGGGCGGCAACGGTTCGTCGCGGAACACGTCGAGCGTCGCGGCGGCAATCTGGCCGCTCGCCAGCGCGTCGAGCAGATCCTGCTCGACCAGATGCCCGCCGCGTGCGACGTTGATCAGATACGCGCCGCGCGCGAGCTTCGAGAACGTGCTCGCGTTCAGTACGTCGCCCGTATCCGGCGTATGCGGCAGCAGATTCACCAGCACTTTCACGCCGTCGAGAAACGCATCGAACTGCGCTTCGCCGGCGAAGGTCGTGACGCCGTCGATCTGGCGCGCGCTGCGGCTATAACCGCGCACCGGCATGCCGAACGACGCGACCGTTTGCGCGACATGCGCACCGAGCACGCCGAGCCCGAGCACGCCGACCGTGAAGGTCTCGCGCGGATGCGCGTCGAGTCCCTGCCAGCGGCGCCCGGTTTGCAGCGTCTGGTATTCGTCGAAGCGGCGCATGTAACGCAGCACCGCATGCGTCACGTATTCGGCCATTTGCGGCGCCATGCCGGTGTCCTCGAGCCGCACCAGCTTCGCGTTGCGTGGCAGCGTGCCGGGCTGCCCACGTTCGAGCGCGAGAATCGCATCGACGCCCGCACCGAGGTTGAAGATCGCGCGCAGATCGTCGCGGCCGGCGAGCATCTCGCGCGGCGGCCGCCACACGACCGCGAAATCGGCCGGTGCGGTGTCGCCCGCCTGCCATTCGCGCAGTTCGGCAACGGGCAGCGCGCGGGCAAAATCGTGCAGCCACGCGGCGGCGTCGGCATGCGGCATGTAGAAGAGGATTTTCATACGGTCCGGAAGGCGTGTGCGTGGTCGGGTCCGGTGACGGAAAAGGCCGCGCGAAACGGCTGCAACGCACGCAACTTGGCAGACGACGCTTGCGACATGGGACCTCTCCTTTTATGGATAGGCTTCATTCTACTTTTTCGACGCGAATCGCGCGCGTTTGCGCACGGACGTGCGGTTTGACCGACTCGCGTGACTGAGCCGCGCGTGGCCCGGGCGTAGGTATTCACCGGCCCATTTTGTCCGATAAACAAAGCATAAAAACTTGGTTCGCCCGCGCGGCGCCCGGCGGGACAATCACTTCCCCGATTCCGGCAGCGAGAGACAGACATGCTTTCATGCACCAAATCGACATGGCCGCCACGGCTCGTAACGGTCCCAGGCTTGCACGGCAGCGAAGGCGCGCACTGGCAAACATGGCTCGAACGGCAATTCGCGCGCTCGTTGCGCGTCGAACAGGCGGACTGGGACGCGCCGGACGTCGCTGTCTGGGCGCGCTCGGTGCGCGACGTGCTGGCACGCGAGCGCGGGCCGTTCGTGCTGGCCGCGCATAGCTTCGGTTGTCTCGCGACCGCACACGCGTTGCAACAGGCGTCGTATGTCGCCGATGTGGTCGGCGTGCTGTTCGTCGCGCCGGCGAGTCCGGAAAAATTCGCGTTCGCCGGTCCGTTCGACGCACGGCGCTTAGGCGTGCCGTCGATTCTGATCGGCAGCGAGACTGACCCGTGGATGCCGCTGGCGGGTTCGCGCGATCTCGCGCAGCGTTTCGGCAGCGCCTTCGTCAATCTCGGCGACGCGGGGCATATCAACACGGCTGCGGGATTCGGCCCGTGGCCGCGGGCGAAATATTTCGTCGACACGCTGGTGCATTGCGCGGCGCCGCTGCGCTTTCGCGAGGAGGCGTTCGAAGCCGCGCGGCATGCATACGCTTGAGTTTTAGTTCGGCGTTCGAGCATCGGTAGCCGGGTGCATGGACGGCCCGGTGAACGCGTAAGCGACCCGTTAGAATCCCGCTTCACGCTGCATCTTCGTGCAGCCACAGGTTTCATCATCGATAGGCGGGGGCAGGATGGCAGGCAAGACGGGGATATCGCGCTGGCTGGTAGCCGGCATGACGGCAATGACGCTCGCGCTCGGCGGCGTTTCAACCGCGTACGCGGACACATCGCTGCTCAACGTGTCATATGACGTGACGCGCGAGCTGTACAAGGACATCAACGCCGGCTTTATCACGGCGTACAAGCAGAAGAGCAGCGAGACCGTGTCGATCCGCCAGTCGCATGGCGCATCGAGCGCGCAGGCCTTGTCGGTGCTGCAAGGCTTGCAGGCTGACGTCGTGACCATGAACCAGCCAAACGATATCGACCTGCTCGCGGAAAAGGGCCAACTCGTGCCCGCCAACTGGCGCACGCGTCTGCCGGACGACAGCGCGCCCTACACCACGACGATGGTGTTCCTCGTGCGCAAGGGCAACCCGAAGCACATCAAGGACTGGGACGATCTCGCCAAACCCGGCGTGCAAGTGGTGATCGCCAATCCGAAGACCTCGGGTAACGGCCGCTACACGTACCTCGCGGCGTGGGGCTATCGCAAGCAGCACGGCGGGACCGATGCGCAGGCGCTCGATTTCGAAAAGGCGATCTTCAGGAACGTGCCGGTGCTCGACACGGGCGGCCGAGGCGCGACGACCACGTTCACGCAACGCGGTATCGGTGACGTGCTGGTGACGTTCGAGAACGAAGTGTCGCTGATCGATAGCGGCGTGGGTGCGGGCAATTTCGAAGCGGTGTATCCGTCGGTCAGCTTGCTGGCTGCGCCGCCCGTGTCGATCGTCGATAAGGTGGTCGACAAGCGCGGCACGCGCAAGCAGGCGCAGGCGTATCTCGACTATCTGTGGTCGCCGGCCGCGCAGGAGATCATCGCGCAGCACCATCTGCGTCCGCGCGACAAGATCGTGCTGGCCAGGCACGCCGCTGAGTTCAAGCCGATCAAAACCTTCACCGTCGAAGAGATGTTCGGCAACTGGCAGAAAGCGCAGCAGACGCACTTCTCCGATGGCGGTACGTTCGATCAGATCATCGTGGACAAAAAGTAAATCCTTGGCTCGACGATGCAAAAAGGCCGCCTCGTGAACGAACGAGGCGGCCTTTTTATTGGGCGCGGTTGTTAGACTTAGTTCGCCGCAGCATGTTTATCGCAGCCATGCTCGCAGCCGCTCTGATCCAGCGGCATCTGCTGCGCCGCTTCAGCGCGAATGCCGAGGCGTTCGAGCAGCCTGCGGTCCGCTTCCGCTTGCGGATTGCTGGTGGTCAGCAATTGATCGCCGTAGAAAATCGAATTCGCACCGGCGAGGAAACACATGGCTTGCAACGCTTCGTTCATCTGCTCGCGGCCGGCCGACAGACGCACCATCGCGCGCGGCATCGTGATGCGTGCAATCGCGATCGTGCGCACGAACTCGAACGGATCGATTGCTTCGGTGCCGGTCAGCGGCGTGCCTTCCACTTGCACCAGATTGTTGATCGGCACCGATTCCGGATACGGATCCATGTTCGCGAGTTGCGCGATCAGACCGGCGCGTTCGCGGCGCGATTCGCCGAGTCCGACAATGCCGCCGCAGCACACGTTGATGCCCGCATCGCGCACGCGTTCGAGCGTGTCGAGACGGTCCTGGTACGTGCGCGTCGAAATGATCTGACCGTAGAACTCCGGCGACGTATCGAGGTTATGGTTGTAGTAATCGAGACCCGCTTCGCGCAGACCTTGTGCCTGGTGGGTTTCGAGCATGCCGAGCGTCACACAGGTTTCGAGGCCCATCGCTTTCACGCCGCGGATCATGTCCTTGATCGGTTCGAGATGACGGTCTTTCGGATTGCGCCACGCAGCGCCCATGCAGAAACGCGTCGCGCCGTTTTCTTTGGCGACGCGCGCGGCGGCCAGCACTTCATCGACCGGCATCAGCTTGTCGGCTTGCAGACCGGTGTCGTGATGCACCGACTGCGGACAGTACGCGCAATCTTCTTCGCAGCCGCCGGTCTTGATCGACAGCAGCGTCGACAGTTGCACGGTGTTGGCGTCGAAGTGCTCGCGATGGGTTTGCTGCGCGCGGAACATCAGGTCGTTGAACGGCAGTTCGTACAGCGCGACGATGTCGGCGACGCGCCAGCGCGCGGCCGATTGGGCGCCTGCGGCGGTGTGGTTGCCGGCAGTGGCCGGGTCGGTTGGCGTCGGAGCGATGTTCAGTTGCGTCATGTCGTCAATCCTCATGGATGGAATGGGTTGATCAGCGCTGCGCGTGGCGTAGCGTCTGCAGGAGTCGGTCGATGTCGAGTTGATCCGCCGCGCGTTCCGGCGAAGCCGGGTTCAAATGCGGCACGATGCCGAGCAACGGCGCATCGTATTCACGCGCGAGGTGCTCGCGGATCGACGCGATGTTTTCGTCGGGGAACGTCATGTCCGGAACGACGCGGTTCGCGATCCAGCCGGCGAGCGTCAGCCCGCGCGCGGCGATCGCTTCGGCGGTGAGCAACGCATGGCTGATGCAGCCGAGCCGCATGCCGACCACCAGCACCACCGGCAGCTTCAACGCGACGGCGAGATCGGCGGTGTCCTGCGTTGCGGTCAGCGGCACGCGAAAGCCGCCCACGCCTTCCACCACGACGATATCCGCGCGTGTCAAAGCCTGCGCATGACAATCGACAATGCGTGCGATATCGAACGTGACGTTTTCCAGCGCGGCGGCGATGTGCGGCGCGGCCGGCTCTTTCAGCAGATATGGCGTGCGGATCGCGGGCGGCAGCAGGACGCTCGATGCGGCATCGAGTCGGTCCGCGTCTTCGTTGTGCAGCACACCGTTCGATTCGAATGCGCCGGCGGCAATCGGCTTCAGCGCGGCAGCTTGCAGGCCCTCGCGAACGAAGCCGCGCAGCAGCGCAGCGGACACGAAGGTCTTGCCGATTTCCGTATCGGTGCCGGTGACGAACAGGGATAACGGGGCGCTCATGCCGCTTTCGCCCCGAGCTGTTGCAAGCCTGCTTCGAGCCGGTCCAGATCCGCGTGCGAATGCGCGGCCGATAGTGAAATGCGCAGACGCGAGGTGCCGGCGGGCACGGTCGGCGGACGGATCGCCGGTACCCACAAACCGGCGCGATCGAGCGTGGCCGCGATATCCAGCGTCGCCTCGTTCCCGCCGATGATCAGCGGTTGCACGGCGGTATGCGAGTCGACCGGCAACCACGGCGTCGCCTTCAGCATCGCGCGCGTGCGTTCGATCAGTTGCTGCAAATGCGCGCGCCGCGCATCGCCTTCTTCGCCGCCGATGATGCGCAGACTCGCCGACACCGCGTGCGCCGCAGCGGGCACCGACGCGGTTGTGAAAATGTACGGACGCGCGCGCTGCACGAGCCATTCGATCACGGTCTCATGCGCGACGACGAATGCGCCCGACACCCCCGCCGCCTTGCCGAGCGTGCCGATCGAAATCAGATTCGGCGAGCGCAGCGCTGCCTGCGCGACTGCGCCACGTCCTTGCGGGCCGAGTACGCCGAAGCCATGCGCATCGTCGACGATCAGCCAGGCGCCGTGCTGTTCGGCGAGTTCGAGCAGACGCGGCAGCGGCGCGACGTCGCCGTCCATGCTGAACACCGTATCGGAGACGATCGCTTTGACTTCCGCATCCGACGCGTCGAGCATCGCGCTCAACGCATCCATATCGACGTGCGGATAGATCTGCACATCGGCGCGCGACAGGCGTGCACCGTCGATCAGGGAAGCGTGATTCAGCGCATCGGAGAACAGTGTCGTGCC
Source organism: Paraburkholderia sp. SIMBA_030 (assembly GCF_046535245.1). NCBI lineage: Bacteria > Pseudomonadati > Pseudomonadota > Betaproteobacteria > Burkholderiales > Burkholderiaceae > Paraburkholderia > Paraburkholderia sp. SIMBA_030. Next base: position 311,745 of record NZ_JAWRXB010000003.1, read on the forward strand.
GCGGCCCGCGAGCGCGGTGAGCGTCGCGAGATTGGCCATGTAGCCGGTGCTGAAGTAGAGCGCGCGTGGCGTGTCGACGAACCTGCCGACGAATTCGGCGAGATCGTCTTCGAGTTGAGCGTGCGCGCGCGAGTGGCCGCCGAGCAGATGCGAGCCGCCGCTGCCCGCGCCGTAGCGCTGCGCGCCTTCGGCGATCGCGGCGATCAATTGCGGATGCGCGGCGAGACCTAGGTAGTCGTTACTGGCGAAGCCGATGATCTCGCGGCCATCGACGGTCATATGCGCGGCGCACGGTGTATCGGCGGTGCGACGACGACGGCGCAGGCCGCGTTCGTCGATTTCCTTGAGTCCTTGGGCGAGCGTGTCGAGCAAGTGCATTAGCGGGTCTCCGCAAGTGTTGCTTCGAAAGTCTCGCGGGTGCGCGAGGCGAGCAGCGCGAGTTCTTCGTCGTCGAGAATGTATGGCGGCATCAGGTACACCGTGGTCGAAATCGGGCGCAGCAGCAATTCGCGCTGCAACGCGTTTTCGAAGAAACGGCGCGAGAATGTTTTGGCATGCTCAGGGTCGTCGATCACTGCATCGAACGCGAAGATCGTGCCGCACTGACGCAGATTGCGCACTTGCTGATGTTCTGCGAGCGGCGCGAGCGCGGCGTTCAGTTTCGCGGACTTCTGCGCGTTGACGGCGAGCACATTGTCGCTCGCGAACAGATCGAGCGTGGCGAGCGCCGCACGGCACGCGAGCGGATTGCCGGTGTACGAGTGCGAGTGCAGGAAGCCGCGCGCGGTGTCGTCGTGATAGAACGCGTCGAAGATTTCATCGCGCGACAACACGATCGACAACGGCAGATAGCCGCCGCTGATGCCCTTCGAAAGGCACAGGAAATCCGGCCAGATACTGGTCTGTTCGCAGGCGAAGAAAGTGCCGGTGCGTCCGCAACCTACGGCGATTTCATCGGCGATCAGATGCACGCCGTATTGATCGCACAGCGCGCGCAATCCGGCGATATACGACGCGTCGTGCATCGCCATGCCGGCGGCGCACTGCACGAGCGGCTCGACGATCAGCGCGGCGATTTTGGCGGCGCGGGCTTCGAACAGCGCGCGAACGTGATCGAGTGCACGGCGCGCGACATCGGCTGCGGTTTCGCCGGGTTGCGCGAGGCGCGCATCGGGCGACGCGACGACGTGCGCGTGGCGGATCAACGGATCGTAGGCGTCTTTGAAGAGCGCGACGTCGGTGACGCCGAGCGCGCCGATGGTTTCGCCGTGATAGCTGTTGGCGATGCAGACGAATTCCTGCTTGTCCGCGAAGCCGCGATTGCGCCACGAATGGAAGCTCATCTTGAGCGCGATTTCGACCGCGGACGCGCCATCGGACGCGAAGAACGCGTGGCCGAGCGTGTTGTGGGTCAGCGCGCTGAGGCGCTCGGCGAGTTCGATCGCCGGCTCGTGCGTGCAGCCGGCGAGCATTGCGTGTTCCAGCGTGTCGAGCTGGTCTTTGAGCGCCGCGTTGATGCGCGGGTTGGCGTGACCGAACAGGTTGACCCACCAGGAGCTGATCGCATCGAGATATCGATGACCGGCGCGATCGTAGAGCCACGCGCCTTGACCGCGCGCGACCGGGATCAGCGGCAGGCGCTCGTGGTGCTTCATCTGGGTGCAGGGGTGCCAGACGGCACGCAGGCTGCGGGTGATCCAGTCTTCAGGTGTTGCTGCTGACTTTTCCAAAGGGGTACTCCGAGGGGTGCTTTTTTGCCGCTGCGGGCTGGCTTTTCTTTGCAGGTTTGTTTGCGCTGGGCGCGGCCTTGGCGGTTTCGCGAGGTCGAGATTAGCGCTTTATTTCCTGTTCTGCATTAGGGGTTGGATGGGGGTTTTGCCTGCGGCGCTTGGGGTTCGGGGCTGTTCGATGCAGCAGGTTTCAGTTTGTCTGTGTAGGTTGCTGATCGGTGCAGTTAGCGACGGTAAAGTAGTGGGTCGGTGTGGGCGGGAATTGGGGGTTTTTGCCTGCCCGGCGCTTTGGTTGTTGTGCCTATGGCGTTGGCCTTTCCTTGATTTGTTATTGGTTTATTAGCGTTCCCCCTGTGCGGGGGGCACCTACTTTTCTTTGCCGGCCGCAAAGAAAAGTAGGCAAAAGAAAGCGGCTCACACCGCTAACTTTTAAGCGGGTCCCCTGGCTTGGAGGGGCCAGTGGAGCATCTGGAATCGGTGTCCTCGCACATTCAACGCCGGTGACAAGGCCGTCATACTTCCGGCGGCGCTGCGCGCGCCGAAGGGTGCTTCCGAAAACCATTGGTCGGTTTCGCACCACGGCACTGCACGTGTGGATGGGGTACGCGGAAAGCGATGGTGTTTTTTGGGGGGCGTGGGGGCCGTCGGCTGCGCCTCGGCGTGAGGTGGAGTGCAGGGCGTTACATGCGGAGAAGATGCGCTAAGAAAGGCGCCACCCATGGCTAGCGGTTTTGAGAAGTACCGCTACGGCGCGCGTAGCGCCGCCGGAAGTATGACGGCCTTGTCGCCAAGGCTGAATGTGCGAGAGCACCGATTCCAGATGCTCCACTGGCCCCTCCAAGCCAGGGGACCCGCTTAAAAGTTAGCGGTGTGAGCCGCTTTCTTTTGCCTACTTTTCTTTGCGGCCGGCAAAGAAAAGTAGGTGCCCCCCGCACAGGGGGAACGCTAATAAACCAATAACAAATCAAGGAAAGGCCAACGCCATAGGCACAACAACCAAAGCGCCGGGCAGGCAAACAGCACAGGGGGAACGCTAATAAACCAAAAAGAAATCAAGAAAAGGCCAACACCGCAAGCGCACAGCCAAAAAGCGCCGCGAAGGCATTAAAAAAACTACTCCCGGCTAGCAATAGCCCTACGCCCCTCGGCAGCGCCAGAAGAAGAACCATCACCACCACTAGCCGTCTGCGAAGACTGAGCCCCCCAGACAACGGAGTTGTCCACCGCATACAACCGGCAAGGCGCCGAACTTTGCTTCTGGCAATTGGCAACGGCCACCGTCATAGGATCATCGCCGCCCTCGGCCCAGGACCAGGCGCCTGTGTCCGAAACAGCAAACGCGCGGCTAGGATACTGATGCAAGAAATTCCGATACCCATTGCGTCCGGCTTCGTCGACAAACGGCACGGCATTGACCGCATCGACCGCAGCAAACCCGCTAGCCTTCGGCAAGGAAGGATCCGATACGCGATATTGCACGCCTGTCGGCATTCCCACCTGAGCCAGGAATGCCTCGACAGCAGGCCACCAGACCTGCACGCCATCGCGATCGCCGACCAGCCGGTGCGCGTCGTTCTTGTAGTTGCCGAAATCCACCATCTTGGCGCTCGCGCCATGCGCGGCATAAGCGGCATACATGCCGGCCACCAAAGACTGCGTCCAGACCGAATCGTTTTCGCCGTACAACCACAGCGACGGCACCTTGGCCTTCTCGCCATACGCGCCAAACGCGCGCGTCAAATTGCCCTGCCAGTCGGTGCACGCGTCCTGCCGCAACCCGCCGGAGAAATTGATCAATGCGCGAACGCCAGGTGCGGCCTCGGTGCCGTAAGCCATCGTCGCCAGCCCGCCGTGCGAGGTCCCGGCCACCACGATGTGCGTCGCATCCACGTACGGTTGCTTCGACATGTAGTCGATCGTCGCGGCCACGTCGCCGGCCTGGCCGATGCCGTTGCGCTCGACGTCGCAGCCATCCTGCTGATAGGCGCCGTCCGAACGGCCGAAGCCCTGGCGGTTCGGCGCCACCACCACGTAGCCGCGCCGCACGAATTCACGCGCGAACGGCCGAGGGTCGCTGCGTTCCTGCGTGCGCGGGTCGCCAGGGATCTTGCCGTGGTTGAAGACGATCATCGGGAACGGGCCTGCGCCGTCCGGTTTGTAGATCGTCGTTTCGAGCGTGATCGAGCCGGCAGCATCGACCGGTACTCGCACAATCTGTTCGTTGAGGCCGGCGCTCGGCAGATAGACATCGTCGTCCAGAGCAATGCGCGGTACGTGAGCGCGGGTCAGCGGTCCCGCCTGGGTGTCGGCGAGCGGGTCGGCATGCGCGAGTGCGACAGCACACGTCGCCGTTGCACAGATCACCGCACACTTCTTCAGAACCTTGCTGAACACCATTCACGCACCTGCTTCAAAAATCTGCCCTGAACACCGTGGTGTTTGTCAGTCGAAAGCCATTGCTGACATTTGCCTTTCGTCGGCATTTTCGACAAACAAAAACACACTCGCGTACGTAGTGCGTCAAGCGCACGCACGCTAATCGAGATCGCACGGGATGAACCCAAACGGCCGACGCAAACCCACACGCCGAAGATGAGCACCACGTCGTTGCTGCCCGGAACCGCCGCCGAACCGGGACACCGGGTTATCGACTGGGCACCTGCGCATGTTGCGGAACCGATATCGACCGGCCCTCGCCACGTGGCGTCACAAACCTACGGCCTCATCCTGGCACGACAATTTTGTTTTGTGCAATCAAGGAGAACCCGCGACGAAATAATTGCCGCGTGGGGAACGGGGATGATGGGGCCGCGGGACCGGCGCTCCGGCGGTGATTGGCTCCACGAAGGAATCGCCGCACCACTCGGCGCACGGACGCGCTGTGGCGTAGAGCCAACATGAAAAAAGGCCCCCGTTTGGGGGGCCATATGTGACGTCGCTATTCAGTCCACCGTAATGTACTTCAAGGCGTCCTTCGCGCTGGTCTTCATGTTGCGCTGTAAGGCACAGAAAGGATTGTGCTATTCGCTCACGTCGCCATCGACATAACGCCAGCGTCCGTCCTCGCCGCGCACAAAGCGGCTCAACTCGTGCAGCCGATGCGCGCGGCCAGCCACCTTATAGCGTGCGACAAATTCCACCGTGGCGTGCTCAGCATCGCTTTCGGCGAACGCCTTGATCTGGAGTCCGAGCCAACGCGGCGCGTCGGGCGCGTCTGGGTTGGCATCGAGGTCGGACGGGCAGGTATGCGGCGCCCAGGTCGCGCGCAGGTAATCCGTTGCGCCCACCACATAAGCGCTGTAGCGCGAGCGCATCAGTTCCAGCGCGCGCGGCGCCGCTTCGCCGCCGTCGATGTATCGGCCACAGCATGCTGCGAAACGGGGCGCCTTGGCCGTGCCGCGCCGATCGGGCGCAGCGCCGCCGCAGGGACAGTCGGAAGGTCGTTGTACCGGCAACAATGGCTTATTCATCAGACGTTCAGTCAAGACCGCGTGCGATCAGGATCTTCTGGATGTCGCTGGTGCCTTCGTAGATCTGGCACACGCGCACATCGCGGTAAATACGTTCCACAGGGAAATCGCTCAGATAGCCATAGCCGCCGTGAATCTGTAGCGCTGCCGAACAGATCCGCTCGGCTGCTTCCGACGCGAACAGCTTGGCCATGGCGGCTTCGGTCAAACACGGCAGACCGGCGTCTTTCAGGGAAGCCGCGTGCCAGATCAACTGGCGCGCCGCTTCGAGTTGCGTGGCCATATCGGCGAGACGGAACTGCACGGCCTGGTGCGAAAACAGCGGCTGGCCGAAGCTTTCGCGTTCCTTCGCATAGCTCAACGCCGCTTCGAACGCGGCGCGCGCCATACCGACGCTTTGCGCCGCGATGCCGATGCGCCCGCCTTCGAGCCCCGACAGCGCAATCCGATAGCCTTCGCCTTCCGCGCCGATCAGATTCGCCGCCGGCACGCGGCAATCTTCGAAGAGGATTTGCGCGGTGTCCGACGAATGCTGGCCGAGCTTGTCCTCGACGCGCGCGACGACGTAACCGCTGGTATCGGTCGGCACGATAAACGCGCTGATGCCGCGCTTGCCCGCCGTCTTGTCGGTCACCGCCATCACGATCGCGACGTTGCCGTTCTTGCCGCTCGTGATGAACTGTTTGACGCCGTTCAGCACGTATGCGTCGCCGTCGCGGGTGGCCGTGGTGCGCAGCGCGGACGCGTCCGAGCCCGCTTGCGGTTCGGTCAGACAGAACGCGCCGAGCATCTCGCCGCGTGCGAGCGGCGTGAGCCAGTCGCGCTTCTGCGCGTCGTTGCCGTAGGTCAGCAGGATGCTGCACACCGGGCAGTTGTTGACGGAGATCGCCGTCGACGTGCCGCCGTCGCCCGCGGCGATTTCTTCGAGGATCAGCGCGAGTGCCAGCGCGTCCATGCCGGCGCCGCCGTACGCTTCGGGCACCAGCACGCCGTACGCGCCGAGTTCGGCGAGCTGGCGATGCACGTCCTTCGGGAAGCTGCGCTCGCGGTCCCACAGCGCCGCGTGCGGCGTCACCGCGTCGCGCACGAAGGTGCGCAGCGCGTCGCGGACCATCAGGTGATCCTGATCAAGCACCATCGTGTTGTCTCCTCACCAGTCGAGTGGTGTGCCGTCGTATTGGTAGAAGCGGCCGTTGAACGATTCGTGCGCGGCGGCGGCCTGCGCGAGCACTTCACGCATGCCGGTCACGCTGCGCGCCGGATCGATTGCGGCCTGCGCGCCGCCCATGTCGGTGCGTACCCAGCCGGGATGAAGCGAGATGCAGGTTGCGCGCTTCGCTTCCAGCGATGCGATCTTCAGCGCGTCGTTCAGCGCCGCCTTGCTCGCGCGATACAGCCAGCCACTCGTGCCGCTTGCATCGCCGATGCTGCCCATCTTGCTCGAGATCACTGCGAACACGCCGCCGGCTGCTTCGACGAGCGGCAAGAGGATCGGCATCAATTGCATCGGACCGCGCACGTTGGTGCTCATCACGTGATCGAAGTCTTCGGCGGTGATCGTTTCGACGCCTTCGGTGCGCGGGCCGTACACGCCCGAGACCAGCACCGCCGCATCGAGCCGTTCGCCGTCGAGCTTCCAGCCGAGCGCGGCGATCTCTTCGGGCACGGTGACGTCGACCGGGAAGGTTTCCGCGCCGAGTTCGGTTAGTGCGTCGAGCGCGGCGCCATCGCGCGCGGTGGCCAGCACGCGCCAGCCGCTCTTCTTGTACTGCCGCACAAATTCCCGGCCGATGCCGCGCGACGCACCGACGATCAACACTGTCTTCATCGAATCACCTCAAGCCTTCGTCGTGTCCAGCAACGCGTCAAACCAGTTCGATACCCATCGCGGTCGCTTCGCCGCCGCCGATGCACAGCGTGGCGACGCCGCGCTTGCCGCCGCGCTTTTTCAGTGCGCCGATCAGCGTGACGAGAATCCGCGCGCCCGATGCGCCGATCGGATGGCCGAGCGCACATGCGCCACCGTTCACGTTGACCTTGTCGTGCGGTAAATGGTGTTCTTTCATCGCGGCCATCGTCACCACCGCGAACGCCTCGTTGACCTCGTACAGATCGACTTCGTCCGCGCGCCAGCCGTTCTTCTCGAACAGCTTGTGGATCGCGCCGACCGGCGCGGTGGTGAACTTCGCCGGCTCCTGCGCGAAGGTCGAATGGCCGACCACGCGCGCGATCGGCTCGACACCCAGGCGTTTCGCCGTCGATTCGCGCATCATCACGAGCGCCGCGGCGCCGTCCGAAATCGACGACGAATTCGCCGCCGTCACCGTGCCGGTTTTGCTGAACGCGGGCTTGAGCGTGGGAATCTTCTCGAGGTTCGCTTTGAACGGCTGCTCGTCGTGATCGATAGTGACTTCGCCTTTGCGGCTTTCGATTTTCACCGGTGCGATTTCCCACGCAAACGAGCCATCTTCGTTCGCGCGCTTCGCACGATTCAAAGACTCGATGGCGAACGCGTCCTGCGCTTCACGCGTGAAATCGAACGATGCCGCGCATTCCTCGGCGAAGGTGCCCATCAAGCGGCCTTTCTCGTACGCATCTTCGAGGCCGTCGTAGAACATGTGGTCGATCACCTGACCGTGGCCCATGCGCATGCCGCCGCGCGCTTTCGGCAGCAGATACGGCGCGTTCGTCATGCTCTCCATGCCGCCCGCGACGATCACGTCGACCGAACCCGCAGCCAGCATGTCGTGCGCGAACATTGCCGCGCGCATGCCGGAGCCGCACATCTTGTTGACGGTGGTGCTGCCGGTGCTCAACGGCAAGCCGGCGCCCAATGCGGCCTGACGCGCGGGTGCCTGGCCGAGACCGGCGGGCAGCACGCAGCCCATCACCACTTCGTCGATCTGCCCGGGCTTCAGGCCCGCGCGCTGCACCGCGGCTGCGATTACGACCGAACCCAACTGCGGCGCCGTCAGCGAAGCGAAATCGCCCTGAAATGCCGCCATCGGCGTGCGTGCCGCGGAAACGATCACGATCGGATCGGACTTTGTCTCGTTCATGTTTGTCTCACTCATGTTTTAGCTCCTTGATCACACCTTCGACGATCGCCGGCACATCGCCGAGCTGGGCCGCGTCGGCCGCGACCACGTCGTTGTCCGCCTGGTGCGCGCGGCTTGCCGACACTGCCGCGACGCAATTCTGATAACTCGGATCGAGCACGCCCGGCTCGCCGATCGTCATGCCGAGATTGCGCACCTTGCCGTCGTGCACGCCATATACCCAGCCATGCACCGTCAGTTCCTGGCCGCGCGCCCAGGCGTCGTTGACGATAGTGGTGCGGCACACGTTGACCACCTGCTCGATCGTATTCAGCTCGACCAGACGCCGATGGCGCGCTTCGCCGAGCGGCCATTCTTCGATCAGCGCGGCATGCTTGGTGCGCACGTCCTGCACGTGATGCAGCCAGTTGTCGGCCAGACCCACGCGACGGCCGTGCAGCGCCGCACCGACGCCGGAGCAGCCATAGTGGCCGACCACCATGATGTGCTTGACCTTCAGCAGGTCGACGGCGAACTGGATCACCGACAGGCAGTTCAGATCCGTATGCACCACCACGTTGGCGATGTTTCTGTGCACGAACACTTCGCCCGGCGGCAGGCCGATGATCTGATTGGCCGGCACGCGCGAATCGGAGCAGCCGATCCACAGGTATTCGGGCGTCTGCTGGTGCGCGAGACGCGAGAAGTATTCGGGGTCTTCGGACAGCTTGCGGGCCACCCACGCATCGTTGTTGTCGAACAGATGCGCGAGCGGATTGGGAAGGGGAGAAGCGTTTGTGTTCATAGTGCGTCTGGGCGGTGTCTCGACCGGTTGGCCGGCCGATGTCGTTACATAAGGTTCGGACGATGCATTCAAAGATGCGCGCGGCGCGCGATGTTCACGCCACGCGCACGGTGCGCCGGTCTGCTTGCAAACCCGAGGTCTCCGACGTATCCGATAGTGCGGCAACCGCATCGGCGAAGCGTTCCGGATAACGGATGCAAAAGCGCACGCTGCTCTCGTACGGGAAAAAGTCGGGCAGTTCGCCTTTCAGTAGATGATCCTTGTGCCGTTGCCACAACGCAGGATCGAAAAAGTCCGCGTGATGCCGCATGAAGGAATGGCGCACGCGTGGGTCGCCGAGCAAAAACGTGCCGTACGTTTCCGGGAAGATGTCGTGCGGGCCGACCGAGTACCACGGCTCGCTCGACATTTCGTCTTCCTCGTTACGTGGCGCCGGCACCGCGCGCACGTTGCAGTCGGTCAGATATTCGATTTCATCGTAGTCGTAGAACACGACGCGTCCGTGACGCGTCACGCCGAAGTTCTTGTACAGCATGTCGCCGGGGAAGATGTTCGCCTGCATCAGTTCCTTCACCGCGTTGCCGTATTCCTTGATGCCGTGATCGATGTCGTCCTCGGTGCCGTTTTGCAGGAACAGATTGAGCGGCACCATCCGGCGTTCGATATACATATGGCGAATCACCAGGTTGCCGCCGTCGTATTCGATCTGCGAGGGCACTTCCTTTTCGAGTTCGCGCACCAGCGCCTCATCGAGGCGCGAGACCGGCAACGCGACGCTCGAATATTCGAGCGTGTCGGCCATGCGGCCCAGGCGGTCGTGCCGTTTGACGAGCTGATACTTTTCCTTGATCTGCGCGCGGGTGGTTTCCTTCGGCGGCGGGAAGCTGTCTTTGATCAGCTTGAACACGTACGGAAACGACGGCAGCGTGAACACCAGCATCACGAGCCCCTTGATGCCGGGCGCGATGATGAACTGATCGCTCGAATGCGACAGATGGTGCAGCAGATCGCGATAGAACAGATTCTTGCCCTGTTTCTGCAAGCCGACCGACGTATAGATTTCCGCCTTCGGTTTGCCCTGCATGATCGTGCCGAGAAACTCGACGTACGCGGACGGCACTTCCATATCCACAAGGAAGTACGAATGCGCGAAGCTGAAGATGATCAGCAACTGGTCGCGTTTGAGCAGCACCGTATCGAGCGCCAGCAAACCCGGTTGCACATGACGCAGCGGCACCGCGAACGGCAGCAGCAAGTCGCCATTGATGATCCGTCCGACGATATACGCCGACTTGTTCCGATAGAACAGCGACGACAGCACGTGAATCTGGAAGTTGGGCGCTTCGTCGAAGACGCCGAACGCGTCGTGGATCGCCTGCATCACGCAACCGACGTCGCGCGTCAGGTCTTCGAATGGCGGCTCCAGCTGAAAGTTCGTGACGATGCGTTCGAGCGTCGCGGCAAGACCGTCCTTGCCGGGGTAATACGCTCGATAGGTCGGCTTCGCGGCCGGCTCGTCGTTCTCGAGGTATTCGGTCGAGATCGCCGGGCGCACGAAAATGAAGTCGTTGTTGAAATACGAGCGGTGCAGAATCTTGCAGCACACCGAATTGAAAAACGTCTCCGCGCACTCGGGTTGCCGGTGCGTGGTCAGCAGGCCGATGTAGTGCAGCTTGATCTGCTGCCAGATTTCGTCGTCGATGTTTTCCGCGTCGTACTCGTCTTCGAGCAGTTCGACGCATTCCTCGACGCGTTCGTCATACGAGGTGATGCGCTCGCGCGCGAGCTTCTGCAGGCCGTGCCAGTCGGCGGCTTCGAACAGTGTCTTGGCATGGATCGCGGCGTCACGAAAGATCCGGTAGTGCCGATCGAAGCCTTCGAGCATCGTCTGCGCAACGTCAAAGCCGATCTGCGACGACAGCAGTTTGGGGAAGTGATTCATGTCGACCGTGCATTCGTCCCTTGTCGTGAAGACACCCGGGATTGTATCGCCCGGGTGCGCCTGCGACGCATCGCGCCGCTCGGCTCGCGCCGTCGCGCATTCCGCGCGTTGCCCGGCGTTCGCCGACTTTCAGACTATCTCCGCTCAATGCTGCAGTTTGGCATGCCTTAATCGGCTTAACTTTCGGCAAAAAATATCGGGCTCGTGCCTGCTCATGCAGGCTTGGTTTCGCGTGCGCCGCTTTCGAGCAGCGCCTGCGCCTGGGCTTCGTATTGCGCGAGGTCTTCGAGCGTCGCGTTCAGGTCTTCCAGCTGACGTTCGAGTATCTCGCGATGCCGGGCCACCGTGGCGAGGAACGCGTGCAATTGCGGCACGGTATCGGTCGGCGATTCGTAAACGTCCAGCAGATCGCGGATTTCCGACAACGTGAAACCGAGCCGTTTGCCGCGCAACGTCAGCTTCAGGCGGGTTCGATCGCGGCCCGAATAGACGCGCCGCAGGCCGCTCGTTCCTTCGCGGCTCGGTGAGAGTAAACCCTGGTCTTCATAGAAGCGGATCGCGCGCGGCGTCACGTCGAATTCCCGCGCGAGCTCGGTGATCGTGTATTGCGTATTCATCGGGGCGTCCCGTGGCCGGGCAGAAAATCGGATTGAACGATAGAATCGACGTTTACGTTATCGTCAACTTGACCAGAACGCAACCACGACGCAAGCATGCCGCAACCATGCTGCCCGGTATCGCATACCCCGCCATGCCAGGCGACCGACGGAGGAAGACACCCGCAATGAATGCCCTCGAACATCAACTCGACTATCCGTTCAAAGACACCTTGCCCGAAGCGGGCCACGCGATGGAAGTCACGCCAGGCGTGTTCTGGCTGCGTATGCCGTTGCCGTTCGCACTCGACCACATCAACCTCTGGCTGCTACGCGATGAAATCGACGGTCAGCCAGGCTGGACGGTGGTCGACTGCGGCATTACGTCGGACACGATCAAGGAGAACTGGGAGAAAGTGTTCGACTCGGTACTCGACGGACTGCCGGTGTTGCGCGTGATCGTCACGCATTGTCATCCGGATCACATCGGCCTCGCGCACTGGCTCTGCGCGGGCGGCGACAAGAAGCGCTGGGACGTGCGGCTGTGGATGACGCTTGGCGAATACATGCAGGCCCGGGTGATGGCGGCCGGCGACGGCTCCAATGCGGGCGGCGAGGGCGCGGCGCGCCACTTCGCGCGGCATGGCGTGAACGATGAGGCGTCGCTCGAGAAGCTGCGCAATCGCAAGAGCTACTATTCGAGCCTCGTGCCGGCGATTCCCGGCCAGTATCGGCGGCTGCGCGAAGCGGATGCGGTGAGGATCGGCGGTAAAACGTGGCATGTGGTGACCGGTTATGGCCACGCGCCGGAACACTGCGCGCTGTACTGCGAAGAGACGGGCGTGCTGATTTCCGGCGACATGGTGCTGCCGCGCATTTCGACCAACGTGTCGGTGTTCGACATGGAGCCGGAAGGCTCGCCGCTCGCGCTGTACCTCGAATCGCTCGACCGCTATGAAACGATGCCCGAGGACACGCTCGTGCTGCCGTCGCACGGCAAGCCGTTTCGCGGCGTGCGCACGCGCATTACGCAATTGCGCGAGCATCACGACGCGCGTCTGGCCGAAGTGCGCGAGGCGTGCGCGCAGAAGCCGCAGAGCGCGGCGGACATCGTGCCGCTGATGTTCAGGCGCGAACTCGATATTCACCAGATGACGTTTGCGATGGGCGAGGCGTTGGCTCACTTGCATCTGCTGTGGCTCGCGGGTGAATTGAAGCGCACGCATGATGCGGATGGCGTGATCCGGTTTTCGACGTGATCACGTTCGTCGGTAGATAAAAAAAGCCCGGTGCTTTCGCAACCGGGCTTTTTTTGTGGTGTGGCTGACACCTGATGTACCGCTTTATTGCACCGTTTTACTGCACCGCCACAGTCGCAAAGCTTTGCCGTCCGAACGGACTCACGTGATAACCGCTCACGCTCGTGCGCGTGATCGCCGCGGCGGTCGGATAGCCCAGCGGAATCCACAGCGCCTGATCGTGAATGATCTGCTGCGCCTGTTCATACGCCTTCGCGCGTTTGGCTTGATCCGGCGTGGCCTTGCCGTCGGCGATCAGCTTGTCCAGATCCTGATCGCAGAAGCGCGCGAAGTTGATGCCCGACTTCACCGCGTTGCAGCTGAAGAGCGGCGACAGGTAGTTGTCCGGATCGCCGTTGTCGCCGGCCCAGCCCATGAACAGCGTGTCATGCTGGCCCTGCTTGGCCTGCTTGATCAGCTCGCCCCATTCGATCACCTTCACGTCGGCCTTCACACCGATCTTCGCGAAGTCTGCTTGCAGCAGTTCGGCGCCGGCCTTCGGATTCGGATTCAGCACGCTGCCGTTCGGACGCACCCAGATCGTCGTGTCGAAGCCGTTCGGATAGCCCGCGTCCGCGAGCAGTTTCTTCGCCTTCGCGGGATCGTACGGCCACGCCTTCACGCCCTTGTCGTAGCTCCACGTGTTTGGCGGATACGGATTGACGGCCGGCGTCGCGGTGTTGTCGAAGATCGCCTTCAGGTACGTGGAGCGGTCGAACGCCATGTTCAGCGCGGCACGGACCTTCTGGTTGTCGAGCGGCTTCTTCTGCGTATTCAGCGCGACGAACGCCGTCATGAAGGCGGGTGTCTGCACGATGGCGAGCGACTTGTCGCTCTTCGCTTCGGCGAGATCCTGCGGCTTCGGCGACAACGCGATCTGGCATTCGCCCGCCTTCACCTTCTGCGCGCGCACGGTCGCGTCTGGCGTGATCGCGTAGATCAGGCGGTCGATCTTCGGCTTCGGACCCCAGTAGGCCGGATTCACGTCGTAGCGGATCACCGCGTCTTTCGTGTAGCTCTTCAGCTCGAACGGACCCGTGCCGACCGGCTTCGAGTTCAGATCGACCTGCTTGCCGGCTTTGAGCAACTGGTCGGCGTATTCGGCGGAATAGATCGACGCGAAGCCCATCGTCAGGATCGACACGAAGGTCGCGTCCGGCGCGTTCAGTTCGAACTTGACGGTGTTGTCGTCGACCTTGCTGATGGCCTTGATCAGTTTCGGCAAACCCATCGATTGCGCATGCGGGAAGCCGCTCGCGCCCGCCACCTTGTGCCACGGATTGCTGTCGTTGAGCATGCGGTCGAACGTGAAGACGACGTCGTCGGCGTTCAGTGCGCGGGTGGGCTTGAAGTAGTCGGTGGTCTGGAACTGCACGTTCGGGCGCAGATGGAACGTGTAGGTGAGGCCGTCGGCGCTCACGTCCCATTTGTCGGCGAGCGCCGGCACCACTTTCTTCGCGGCCTCGTCGTACGAGACCAGCGAATTGAAGATCACGTCGGCCGACGCGTTGGTCGTCACCAGCGAATTGAACTGCACGACATCGAAGCCATCCGGGCTCGACTCGGTACAGACGGTCAGCGGTTTGGCGAGCACGAGCGCGGGCGCCGTGAACAGTACGGCGGCTGCGAGCAGTTTGAAGCGCATAAGATCTCCCATAACGAGCGCAGTCAGGCAGTGCGTCTGGTTGTGTGGTTATGTTCCGGTGACGGGCGACGGCTAGCCGGTGGCCGCCGTCTTTATTGTGATACGTTTCCGGCGCTGGCGCATGGTTTGGGTGCTGCGGTGCTGCATTACCGGCCAATCCCCGCGCGCCTCGGCCTTCGCGAAAGCTTATCGAAGGGTGGTTGCGGCGACAACAACTTAATCCACATATTCATATCCCACCTCATGCCGCAGCGGCGCGGCGCAGCAAATAGCCGATGCCTTCGATCGCGCGCACGCCGTACCACGACACCAGTTCCCCATCGATCAACTCGATGCGCTTGCCGGCCAGCCGCGGATCGCGTTTCAGCGCGTCGCAATGGGCCTGCGTGAAGCGATACGGCTCGCTGGAAAGCAGGATGCGGTCGACCTCGGCAAGCCACGGCGCGCGGTCGAAGTCCAGTGTGGGGTAGCGCGCGGCGCCTGCCGCTCCGCCGTGCACGTCAGGCAGTGTCCGCCAGTTCACGAGCCGCAGCATCGCGGCGATGTAGGTGTCGCGCGCGACCGTCATCCATGGTTCGCGCCAGATCAGATACAGCACGTTCTGAGCGGGGAACGCATGCGCCGCGGCTTCGCGCAGGCGCGCTTCGAGCGCCGCGCTCAAGCGCCGGGCTTCCTGCTCGCGGTTGAAGATCGCGCCGAGCAGCGTGTACAGCGAGAGATTGTCTTGCGGCGTCTGCGGATGGGTGACGACGATATGCGGCACGAACGCTCGCAACTGATCGACGGTATCGCGCTCGTTTTCGTCGATATTGACGATTAGATGGGTGGGGCACAACGTGCGAATCGCGTCGATATTTACGGCCTTGGTGCCGCCGACTTTGCGCACCTGCCGCACCTTGTCGTGCGGATGCACGCAAAAGCCCGTGCGCCCGACGATCTGCCTGTCGAGTCCCAGCGCGAACAGCAATTCGGTGATGCTCGGCACCAGCGAGACGATGCGCGCGTCTGCACTCGCCAATTCGTGCGCGACGCCGGCTGCATCGACCGCACGCGGCTGCATGTTTTACTCGGCGACGGCGCGGGGCTTGCGCGGCGCGCGTTCAAAGACGCGGTCGTAGAGCCAGCGCGGCAGTACGTGCAACAGCATGGCCCCGATGCGCATCTGCCACGGGAACACCGCGAAGGCGGTTCGCCGTTCGATCGCCTGCGCGACCTTGACCGCGAAGCGGTCGGCTTCCATTAGAAACGGCATGGCGTACGGGTTATGCTCGGTCATCGGCGTGTGGATGTAGCCGGGCGCGATGGTGACCACACCGACGCCCAACGGCCGCATTTCGACACGCAACGCCTCCAGATACTTGAGCGCCGCCGACTTCGATGCGCTGTACGCGCCGGATCCCGGCAAGCCGCGCACACCGGCCACGCTGGCGATACCGACCAGCGTGCCTCTCTTTGCCGCGACCATAGCGGCGGCGAACGGCTCGAAGGTGGCGACCATGCCGAAGTAATTGACGTCCATCACCTCGCGGAAAGTGCGCAGATCGCCGTGGCCGGTAACCGCGCCGCGGCTGATGCCGGCATTGGCGATCACGACGTCCGGCAAACCGTGTTGCGCGATGAACTGCCCAGCCGCTTCGGCGAGCGCCTCGGCGTCGCGGACGTCGACGGAATAGATGGAGACTGAGTTTTGCGGATGGGACTGCCTGAAGGCGGCGAGCGCGTCGCCGCGACGGGCAACGAGGCCGAGAATCGCGCCGCGCCGCGCATATTCGGCGGCGAGCGCGAGACCGATGCCACTCGATGCGCCGGTAATGAAAACCTTCAGAGGGGAACTCATTCCGGCGCCTTTGACGTTACATCTTCTTGGAGCGGACCTGCTGCACCAGGTAGTCGAGCACCTGGATCGTGCCCGGCAGGCTGTTGGTCGCAGCCGGACCGGTTTCATACTTGCCTTGCACAGCCAGGGTCGGTACGCCGTCGATCTTGTAATCTTCCATCAGCTTCTTGTCTTTTTGCAGCGCGCTTTGCGTCGAGAACGAGTTGTACGCGTCCATGAACTTCTTCGGATCGACGCCGTTCTTCGCGAGGAATTTGGCCTGATCTTCCGGTGTCAGCAGGTAGTTCTTGTTGACGTGGATTTCGTTGAAGATTTTCGGTGTGAGCTGTTGCGCGAGGCCGAGTGCGTCGACGGCGTGGTACAGCTTCGAGTGCGGAATGAAGTCGTCGCGGAAGGCGACCGGCACGCGCTTGAACACGACGTCCGGACCTTGCTTCTTGACCCAGGCTTCCAGGTACGGGTCGAATTCGTTGCAGTGCGGGCAACCGTACCAGAAGAATTCGGTGACTTCGATCTTGCCGGCCGGCGCGTCGGTGGTCTGCGGCGCCGACAGCACGGTGAAGTCTTTGCCGGACACCGGAGTGCTCGGCGATGCGTGCGCTGCGGCGACGAGGCCCAGCGAGAGGAACAGAATGCTCAGCAGTTTTTTCATGTCGTGTTGACCCAGGTAGGCGGTAAAGCGATGGCGCCACGCAAATGCCCGCCACTGCTTTCAAATTCGGCGTTAGACGTATCAGTTGTCTGTTGTGCTTGTGACTCGCGCCGCGCGCCGATAGTTCGGCGGCGGCGCGGTACAGCGAATCACGGTTTGATTATTGTTTGCTCATTGTTTCGTAAAGCGGATCACGGCGGTGTCCACACCCGCGTCAGACAGGCGCTGGCGGCTCGAATTCATGTCTTCGAACTTCGAGAACGGCCCGATGCGCACGCGATAGTACGTGACGCCGCCCGCATCGCGCTGCGTGACCTTCGATTCGAAGCCCTGGAAGGCGAGGCGCGCGCGCTGCTGCTCGGCATCGGCCACTGTCTTGTACGCACCCACTTGCAGGAAGTAGCCGGTATTGACATCGCCAGGCGCGGGGGCCGCATTCGAACCCGGCTTGATGTTGGCAACTGTCGTGGACGACGTGCCCTTCGGTGCCGACGTAGCCGCGGTGGCGGGTGGCGCGCTGCCGGCTTGCGGCTTCTTCGCCGGCGCGGCGGTGCCGTTTTCCTGCGCGGGTGTCGGCGCGACCGCGGTGCCGTTCGCATTGCCGTTTGCGCTACCGTTCGACGGCGGCACCTCGACGATCTGCGGTTCTTCCAGCATGCCCGACTGCGTCTGCGAGGTGGTCTGGCCTGGCGCGGTGTTCGGCGGCGCCGGCTGCGCGGCTTGCGGCACCGGCTGGCCCGGCGTCTTGCCTTGCAGCGGACGGTTCGGATCGTATTGCGGCTGGCTTGCGCCGGATTCGGACGCCGCCGGCGGCGCTACCTTCGCGACGAACGGCGTAGGCGCACGGGTGATGTACAGCGCCACCACTACCGCGATCGCAAGGCCGACGATCAGGCCCAGCACGATGCCGAGAAAAGTGCCCCCGGTTTGTTTCGATTGCTTTGTTGTGCGGCGTGGTTTTGCCATCGTATAAATCACCTGCAAAAAGAATCCTGGAACGGCCGCCGATTATAACGACGGCCGCGTGCGAATCGTGTCGGTACGCGCCGGAGGACTTACATCTTGACGGGAGCGGAGACGCCGATCGTTGCAAGACCGTTGGCCAGCACCTGGCGCGTGGCCGCGAGCAGTGCGACGCGTGCATTGCGCTCGGCCACATCGTCGACCAGCACGCGCTCGGCTTTGTCATTGTAGAACGAGTGGAATTCCCCGGCGAGATCGCGCAAGTAGAACGCGACTGCGTGCGGCGCGAGTTCGTCGGCGGCATGCTGCAGCATGTCCGGGAACTCGGCGAGCTTGTTCAGCAAGGCCATCGTGCGTTCGCTGGTGAGCGGCGACACGTCCACCCCGGCCAGCGTGCTCTCGTCCGTGTTGTAGCGCACCTTGCACTCGGCGATGACCGAGCAGATCCGCGCATGCGCATACTGCACGTAATGCACCGGATTTTCGTCGTTCTGCTTCAGCGCGAGGTCGATGTCGAACACGAATTCGGTGTCGGCCTTGCGCGAGATCAGGAAGAAGCGCACGGCGTCGCGGCCGCGGCGAATGGTCTCTTCGTCGATCAGATCGACGGCGGCTTCCGAGCCCGGCGTCGCGCCGCCCGACCATTCGATCAGGTCGCGCACCGTCACATAGCTGCCGGCGCGCTTCGAGATCTTCACTTCCTCGCCGTTGCGCATCACCGTGACCATCTTGTGCAGGATGTAGTCCGGATAGCCCTTCGGAATGCCGATGCCGAGCCCTTGCAGGCCGGCGCGCACGCGTGCGATCGTGCCGTGGTGGTCCGAGCCCTGGATGTTGATGACCTTGGTGAAGCCGCGTTCCCACTTGGCGACGTGATAGGCGACGTCCGGCACGAAGTAAGTGTAGGTGCCGTCGGTCTTGCGCATCACGCGGTCTTTGTCGTCGCCGTCGTCGGTGGTGCGCAGCCACAGCGCGCCTTCCTGTTCATAGGTCTTGCCGGCGGCGATCAGCGCCTCGACCGTCTTCTCGACGCGGCCTTCCTTGTACAGCGAAGACTCCAGATAGTACTGGTCGAACTTCACGCCGAACGCCTGCAAGTCCATGTCCTGCTCGCGGCGCAGGTAGGCGACCGCGAAGCGGCGGATCGCGTCGAGGTCTTCGATGTCGCGAGCGCCCGTGACGGGCTCGCCGTCGCTCGCGGCAACGGTGACGCCGTTCAGATAGTCTTGCGCGATCTCGGCGATGTACTCGCCGTTGTACGCCGATGCCGGCCAGCCGGCGTCGCCGGGAGCGAGGCCGCGGGCGCGCGCCTGAGTCGACACGGCGAGCGTGTGGATCTGCACGCCGGCGTCGTTGTAATAGAACTCGCGGTGCACGTCATAGCCTTGCGAGGCCAATACGTTCGACAGCGCATCGCCGAGCGCCGCCTGACGGCCATGGCCGACGTGCAGCGGCCCGGTCGGGTTGGCCGACACGAATTCGATCAGTACATGCTTGCCGGCATCGCGCTGCGAACGGCCGAACGCGTTCTTTTCGGCGAACACGGCGGCGATCACCGCCTGCTTGGCGGCGGCCGCGAGGCGCAGGTTGATGAAGCCGGGGCCGGCCACTTCGGCGGCTTCCACGAGCCCCTTGGCTTGCGGCTGCGCGAGCAGCGCGTCGACGATCTGTTGGGCCAGCTGGCGCGGGTTGGCGCGCAGCGGCTTGGCGAGTTGCATCGCCACGTTGCAGGCGACGTCGCCGTGCGCGGCGACTTTGGGACGCTCCAGCGTGATCGCGGGCGCAACGAACGTGGCTTCGCTCGCGCCTTGGGACGCTTGCGCAACTTGCTTCACCGTGTCGGCGAGCAGTGTTTCGAGGGTATGTTTATGTGCGGGCAGCATGCTTGTTGCGAGTCCAGTGAGGCAATCCGGTGATGCAGAGGAAGCGCCGGCCGCCGCGGCAGGCGCAGCCGATTCGTCAGAAGCGTGGAAAGCGGCGACGCACCCGCCAGGATACGTCGGGCACGCCGGTCGGGCGCGGCCTCAGGCACATTGCCTGCGCCGCGGCTGGCGCGGTACACGGCGACACGCAGCGGCCGCAGGCAGCAGATCCAGCCATGTCACTTCCGGCAAGCCGCGCGCAGCGTGGGGCGGCGCGCTTTTCCGTCCAGACGGATTTTAGCAGGTGCTAATATGTTCAATGAGATGCCCGCTAAGGGCCGTGGCCGCCGCGCCTGATCGGCGAGTCAACGAAACGCGCACCGGCGGAGGCCGTACAGCCGTTCGCGCGTCGATCCTATATAACGAAAAAGGGAACAGTCATGCTGATTACTTTCAAATGTCGCGCTGCGCCGGACGTGGTGATGCTGGAGAATCTCGCGCAGTACCTTGTCGGCATCGTCGGCAAGCGTCTGGGTGAGCGTGGCGTCATTACCCACGACGAACTGGGTACTGCGATCACGAAACTCGAATCGGCCATCAGTACCGACAAGCAGGAGCGCGCCGAGCACGACGGTCATTTTCACGAAGGCGAAGAGGGCCACGAGCATCATGAGATTCCGCCGGGACTCGCGCAGCGCGCGTATCCGTTCCTCGACATGCTGCGCGCGGCGCAGAAGGAAAACGCGGATATCGTCTGGGGCCTCTGAGTCCGGGCCTGCCCGCCGGTCGCGGCGTGCGGCATGCCTCGCGCCGCAGCGCCGTATGTGCCGATAAATCATGTGCCAATAAAAAGAGCCCGCATCGTGCGGGCTCTTTGTCTGTCACAGGTCTGAACTGGCGGCCTGTCCAAGCTGTGCCGATTACTGGCTGGCGGCGTCCGCCGGTGCAGCCATCGGCGCTGACGCACCCTTCTTCATTTTCTGCTTCTTGGGCTTCTTGACGTGCTTCTCTGTGGGCGGCGAATACGAACTGACCGCGCTGGAGCCGTTCGGCGCGGCGGGTTGAGCCAGCGCCACAGAAGCGCCTGCGGCAAGCGAAACAGCAGCCAATAACAGCGTCAGCTTCTTCATACGATTTTCTCCGTTGACGATTGCAATTAGATAAGCCGACGCGTTTTGGCCGCGTCTGGCGGGGTCAAGCCAATTCAGAGTTTACAAAGCCGAAAATTACACTGCCGCAAATATTCAGCCTTTCTCGCCCGATATAGTGGGTTTCCCGCCACGCATGGCTTACAGCAATGGCGCCAGCGCCCGTTCGGCGTCCGTTTTCGACAGCGACATGCGTTTTGCGTAGTCTTCCAGCTGGTCCTGGCCGATCTTGCCGACCGAGAAATAGGTGCTGTCCGGGTGCGCCAGATAGAAGCCGGAGACGCTCGCCGCCGGCAGCATCGCCAGCGATTCGGTCACGCTCATGCCGATTTCAGTGGCCTGCAGCACCTCGAACATGTCGCGCTTGACCAGGTGGTCCGGGCAGGCCGGGTAGCCCGGCGCCGGACGGATGCCGGCGTACTTTTCGGCGATCAGGTCGTCGTTGGAGAGGGTTTCGGTGTTTGCGTAGCCCCACAGATCGCGCCGCACGCGGGCGTGCATCGCTTCGGCGAAGGCCTCGGCGAAGCGGTCGGCAAGCGCCTTCAGCATGATCGCGCTGTAGTCGTCGTGATCTTTCTCGAACTGCTTTTCCTTCACGTCGACGCCCAAGCCCGCCGTGACCGCGAACATGCCGATGTAGTCGGCCACGCCCGAATCCTTCGGCGCGATGAAGTCGGCGAGCGACCGGTTCGGCCGCATCACGCCGTCTACCACAGGCCGCACGCTTTGCTGGCGCAGGTTGCGCCACGTCAGTGCGACTTCGGAGCGGGATTCGTCGGTATAGATTTCAATGTCGTCGTCGTTCACCGTGTTGGCCGGCAACAGCGCGATCACGCCGTTAGCCTGCAGCCAGCGGCCCTGGATCAGGCGCGCGAGCATCGACTTGCCGTCGGAAAACACGCGCCGCGCCGATTCGCCGACGATCTCGTCGTTCAGAATCGCCGGATAGGGGCCGGCCAGATCCCACGTCTGGAAGAACGGACCCCAGTCGATGTAGTTCGCCAGCTCGCTCAGATCGAAGTTCTTGAACACGCGGCGGCCGATGAACTTCGGCTTGACCGGCTGGTAGCTCGCCCAATCGACCTTGGTTTTGTTCGCACGGGCTTCGGCGAGCGTGACCATCGGCAGCGCTTTCTTGTTTGCGTGCTGATCGCGGATGCGGTCGTAGTCGGCTTTCAGGTCGTCCACATACTTGGCCGCGCCTTCGTCGGACAGCAGGCTCGACGCCACGGAGACCGAGCGCGACGCGTCCGGCACGTACACCACAGGCCCTTCGTAGTGCGGCGCGATCTTCACGGCGGTGTGCACGCGCGAGGTGGTCGCGCCGCCGATCAGCAGCGGAATCTTCTTGATGCGGAAGTAGTCGTCGCGCTGCATTTCCGATGCGACGTAGGCCATCTCTTCGAGGCTGGGCGTAATCAGTCCGGACAAGCCGATGATGTCCGCGCCTTCGACCTTCGCCTTCGCGAGAATGTCGTTGCACGAGACCATCACGCCCATGTTGACCACTTCGAAGTTATTGCACTGAAGCACCACCGACACGATGTTCTTGCCGATGTCGTGCACGTCGCCCTTCACCGTGGCGATGACGATCTTGCCCTTCGCGCGCACGTCGGCGCCGGCTTCGGCGAGCAGCTTCTTTTCCTCTTCGATGTACGGGATCAGATGCGCGACCGCCTGCTTCATCACGCGGGCCGACTTCACGACCTGCGGCAGGAACATCTTGCCCTGGCCGAACAGGTCGCCGACGATGTTCATGCCGTCCATCAGCGGGCCTTCGATCACGTTGATCGGACGGCCGCCGGCCGCGGCGATCTTCGCGCGCACTTCCTCGGTGTCTTCAACGATGAAGTTCGTGATGCCGTGCACCAGCGCATGCGACAGGCGCTTCTCGACCGGCTGGTTGCGCCACTCCAGATTCTCTTCCTTCTTCGCGGCGCCGGTCTTGAACTTGTCGGCGATTTCCAGCAGACGGTCGGTGCCGTCCTCGCGGCGATTCAACACCACGTCTTCGACGCGCTCGCGCAGCTCCGAATCGAGATCGGCATACACGCCGAGCTGGCCCGCGTTGACGATGCCCATGTCCATCCCCGCCTGGATCGCGTGGTAGAGGAACACGGTGTGAATCGCTTCGCGCACCGGATCGTTGCCGCGGAACGAGAACGACACGTTCGACACGCCGCCGCTGATCTTCGCGTACGGCAGGTTTTCCTTGATCCAGCGCGTTGCGTTGATGAAGTCGACGGCGTAGTTGTTGTGTTCTTCGATACCGGTCGCAATGGCGAAGATGTTCGGATCGAAGATGATGTCTTCCGGCGGGAAGCCGACTTCGTTCACGAGGAAATCGTACGAGCGCTTGCAGATCCGCGTCTTGCGTTCGAACGTGTCGGCCTGGCCTTGTTCGTCGAACGCCATCACCACGGCGGCCGCGCCGTAGCGGCGAATCAGGTTCGCGTGATGACGGAACGCCGCTTCGCCTTCCTTCAGCGAGATCGAGTTGACGATCGCCTTGCCTTGCACGCACTTCAGGCCCGCTTCGATCACTTCCCACTTCGACGAGTCGATCATGATCGGCACGCGCGCGATGTCCGGCTCCGATGCGATCAGATTCATGAAGCGCACCATGGCGGCTTTCGAATCGAGCATCGCCTCGTCCATATTGACGTCGATGACCTGCGCGCCGTTCTCGACCTGCTGGCGCGCGACGGCGAGCGCCTCGTCGAACTGGTTGTTCAGGATCATTCGCGCGAACGCCTTCGAGCCGGTCACGTTGGTGCGTTCACCGACGTTGATGAAGAGCGTCCCGGACGTGACGTTGAACGGCTCGAGGCCGGAAAGGCGCATGGTGTGATCGGTCATGGCGTGTGTGCGGTTCGATTGCGTGCGGGGTTGCGTACGGGTTGCGTGCGATTGGGTGCGTCTGTTTCGGTAGCGCAAGAGCGGCGGGTCAGGATCGAGCCGCCGGACTCAGGCTGCGTCGCGATACTGAGTCGGCCATTGACGTGGCTTGACTTCGGCCAGCGCCCTGGCAATCGCCGCAATATGCTCCGGCGTCGTACCGCAGCAGCCACCGGCGATATTCACGAGACCGGCCTGTGCGAACTCCTTCAGCAATCCCGACGTATCCGCCGGCAATTCGTCGAAGCCCGTATCGCTCATGGGATTCGGCAAACCGGCGTTCGGATAGCACGACACGTAGGTGTCGCACAGCTTCGCCAGTTCGGCGATGTATGGACGCATCAACGCCGCGCCCAACGCGCAGTTCAGGCCGAATGTGAGCGGCCTGGCGTGACGCAGGGAATTCCAGAACGCTTCGACAGTTTGCCCCGACAGAATGCGGCCCGATGCGTCGGTGACGGTGCCCGAGATCATGATCGGCAGACGCTCGCCGGTGTCTTCGAAGAGTTCATCCAGCGCGAACAGCGCGGCTTTCGCATTGAGCGTGTCGAAGATCGTTTCGACGAGAAACAGATCGGCGCCGCCGTCGAGCAGCGCTTTCGCCTGTTCGTAGTACGCCGCGCGCAGTTCGTCGAAAGTCACGTTGCGCGCGCCCGGATCGTTCACATCGGGAGAAATGCTCGCCGTTTTCGGCGTCGGTCCGATCGCGCCGGCGACAAAGCGTGGCTTGTCCGGCGTCGAATACTTGTCGCAGGCGGCGCGCGCCAGCTTCGCCGATTCGAGGTTCATTTCGATCGCGAGGTCTTCCATCCCGTAGTCGGCCTGCGCGACCGTGGTGGCGCCGAAGGTGTTGGTCTCGATGATGTCCGCGCCCGCCTCGAGATATTGCTCGTGGATCTCGCGGATGATCTGCGGCTGCGTGATCGACAGCAACTCGTTGTTGCCCTTGATGTCGCGGCCGTAGTCCTTGAAGCGGTCGCCGCGGTAGCGGGCTTCGTCGAGCTTGTAGCGCTGGATCATCGTGCCCATTGCGCCGTCCAGGATCAGGATGCGCGACTTGAGCAGCGCGGGCAGCGCCGCGCCGCGCGTATAGGCGGCGTCAGGGCGGACTGGCGTGGCGGTTTGAGCAGGCTGGTTCATGGCGGACGTGGGCTTGCGCCGGCTTTTTCGGGAAACCTGTCATTGTAGCCGCTACGGGGCGGTTCCGCCGGGCGCGGACGGCGCAACCGCCCTGGGCGAGGCAGGTTCGTCCGCCTGACGACCAGAACGCACGAAAATGCCCGAAAACGCAGGGAAGCGAAACAAAACGAGGAAACAAAACGAGGAAACAAAACGAGGAAACAAAACGAGGAAACAAAACGGCCCAGCGAAGCAAAAGCCTGCTGGGCCGTTCTATCGAAGCTGACCGTCTTGTTAAGGCCGCCGGGTGGGCCGGGCGGCGCGGTCGATGTATGTCGCCAAACCGTTACGCCAAACCTCGAGGTTAGTGAAGAATCACCGGTTGATGCATCAGACTGTCGAACTGGCCGAGGAATTCGTCTACTTCGTCCAGCGACGGTTCCTCTTCGATCAGTTTTTGCACGTGCTCGCGAAAGCGCGCCGCCATTGCACCGTCAATGTAGATTTCGCGCTGCATGTTCTTGTCGACGATCTCGTAGCCACCGGACTTCATGGCCAGCAGACCTTCCTGCGGCGGAAACTCGACGACACAATAGTTGGGGCTGTTGTAGATCATTTGCATGGCGACACTCCTTATTTCCGTTGGCTCCTGGCCGTTCCTGCGCCATAGGTGGAGCGTATGGTGTGGAATTCAAGGGGTGGGTCCGGGTTGATGCTTCTAAAAGTCCCGGACCTACCGGTTAGACCGGCCTTGCAAGAAACGTTTCAAGCAGTGCAGCAAAACGGTGAGATTGCCCGAACGGCGCAAGCTGAGCGGCTTCGCGCCGTTCGAACCGTGCGCCCTCGATGGCGTCTGCTATTGCCCGCGTAGCAGCCGGTGGCGTGCCCGTGTCGTGACGGCCCGCCACCGCGAGGGTGGGAAGATGCAACGCCCCCAGCTTACTGCGTACGTCGAAATCGCGCAGTGCTTCGCGCGCGGGAGCGTCGCCTTCTGACAACGTATGCGTGAGCACGCCGCCAGGTAAGCGCGCCGCCAATTTGCTCGACCGTTTCAAGACCCTGCGGGCGGTCAGGGCTTTTCGGGCGGGTTGCTGGAATCGCTCGGATTGAACGGTGAAGCGGGCGGGGCTTCGGGCGTATTCGCCGGTGCCGCAGGCGGCGTGGCGTTTGCCGAATTGTCAGGCGAACCGTTGCTGCTGTTGTTCGTGTTGCCGGCCGAGCCGCCGACGCTCGCCGCATCGAGCTTGCCGCGCCACACCAGTTCGATTTGCGTGCCGTTCGGCTCGGTCTGCATGATTCGCGCAGGCAGCCAGCCGAGCGACGGCGCGAGCCACACGTCGATGCGGCGCCGATCGCCGTCGTGGCGAGGCAGCCGTTTGAAATGGCGCGTATCGAGGTAGCCCTGCGCGGTGCGGATGGTCTCATCGCCGATGGTCTCGACCGGCCAGTTCTCACCGCTGTCGTTATCGATGACGAAGAACTGTCGCGTCACGCCAGGCTGATACGCGCCGGGATCGCCGCGCACCAGGCTGGCAAGCTGCATCACCATGCTGAAGCGGTCTTGCGCGCCGTCGGGCAGCGGCAGCGTCGCCGGGGTGCGCGTGAACGCGATCTGTTTGGCGGTGCGATTGAAGACCGACACGTCTTCGGCCCGGCGGCCGCGCTTCTCGACATACTGCTCGGGGGCGAGGCCAAACGCGTCGATGCGGCCGTGGCTCGAATAAACAAACGTGCCGACGAACGGTAACGGCACGGATACGACCATTTCGTAGCGCTGGGCGTCGCTGGTCCAGTGGATCGTGCCGGGCTGGTTGCGCACGCCGTTGTAAAACGTGTCGTATTGCAGTTCGCCCGAAGGCGGGACGGAGAATTTCACGCCGGGTGAAGCTTGGGGCGCACTCGCTGCGGCGGGCGCGCTGGCCGGGCCGGCTGCGCTTGCGTTGGCGCTACTTGCCGCGGCCGGTGCGCTCGCTGCAGCATCCGACGCAGCCTTAGGGGAAGCGGGCGCTTCCGCTCCTGGCCGCGTAGCGGTCAGCACATGTTCGCGCGGCTTCCTGACGGCTGCCTTATGCGCCGGTGCGGCCGGCCGCGGTTGCGGCGCGGCGCCGGCGGGTTGGCGCTCGATGCGTTCGGGCGTCAGCAGCGCGACCTGCATGGGAATATGCTCCTTGTCCGATGCATTCAGCGTCGCGCTGTTGCGCTCGACCCACTGCGCGGCGATCCAGTGCAGGACGGCTACCACTACCAGCACTGCCGTCCAGCGCCACGTGCGCACACCGCGGCGCGCGGCGACAGGCTGCGTGCGATCGGAGCGGCGTGTGATGGGGGGTGAGGACATCGGCAAGTGAGTTCTGGCAGACGGAAGGTGATTGCAGTGTTTCAGCGCGGCGCCGCACTATACCCCAGCTCATACGACAGTTTTTGCGCACATTCGCGCATCGCCGTATCGATCTCGCCGCCCCAACTGATGTCGAACGCACCTTCATGGCCGAGCGCGATCAGGCCGAGCGCGAGATCGCCGGTCGAGTCGAACACCGGCATGCAGAATGCGTGGATAGTCGGCAGCAACATGCCTTCGACGCGTGCCGCTTCGTGTTGCCGCACGTCGGCCAATACCCGTTCGACTTCTTCCCGCGTGCGTGGTCCGCCGGCGTGCGACGAGCGGCGCGAATCGGCCAGCTCGCGCTCCAGCATCGCGGCGGTCTTGCTGGGCGGCAGATAGGCGGCAAACAGCAGGCCGGTGGCGGAACTGAGCAGCGGCATCACGTCGCCGAGCCTGAGCGACGCCTTGGCCGGGTGGCTCGATTCCATCCAGTGAACCATCGTCGGCCCCTGATTGCCCCACACCGCGATGCCGACCGTCAGATCGAGCCGGTCGCGCAGTTCGGCAAGCGCGATGCGCGCCAGCTTCACGCCGTCGACACGCGCGAGCCGCGCGAGTCCCAATTGCAATGCGAAACCGCCCAGTTCGTAGCGGCCCGAAAGCGGATCCTGCGCGACCACGCCGAGGCGCAGAAAACTCACCAGATAGCGATGCGCCTTGGCCGGACTCATGCCGGCGCGCTGCGCCAGATCGCGCAGCATCATCGCGCGCGGTTCGTGGGTCAGCACGTCGAGCAGCCTGAAACCGACTTCGATCGACTGAATGCCCGAGCGCAGCTTTTCCTCGCTGGCCTCGACGGTTTCGTCGTCGGCGGAATCCGCGGATTCAGCGCGGTCGAGCAGTTCAGCTGGGTCGGCGTCGGTGCGGATCGCGCCGGGGCGGGCAATTGGAGGCATGAGCGGGACGCACGGAGCGCGTTCAAAAGACGGTCGGAAAACGAGCAGGGCAGCCGAGCCGCCGCGGCCCACAAGCGGCGGCCGGGCAGCGGCGCTTGGGCCGCGACGATTCACCATCGTAGAATAGATTCTCTCTATCGTCACCAATACGGCTCATTCCCTATGAAACTTGCCACGCTGAAGGACGGCACGCGCGACGGCCAACTGATCGTCGTGTCCCGCGACCTGCACACCGCGGCGATCGCCGACGCGATCGCGCCCACGCTGCAGCGCGCGCTCGACGACTGGGCCTTCTACGCGCCGCAACTGCAGGACCTGTACGAGTCGCTCAATCAGGGGCGCGCCCGCAACGCCTTCCCGTTCGACGCGAAGGAATGCATGGCGCCGCTGCCGCGCGCGTTCCAGTGGGCCGACGGTTCATCGTACGTGAATCACGTCGAACTGGTGCGGCGCGCGCGCGGCGCGGACATGCCGCCGGAATTCTGGACCGACCCGCTGATGTATCAGGGCGGCAGCGACGACTTCATCGGCCCGAAGGACGACGTGCTGTGCGCATCGGAAGAATTCGGCATCGACTTCGAAGCGGAAGTCGCCGTGATCACCGCCGACGTGCCGATGGGCGCCACGCCCGAGCAGGCGCTCAAAGGCGTGCGCCTGATCACGCTGGTCAACGACGTTTCATTGCGCAATCTGATCCCTGCGGAACTCGCGAAGGGTTTTGGCTTTTTCCAGAGCAAGCCGGCGAGCGCGTTCGCGCCGGTCGCCGTGACACCCGACGAACTCGGCGAACACTGGCGCGAAGGCCGCGTGCACCGGCCGATGATCGTCCACTGGAACGGCAAGAAGGTCGGCCAGCCGGACGCCGGCACCGACATGGTGTTCCACTTCGGCCAGTTGATCTCGCACGCGGCGAAAACGCGCAATCTGCGCGCCGGCGCGATCGTCGGGTCGGGCACGGTGTCGAACAAGGACGCGAAACGCGGCTATTGCTGCATCGCCGAGAAGCGCTGCCTCGAAACCATCGAGCACGGCGCGCCGCAGACCGAGTTCATGAAATACGGCGAAACGGTGAAGATCGAGATGTTCGACGAAGCGGGCAAGTCGATTTTCGGCGCGATCGACCAGGGCATCGCGCCGCTGGACTGACGCACAGGATTTGTGCGGAATGCGGTGTCGGGCCGCCCTCCGCGCAAGGCTCCGCGCATACGAAAGGGTTTCGCCCGATGCCGCCGCAAGAGCGCGCCGCTACACTGACTGGCGCGGCGGCAGCCTGGGGTAGCTGGCCGCCGTCCATTGCGGGACAGGCGCGGAGCAGCAGATAAGCAGTACGTCGGCAGTATGTCGGCAGTACGTCAAAACGAAAAACCAACGGGAGGAGACAGCATGCCGCGATTTGAGTCGACTGAGCCGGCGCCCCGACGTCCTGAAACCCGGCGTGCTCGCGCATCGAGCTTGCATGCAACGAAACTGCGGCATCGGCTCGCCGGCCTTGCTGCCGTGCTGGGCGCGGCGTTGCCGGGCATCGCCCTCGCGCAGGTGAAGATCGGCCTCGTGCTGTCGCTGACCGGGCCGGCCGCTTCGCTCGGCATTCCCGCGCGCGACACCGCCACGCTGCTGCCCAAACAGCTCGGCGGTCAAAAAGTGGAATACATCGTGCTCGACGATGCGTCCGACACCACCCAGGCTGTGCAGGACACCAAGAAGCTGATTTCCGAAGATCGCGTCGACGTGATCATCGGTTCGTCGATCACGCCGAATTCGCTGGCCATGATCGACGTGGTCGCCGACGGTGAAACGCCGATGATCTCGCTGGCGTCGTCGGCGAAAATCATCGACCCGGTCGATGCGAAGCGCCACTGGGTATTCAAGACCCCGCAAACCGACGCGATGATGGCTTCGGCGATTGCCGGGCACGCCAGCGCGCACGGCGTCAAAACGTTCGCATTCATCGGCCAGGCCGACGCGCTTGGCGAGACGTTCTACACCGAGGTCGCGAAATTCGCGCAACTGCACCACATCAACATGGTGGCGAGCGAGCGTTTCAATCGCAC
Source organism: Paraburkholderia sp. SIMBA_030 (assembly GCF_046535245.1). Lineage (NCBI taxonomy): Bacteria > Pseudomonadati > Pseudomonadota > Betaproteobacteria > Burkholderiales > Burkholderiaceae > Paraburkholderia > Paraburkholderia sp. SIMBA_030. The sequence goes on from NZ_JAWRXB010000003.1 coordinate 342,078, forward strand.
CGATCCGAGCGTCACCGGTCAGGTCCTCAAGATCCTCGCGGCCAAACCCGATGCAGTGGTGGTGGGCGCGGCCGGCACGCCCGCCGCATTGCCGCCGAAGACGCTCAGGGAGCGCGGCTTCAAAGGATTGATTTATCACAATCACGGCGTCGGCAATAACGACTTCCTGCGCGTGTGCGGCGCCGATTGCAACGGCACTTTCCTGCCCGCCAGCCCGGTGCTGGTCGCCGCGCAATTGCCGGTGGACCATCCGGCCAAGCGTCTCGCGCTCGATTACATCGCGCGCTTCGAGGCACTGCGCGGGGCGGGCAGCGTGTCGGCGTTCGGTTCGTACACGTGGGACGCGGGCATGCTGCTCGGCAACGCGGTGCCGATCGCCCTCACACAGGCCGCGCCCGGCACGCCGGAATTTCGCCGCGCGCTGCGCGATGCGCTGGAAGCCACGCGCGCGCTCGCGAACACCAACGGCGTGGTCAACATGAGTGCAACCGATCACCTCGGGCTCGATCAGCGCGCGCGCGTGATGGTCGAGATCCTGAATGCCAAGTGGGTTTATCAGCCGCGCTGACGTTGCGCCTGATGCGCGCGGCCTTTTAACGGACATACCGATAGACGGATTGCTCACCATGTCTCAAGCACAACACAGCAACGATCCTTTTTACGCGCACTACCGGTCGCTGCAATTGCACCGCCATCCGCACGGCGTGCTGGAGGTCGTGATGAGCGGCGAAGGCGCGAACAGGAGCGGGCTCGCGACGGCCAACGCGCGTATGCACTTCGAACTTGCCGAAATCTGGCGCGATATCGACCGGGACCCCGACACGCGCGTCGCGATCATTCGCGGCGAGGGCAAAGGCTTTTCAGCGGGCGGCGACCTGCAACTGGTCGAAGACATGGCGACCGATTTCGACGTGCGCGCGCGAGTCTGGCGCGAGGCGCGCGATCTCGTCTACAACGTGATCAATTGCAGCAAGCCGATCGTCTCGGCGATGCACGGACCGGCGGTCGGCGCCGGGCTCGTGGCCGGCCTGCTCGCCGATATCTCGATCGCGACGAAGGCGGCGCGCATCATCGACGGACATACGCGGTTGGGCGTCGCCGCCGGCGATCACGCGGCAATCGTGTGGCCGTTGTTGTGCGGCATGGCGAAGGCGAAGTACTACCTGCTGCTGTGTGAGCCGGTGAGCGGCGAAGAGGCGGAGCGAATCGGGCTGGTGTCGCTGGCCGTCGACGAAAACGATCTGCGGCCGAAGGCATTCGAAGTCGCGCAGAAACTGGCCAACGGTTCGCAAACGGCCATTCGCTGGACCAAGTACGCGTTGAACAACTGGCTGCGCTCGGCAGGGCCGGCGTTCGATACGTCGCTGGCGTTGGAATTCATGGGTTTTGCCGGGCCGGATGTGCGCGAAGGCGTGAGTTCGCTGCGTGAGCGGCGCGCGCCGGATTTCGGCGGCGCGGATCCGTGGAACGGACCGAACAACAGGCTGAAACCGGCCGAATAACGGCCCAAACGAAGCGCGGGCACAGCGCGGCGCGCGGTATGATCGAATCAGAGGAGCGCGGGATGGCGCTACTTCCTTCCCTTTCTGCAGCGAGGCGACAAGCATGACCGATACACCTGGCTCCACGCCGCCCTTTCCCGGCTTTCCCGGTTTTCCGCCCGCTGAAATGCTCGAGCGCATGTGGGGCATGATGCGTCTTTCGCCGTTCGGCTCGGCCTTTTCTGGCGCGCAGCCTGCCGGCGGGCTCGGGCCGTCGCTGTCGATGATGTCCGACATGATGGCGCCGCTCACCAACGTCGAAGAGCTCGACAAGCGCATCACCGACATGCGCGCGGTCGAGCAATGGCTCAAGCTGAATCTGAGCATGCTGCAGTCCGCCATTCAGGCGCTCGAAGTGCAGCGCGCGACGCTCGCTACCCTGCGTGCGTTCGGCGCGTTCGCGCAGTCGTCGATGTCGCAGCCGGCTTCGGCGGCGGCTGCGCCGGGGCCGGCGCCGGCCCCGGCGGCAGGCTGGTCGCATTCGGCGTCGTCCAGCGCCTCGGGTGCAGCGAGCGACGCTTCGTCGGGAAGCGCCGAATCCGACACCGACACTGCCGATACCGCCGCAACGCCGCCCTTCGACGCCTCCGCCTGGTGGGATCTGCTGCAATCGCAATTCAATCAGATTGCCCAGTTCGCGATAACGCAGCCGGGCGTCGCAAGCGCAGGCGCGGCAAGCGGGACCGCGGCGGCGTCGCCGGACGAAGCGGAAACGAACGAGCAAGCGGCGTCGGCGAAAGCGGGAAGCAAGGCCGAAGCTGCTGCAAAACGTCCCGCGGCGAAACGGGCGCCGTCGTCCGCCAAGCGGGCAAGCAGTTCGACTGCCAGCCCGCGAGCAACCAAAAAGTCCATTTGACAGCGGGAATGCAATGGGCCGGCAGGAGCCGTACACAGGCGGCGCAAATGAACGTGAATTCGCCGCCTGTCACGATTTTGACCATGATCGCCGGTCACACTCGCTTAATTGCCGGTTTTATTGAGGCTGGTCAATTTGGCACAGGGATTGCGGCGCTAACCGCGCGGATTCCGTAAAGTCAGCGTGCTATGATTATGAAAGCTTTATTTGGCTTTTGGGCGTGCGCTGAAAAACAACCAATCCAGCCGCCCTTGCTCCATTCGCCGCCGGCACAACCGGCGTAGGGCTGGACGGTGCGGTTTTCATCGCAAACTGGCTCGACCTCAGGCACAGGGTATCCCTCACCCACGGTTGGCCGCGCAGCGCATAACCTATGGTTGTCGCCGCCGCGCAAACACCCAGAACCTCTTTGCTGCCCGGTGCCTCCAGGCGGCCGATTACCGCGTAAAATTGAAGAATTGGCCGACAAACGGTGCGTTTCGTTCGTCGTAAGCAAAAGTGCTACACGTAAGTAGTAACAGACACAGACAGTATGTGCAGAACAGGGGTGGGACTATGAACACCATGCTTTATCCGGAACTTTATAAATCGCTCGAATCCGTTCGATGGGACATGGAGAAAGACATTCCCTGGGACAAGTTCGATGCGTCGCTATTGACCGACGAGCAGGCCGCGACGATCAAGATGAACGCGATCACCGAATGGTCGGCGTTGCCCGCCACGGAAATGTTCCTGCGCGACAACCATCACGACAGCGATTTCTCCGCGTTCATGAGCGTGTGGTTCTTCGAGGAACAGAAGCACTCGCTGGTGCTGATGGAGTATCTGCGCCGTTTCAAGCCGGAAATGTGCCCGACCGAAGAAGAGCTGCACGCCGTGCGCTTCGAATTCGATCCGGCGCCGCCGCTCGAAACGCTGATGCTGCACTTCTGCGGCGAAATCCGCCTGAATCACTGGTATCGCCGCGCAGCCGAATGGCATACCGAGCCCGTCATCAAGGCCATCTACGAAACCATTTCGCGCGACGAAGCGCGGCATGGCGGCGCCTATCTGCGCTACATGAAGAAAGCGATGGCGCAAACCGGCGATATCGCGCGTGCCGCGTTCGCCAAGATCGGCGTCTTGATGGCATCGGCGCGCCGCACTGAAAAGCCGCTGCATCCCACCAACCTGCACGTGAATCAGGCGCTGTTCCCGCGCGACACGATCCAATCGCGTCTGCCGGATCCGGAATGGCTCGAACGTTGGCTCGACGAGCAAATCCGTTTCGACGACGGCTGGGAAAAGAAGGTGGTCGAACGGATTCTGCACAACCTGTCGATTCTGTTCGAGCGCACGTTCACTACAGCGCAGGAATTGAACCGCTATCGCAAGGAAGTGGTCGCGAGGTTGCAGGCTGATCAGAAGTCGGCTGAACAACCGGCCTGACGGTATTCCGGTTCGTTGGCATTGGCGCCGCGAGCTGGTTTGTTGGCTTTAAGAACGGCCCGGCAGGCGTGAGCTTGCTGGGCCGTTTTGCTTCATGCCGTTCGGCGTGTATTGTGGCGACACTTCTTTTTTCTTTCTGACTCCGTCATGGCTGCTAATTTCGAACGCAAGATTTTTACGCGCGATGCGCTTGTTGGGCTTCGTTCTTCCATGCCGGCGCCGGTTGTTTTTACCAACGGTGTGTTCGATATTCTGCATCGCGGGCATGTGACTTATCTTGCCGATGCCAAGGCTCTCGGCGCTTGTCTCATCGTTGGCGTGAATAGTGATGCTTCTGTTCGCATGCTCGGGAAAGGGGATGATCGGCCTATCAACAATGAGGCCGACCGGATGGCTTTGCTCGCTGCTCTCGAGAGCGTCGATTATGTGGTTTGCTTTGGTGAGCAGACGCCCGTCGAGTTGATTTCGGCGCTGCGGCCGGATGTGCTCGTTAAAGGCGGTGATTACGATATGGATGCTTTGCCGGAGTCGGCGATTGTGCGGGGATGGGGTGGGAAGGCTTTGGCTATTCCCTTCGAGCATGATCGCTCCACTACCGCCCTGTTGAAGAAGGTTCGGACACAAGCGTGAGTGGTTTTTTCCCCGTGGCGCTTGTTGTTCGTATGCCTACGGTGTTGCCTCTCCCTGCCTTTGCGTGCCTTCACTGCGGCAAAGTCGACGCCGCAATCGGCGCCGTGGGCGCCGGGCCGCCCACTATCGGCTGGTCGGCGGCTTCGGCTGCTGTCACGGGTTTCATCTTCAACCACTCCGGATGAACCTGGCGGTTCAGGTGGTTCGGCTCGCGTCCGCCGGCTGTAGGCGTCGGGCCGAATACGCCGCGCATCGCGACGAATGCCAGCATGTTGGCAAGAAACAATATGGCTATCAGCCAGCGCAGCATCGTTAATATTCCCCGTCCAGAAGTTGAGCCACCATTTCTATGGCCGCAGTTCAGGCGTCCCGCACCGTCGCGCTCTCGGCAGCAATCAGCGCGAGTCCAGACAGCACCAGCGAATCGTGGCGAGTATGCGGCACTTTCAGCGCGGCTGTCACTTCGTCAGCCGCCCCTCCGCTCACCACCAGCCGCACCGGCACGCACCACTCGTCCTGCAAGTCGCGCCACGTCCGCTCTATCAAACCCGCTTGCGCCAACGTGCAGCCCGCCGACAACGAACGCGGGGTATCGGTCGCGAAGAACGGACCGCGACGCTCGCCGTCGGGTGCGTCGTCATCGTTGAGCAGGCCGCGCGCGGCGTTGGCGTCGAGCGTCGGCAGTTGCGCGGTGTGCTCGCCCAATGAACGCATCATCAGCGTCCAGCCCGGCGCAATCAATCCGCCGACAAAGCAGCCGTCCGCACGCAACGCTTCCAGCGTGGTCGCCGTGCCGAAAGTCGCAATCAACAGATGCTCGCCCGGAAATGCCGCGTGCGCGCCAATCAGGCCGGCCCAGCGGTCGCTGCCGAGCGCATCTGGCGTCGTGTAGCTATTGGTCACGCCGCATTGCTGCGCGCACGCGCGGATCGTCGTAAGCGGCAGTTGCGGCCAATGCGCGTCCAGCAACGCGCCGATCCGCGCTGCCACCGTCTCGCCTGCGACGTTCGATAACCATGCGCCGCCGGGTATCGGCAAATTCGACCAGTCGGGTTGATCCGCGCCGCCATGCGCGAGGGCGCCGGCCGCGCTCTGCGTGCCGTCCTGCTGCACCAGCGTCCATTTGATGCGGCTATTGCCGGCGTCGATCAACAGATAAGGCGCGCCGCTCGTCATGCAGCACCGTCGGCCAGACGCAGCGAGACGTCGCCGGTCGCGATGGTCTGACGGCCCGCAGCCGTGTCGAGCAGCAACTGACCGCGTTCGTCGGCGCCAGCCGCCACGCCGCGCGCAAGTTCTTCGCCCTGCTCGAGCAGCACCACTTCGCGGCCCGCGTAAGCATGCACCGCGTTCCAGCGCGGCTGGAACGGCGCGAAGCCTTCGGCGCCGAAGCGCTGCAACGCCGGTTCGAGCGCGTTCAGTTCCGCGGCGAGCGTGTCGGTGAGGTTCGCGTTAGGCAGTGCGCGTTGCAGCGCGGTCGGCGCCGTGCCGCGCGCCTGGGGCGGCACGTCGGCGTTCAGGGCGCCGACCTTGGCGGCGAGTTCGTCCGCACCCTTCACGTTGGTGCCGATGCCGATCACCACCGCGCTCGCTTCGTCGGTGCTCCAGGCGGTTTCGATCAGGATGCCGGCCAGCTTGTCGCCTTCGAGCAGCACGTCGTTGGGCCACTTCAGCGCGATCTGGCCGGGTCCCGCGACCGGCAGCGCGCGCAGTCCGTCGACCAGCGCCACGCCAACGGCGAGGCTCAAACCCGCCAGTCCTTCCAGCGGACGCGGCAGCACGCACGCCACCGAAAACAGCAGCGCATTGCCCGGCTCGGCGTACCAGGGCCGACCACGGCGGCCGCGGCCGGCGGTTTGCAGATACGCGACCCGCACGATCGGCCGCGGCAGCGCACCGGCTTTGCGCGGCAGCGCTTTGACGCGCGTCATCAGGTCGGCGTTGGTCGAGCCGGTTTCCTCGACGATTTCGATCGGCCAGTCATGCGCGTGCGGGCCGAACAACGCGACGGCGCGCTCACGGTCGATGCGCCATTCATTCGTCGCAGCGGCTTGGGGTGGGGTCTTGGAAGCGTTCATCTTCATATTGTAGCGATAGCGAACACTGGAAGCCTCGCGAGGACGGTCCATCGCTCGCGCCTTCGCTACAATGGCCCTTAATCCGATAACCAGATTCCAGCGATCCTTGAACTACGACACTCCGCCCGGCCTTGAAGTCGCGGCTGGCAGCCAAGGCAAGATCGTCCGGCTCTCGGGCCAGTGGACGGCGCTTGCGCTCGCGCGCGACCGCTCCACCGGCCACGTGATTCCGCAGTTGCGCTCGCTAATCGGCGCCGAAGGCATCGGCCAGTGGGACCTGTCGCGGATCGACCGGATGGACCACGTCGGCGGCCAGGCGCTGTGGCGCGTGTGGGGCCGCAAGATGCCCGCCGACACCACGCTCACCGATACGCAACGCGACATCTTCGAACGCATTGCCCTGCTCGACACCGCGCGCGAAAAAGTCGAACCGGTGGTCAAGTTCGATCCGTTCACGCGCCTCGGTCTGGCGATTTTCTCCTTCTTCGAGCATCTGTACGGCGGCGTCGCGATGTTTGGGCGCGTGGTGCTGGATCTGTTGGCGATCCTGCGCAACCCGAAAATCACGCCGTGGACCGAAATCTCCGCGAACGTTTACAACGCCGGCAGCAAGGCGCTGCCGATCACCGCGCTGGTCGCGTTCCTGATCGGTATCGTGCTCAGCTATCTGTCCGCACAGCAACTGCGGCTTTTTGGCGCTAACCAGTACATCGTCAACATTCTTGGCTTGTCGGTGATTCGCGAACTGGGACCGGTCCTGTCGGCGATTCTGGTGGCGGGCCGCTCGGGCTCGGCGATCACCGCGCAGATCGGCGTGATGCGCGTCACCGAAGAACTCGACGCGATGCGCGTGATGGGCATTCCGCACGGGCTGCGACTGATCTTGCCGCGGGTGGTCGCGCTCGGCGTGGCGATGCCGCTGCTCGTGATGTGGACCAACATCATTGCTTTGACCGGCGGCGCGCTCGCTGCGAAGATCGTACTCGGTATCGACATGAACTACTTCGCGCGCGCATTGCCGAGCGTGGTGCCGGTCGCGAACTTGTGGATCGGCCTCGGCAAGGGCGTCGCGTTCGGCATGCTGATTGCGATCGTCGGCTGTCACTTCGGTTTTCGCATCAAAGCCAATTCGCAGAGTCTCGGCGAAGGCACGACGACCTCGGTGGTGACGTCGATCACCATCGTGATTCTCGCGGACGCGGTGTTCGCGATTCTCTTCCAGAATGTGGGGCTCGGATGATCGCGCCACTCACCCAGGCCGTGCGCGGCCAACCGATGCCCGAGATCGCCGAGCCGGTGATCGAGGTCATCGACATCACCAAGCGCTACGGCCGCAACATCGTGCACCAGCATTTGAACTTCGACGTGCGGCGCGGCGAGATCGTGTCGATCGTCGGCGGCTCGGGCTCGGGCAAGACCACGCTGGTGCGGCAGATTCTCGGTCTCGAAAAGCCGTCGTCCGGCACGATCAAACTGTTCGGCGAAGACCTCGCGACGATTTCTCCCGAAACCGCGCTCCTGATGCGCAGCCGCTCCGGCATGCTGTTTCAGCGCGGTGCGCTGTTCTCGTCGCTATCGGTGTTCGACAACATCGCGCAGCCGTTGCGCGAACTCGGCAAGGTGCCAGAAGACCTGTTGCGCGACATCGTGATGCTCAAGCTCGAGATGGTCGGGCTGCCGTGCAAGCACGCGTCGAAGATGCCATCGGCGCTGTCGGGCGGGATGATCAAGCGGGTGGGCATTGCGCGCGCGATCGCGCTCGAACCCGAACTGCTGTTTCTCGACGAGCCGACCGCCGGTCTCGATCCGCAGGCGTCCGACGAATTCGTCGAACTGATCGCCGCTTTGCATCGCGCGCTCGGACTGACGGTGGTGATGGTCACGCACGATCTCGACACGATGGTCGCGCTGTCCACCCGTGTGGCCGTGCTGGCCGATCGCAAGGTGCTGGTCGCCGCGCCGGTCGAACAAGCAGCGGGCGTCGATCATCCGTTTATCCGCGAATATTTCCTCGGCCTGCGCGGGCGTCGCGCGCTGCAGGCGCTGCCGCCGGAACGCCGCGCGAAGCTGCCGCGCGCGGCGCTCGAACCGGCATCGTCCGAATTGCCGCTGTGAACCAGGGAACCTGAGAATGGAAAACAAATCACATGCCTTCTGGGCAGGGCTCTTCACAGTGATCTTGCTGGGCGCCATCGCGTTGGCGGCTTTTTTGTTCAACGTCGACCGTTCGGTGCGGGTGCCGTACGATCTGATTGCGCGCACCAACGTGACCGGGCTCTATACGGACGCCGCGGTGCGTTATCGCGGGCTCGACGTCGGCAAGGTGCAGTCGATCAAATTCGATCCGGCGCATCCGGGTCAGATCGTGATTCGCATCCTCGTCGACACGCACGCGCCGATTACCCATTCGACTTTCGGCAGCCTGGGCTTCCAGGGCGTCACGGGCATCGCGTTCATCCAGCTGGATGACAGCGGGCGCGATCCGTCGCCGCTGCCGTCGTCGCCGAAGCAGGTGGCGCAATTGCCGATGCACCCGGGCTTGCTCGATCAGTTGCAGCAGCGCGGCGACGTGCTGCTGCACAAACTCGAAAAAGTCACCGACGACGTCGACAATCTGTTGTCGCCGGAAATGGTCAGCCAGTTGCAGGGCACGGCAGCCAGCATTCAGAAAGCCGCCGACGGCGTCGCCACGCTGACCCAGCAGATGGCGCCGGCGGCCGGCAAGCTGCCCGCCACGCTTAACCAGCTGGATCGCACGCTGGCGTCGACGAATCAGTTGATCACCAGTCTGAATCGACCGGACGGTCCGTTCGAGACCAATATGAACAAGGTCGGCACGGCGGCGCAGCAGGCGGGCGATGCGCTGGCGTCGATGGATGGCTCGTTGCAGGAGTTGTCGGCGCGAGTCGGTTACGACACGCTGCCGCGCGTCAATTCGCTTGCCGAAGACGTGCGCTCCGCGGCGCGGTCGGTGGACCGCGCGGCCGATGCGTTCAGCACCAACCCGCGCAGCGTGCTGTTTGGCGCGCCGCAGGCGGCGCCCGGCCCCGGCGAAGCCGGTTTTGTGTGGCCTGCGAACCGCGCCGCTGCTAAATGATTTGAAGGTTTGAAGAAAGGAAGATTGTCATGTCACGCTCGATTCACCGATTGTTTTCCTCGAGTGCCGCGCTTGTCGTGCTGCTCGCGTTCGGCGTGCTGGCTGCGGGTTGCGCAGGCACCCCTGCGGCGCTCTCAGATATCCGCTACGACCTCGGGCCGCCGAACCCGGCGGCTTCCGCCGGCACGCTGCCGGCTGTCAAGGTGCTCGATGTCAGCGCGCCCGGCATGCTCGAGTCCGACAAGCTGATCTACCGGCTCAACTACGCCGATGCGCAGCAGATGGCGTCGTACGCGAATAGCCACTGGACCATGGCGCCGTCGCAGTTGCTCACCCAGCGTCTGCGCGGCGCGCTCAGTTCGCGCGGCACCGTGCTGACGGGGGCGGACGGCGTGCGCGCGCCGGTGCTGAAAGTCGATTTGAGCGAGTTCGAGCAGGTCTTCGATAGCCAGTCGCAAAGTCACGCCGCAATCACCGCGCGCGCTACGCTGACCCAAACCGGCAAGGTGATCGGCCAGCGCACGTTTATCGCGCGTGCGCCAGCCAGTTCGGCCGACGCCGCCGGCGGCGCGCAGGCGCTCGCCACCGCCAGCGACGACCTCGTCGCGCAGATCGGCGCATGGCTCGGCGTGCAGGCGCTGGTCGCGGCGCAATGACGGGCTTGCAGCGCACGCGACGGAGCGCTGCATGAGCATAAAACCCTGGGCGCGCCGTCCGTCGGTGCTCGCCCGTCAGGCGCTGGTGCTGTACGCCGCGCTGATCGTCTACGGTTCCTGGTATCCGTTTTCCGGCTGGCGTTCGCTCGGCCTCGGTCCGTTCGACTATCTGTTCGATCCCATGCCGCAGTATCTGACGGCGTTCGACGTCGTCACCAACGTGCTCGGCTACATGCCGTTCGGCGCGCTGGTGGTGCTCGCGCTCTATCCGCGCTGGCGCGGCACGTTGGCGGTCGCGCTCGCGGTTGTGCTCGGCGGCTTGCTGTCGGGCGTGATGGAAGCCGTGCAGACCTATCTGCCGACGCGCGTCGCCTCCAACCTCGATCTGGCCGCCAATGCGCTCGGGGCGCTGCTCGGCGCGGCGATCGTGTCACCGGCCAGCGGCGCGCTGCTCGATCGCGGCTTGCTGCGTCGCGTGCGGCTGCTGTGGTTCGAGCGCGATAGCACCGCGCTCGCGTGTCTTGTCGCGTTGTGGCCGTTCGCGACGATGTACCCGGCACCGCGCCTCTTCGGGCTCGGCAACTGGCCGCGCGCGCTGTGGCTGAGCTTCGATTCGACCATGCAGGATGCGTTGCGCGCATGGATGCCGCCCGGCTGGCACGTCGGCGCGTGGCCGATGATCGCCGCTGCCTGGCTGCCCGACGACGGCTGGGAAGCCGTCATCACGACGCTCAATCTATTCGCCGCGCTCGCGCTGGCGTCGCTGCCGATCCGCCGCCACGCGCCGCGCGTGCGCCTGTTGATCGCGTTTGTCGTGACGGCCTTGTGCGTCAAGGCCGGGGCGACGTTTCTGCAATCGCAATCAGGTCTTGCGTTCAACTGGGCGACACCCGGCGCGCTAGCGGGTCTCGCATGCGGCACGGCCGCGGCGTTGCTCACGTTGCGGCTGCGGCGCCGCACGCGCGCGGCGCTCGCGGCCTGTGCGCTGACGATCGCGCTGGTGTTCGTCAATCTGCTGCCAGTGAATCCGTATTTCGATGTCGTGCTGGCCGACTGGCGGCAAGGGCGTTATCTGCACTTCAACGGTCTCGCGCAATGGCTCGCGTGGATCTGGCCGTATGCGGCGCTGGTGTGGCTGGCGTTTCTGGTCGAGCGTGTGTGGCTCAAGCGGCGCGTGAGCGGCGCTTGAGCCTTGGGCCGCGATGCGATGCGCCGTGGGTGAGCCGGGCTGACCCATACCCCGAACGCGCCTTCAACCGGTGAGCCGCTGAGCGACCCCGAGCGTCGCTCGCTATAATCGACCGCACAACAGGCGCGCCGCAGCGCGTCCAGCGCCGTTCCCCACTCTTAAATCCTCGTCTCCGGACACCATGGACTCCTTCTACAAGTACCACGTCTTCTTCTGCCTCAATCAGCGCGAACCCGGCGCGGAGCGCCCGAGCTGCGCGAACTGCAACGCGCAGGCGATGCAGGAGCATGCAAAAAAACGCGTGAAGCAACTCGGCCTCGCCGGCCCCGGCCAGGTGCGGATCAACAAGGCCGGTTGTCTGGATCGCTGCGAACTGGGTCCGACGGTCGTCGTTTATCCGGAAGGCGTCTGGTACACGTATGTCGACGAGAGCGACATCGACGAAATCGTCGATTCGCACCTTGCGAACGGCAAGATTGTCGAGCGTCTGAAGATCGATCAATAAGCCGCGCCATGAACGTACATACGAAGAAATATCTGATCGACGGCCCGGTCGGCAAAATCGAGGTTGCGCTGGACCTGCCCGACGAAACCCGCGAAAACGGCGCCGCGCCGCGCGGCATCGCGCTGGTCGCGCACCCGCATCCGCTGTTCGGCGGCACGATGGACAACAAGGTCGCGCAAACGCTGGCGCGCGCGCTTGTGCAGCTGAACTACGTGACCTATCGCTCGAATTTTCGCGGCGTGGGCGAAACGCAAGGCGAGCATGACAACGGCATCGGCGAGCGCGACGATCTGCGCGCGGTGCTCGACCATATGCGTGCCGAAGCGGGGCAGGGCGATCTGCCCCTTGTACTCGCGGGCTTTTCGTTCGGCACCTTCGTGTTGTCGCATGTGGCCGCGAAGCTGCGCGAAGAAGGGCAGGAGATCGAGCGGATGGTGTTTGTCGGCACCGCGGCGAGCCGCTGGGACGTCGCGCCCGTGCCGGAAAACACGCTCGTGATTCACGGCGAAACCGATGAGACGGTTCCCATTCAATCGGTCTACGACTGGGCACGACCGCAGGAATTGCCGGTTGTCGTGATTCCGGGAGCGGAGCATTTTCTGCATCGCAAGCTGCATATTCTGAAGCGGATCATCGTCGACGCATGGCGATAAGCGGTGCGCTGCGCGTGTTTTCCGGGGTACAGGTACGCGCAAACGAAAATTAATCGCCGCCCATCGGACAAAGTTACCAGGATAGCACGCGTATAATGAGCGCTCTTTTTTGGGCGCAGCACCGCCCATCCGGCAGTTCGCGCGACGCGTAGCACCAGGCGCGCGCAGCGGTGCCGGATGCGAGGCGTGCTGCGCGAACCGATCGCGTGGCCGGAAGTCCAATGGGCGCCGTGCCGTGTTTTACACGGCCAGACGCTCGCCGACCGGCTCTTCCAAACCATGCGCCCTGAGCGCGATGCATTTTTCTGCACGAATCGACCCTATGCGTTTTTCCACCTCCGGCCGCACGTTGTTCCCCTCAGTTGCTTCCTTCGTTCCCAATACGCTTAGTCGTGCCGTGACCCTCGGCATCGTGTTGCCGGCAACGCTCGTTGCCGGCACGGCGTTCGCGCAAGTGCCGCCGCCCGCGGTGAACGCGCGGTCGTGGGTGCTCGTCGACGCAACCAGCAATCAGGTGCTCGCGTCCGGCAATGCCGACGAGCGTGTCGAACCGGCATCGCTGACCAAGCTGATGACCGCATACCTCGTCTTCGAAGCACTGCAGACGAAGAAGATCACGATGGAACAGACGGTGATGCCGAGCGAAGCGGTGCGCCGCGTGCGCACGGACGAATCGCGCATGTTCGTCGAGGCGAACAAGCCGGTGACCGTGCACGATCTGGTGTACGGCATGATCGTCCAGTCGGGTAACGACGCGGCGATCGCGCTGGCGGAACTGGTCGGCGGCAGCGAGGCGCAGTTCGTCAACATGATGAACACCGAAGCGCAGCGCCTCGGCATGAAGAACACGCATTTCGCCGATGTGAACGGCATGCCCGACCCGCAGCACTACACGACCTCGGGCGACCTCGCGATCCTGTCGGCGCGTCTGATTCGTGATTTCCCCGACTACTACAACATCTTCTCGGTCAAGGATTTCACGTACAACAAGATCAAGCAGCCGAACCGCAATCGTCTGCTGTGGATCGATCCGTCGGTGGACGGTCTGAAGACCGGCCACACGCAAGCCGCCGGTTACTGCCTGATCGCGAGCGCCAAGCGTCCGCTGCCGGGCGTGAACGACGCGTCGCGCCGTCTCGTTTCGGTGATGATGGGCGAGGTCAAGGAACACGACCGCGTGCAGGACAGCCTGAAGATGCTGAACTACGGCTACACCGCGTATGACACGGTGCGTCTGTACAAGACGAATCAGGTGGTCGGCACGCCGCGCGTCTACAAGGGCGCGCAGGACACCGTGCAGATCGGCGTGAAGAGCGATCAGTACATCACCGTGCCGAAGGGTATGGGCGACAAGGTGAAGCCGCAGGTCGAGCAGATCGATCCGCTGATCGCACCGATCGCCAATGGTCAGCAGGTCGGCACCGTGAAGCTGGTCGGCGACGGCAAGGTGCTGGCGCAATTCCCGGTGGTCGCATTGCAAGCCGTGCCGCAAGCCGGCGTGGTGGGCCGCGTGTGGGATTCGTTGATGTTGATGTTCAACAAGAAGAAGTAAGCGCCCGACAGACGTAAGCGCCCGACGCCGATGAAGGAAGCGCAAGAGGCGCAGCAAGGAGTAGCAAGGTGTAGCAAGGAGTAGAGAATGAGTCCCGAGAACGAGTCACTGTTTGAGTTTCCCTGCGATTTCCCGATCAAGATCATGGGCAAATCGCATCCCGAGTTCGCCGAAACGATTGTCTCGGTGGTTCGGCAGTTCGATAGCGAAGTCGACGGCATGCGGGTCGAAACGCGGCCGTCCAGCGGCGGCAATTACACTGGTTTGACGGTTACGGTGCGTGCAACGAGCCGCGCGCATCTTGACGACATCTATCGCGCCCTCACCGGGCATCCGATGGTGAAAGTAGTGCTTTGACGTCAGGCGATTTTGATTGCGCTCAAGGCGTGGCGTGCAATGCGTCCGCCGATTGATCGGCGCTTGCCGCGGGTCCCACCGCGCAAGCCTGGTCGAAAAGCTGTTTGAACCGTCCCACTTCGTCGAATACCCAGTCGTGGAATGCCTTGACCCGCGCGGTTTCGAGCATTTGCGGCGGGCAGACGAAGTAGTACTGCCACGGGCTCGGCCCATCCACATCGAATAGCCGTACGAGGCGGCCCGCCGCGATCTCGTGCATTGCCAGCGAGCGCCGTGTGAGCGCGACGCCCTGGCCGTCGATGGCCGCCTGCAGCAAATTCGACGAATCCTGGTACAGCACCCCGCGCTTCGGCTCCGGCCAGTCGGTGAGGCCGGCAGCGTCGAACCACGGGCGCCAGAGTTCGTCGTCGGAACGCAGCAGCGGGACTTTGGCCAGATCGGCGGGCGTTTGTGGCAGCTTGCCGCCGTTGAAATTCGGCGCGCAGGCCGGAAAGAAGATCTCCTCCAGCAGTAACTCCGCGTGCAACCCCGAATATTTCCCAAAGCCGAAACGGATCGCCGCGTCGACGTCGTCGCGCGCGAAGTCCGTCAGTGCGTTGGTGGACAGCAGTTCGAGGTCCCACTGCGGATGCGCCTCGATAAAACTGCCGAGCCGTGGCGTCACCCAGCGCGCCGCGAACGACGTCAGCATCGACACGACCAGGCGCCGCTCGCGGTCGCCGGCGCGGATTTCGCGGGTGGCGTCGGCGAGCGCCATCAGCGCGGTGCGGACGTGCGCCGCATAGCGCCGGCCGGTCTCGGTGAGCCGCACGCGTTTGCCGTCGCGGGCGAACAGCGTGACGCCCAGCTCCGCCTCCAGCGCCCGGATCTGGTGGCTGACGGCGCCGTGCGTCACGAACAGTTCGTCGGCCGCGCGCGAGAAGCTCTCGTGGCGCGCAGCGGCTTCGAAAGCCTTGATGGCGTTCAGT
Organism: Paraburkholderia sp. SIMBA_030; assembly: GCF_046535245.1. Lineage (NCBI taxonomy): Bacteria > Pseudomonadati > Pseudomonadota > Betaproteobacteria > Burkholderiales > Burkholderiaceae > Paraburkholderia > Paraburkholderia sp. SIMBA_030. Next base: position 357,588 of record NZ_JAWRXB010000003.1, read on the forward strand.
GGGGGCAACTGCCTGAGGTCCATCGCAATATTTCTCACATAGAGGTGAAAATAGATCGTTTTGCGTAAGCCCTTGCTACGCCTACGATTGTAGCCACGAAACGAATTTTGGCGAGGGCATCATGCGAGAAATTTCCTCTAGCATCGCGTTTGAAATCCGTAACGGCGAAACCGTGCCGATGAAGGTGGTACGCAGCACCAAGCTGGTCGTGCACGGCGGCGCCGTATGGGTGACGCGCAGCGACGATACCGAAGACTACTGGCTGCAGCCCGGCCACACGCTGAGGCTGCGGCGCGGCGAGCGTCTGTGGCTGAGCGCCGAGGGCAACACGCAGGCGAGGGTGGCGTTTTCGGTGCCGACGCGTTGCGACGAGCGGGCGCTGAACTGGCTCGCGCGGGTCGGCGAACGGCTGGCGGCACGGATGCGCGGCGGCTGGCGCACAGTTTGAGCACAGGCGGCGCCACGGCGGCGGGCATGGCGCCGTGAGCGCTTCCGGCGGGGATTGCCGGATTTCGGTAAACTGGCGCCATCATGTGCGCCACCCCGGTTTCCCCGTCTCCACTGCCCGCCACGGCGCCGCTCACGCTGCGCTGGCGGGGCAGCGAACCTTATGAGGCCAGTTTCGACGCGATGCGCGCGTTCACCGACGAGCGCACCGCGGACACCCTCGACGAAATCTGGCTGGTCGAACACCCCCCCGTCTTCACGCTCGGCCAGGCCGGCGATCCGGCGCATCTGCTGGCCGCCGACAGCGGCATTCCGCTTGTCAGAGTCGATCGCGGCGGGCAGATCACGTATCACGGGCCCGGGCAGGTGATTGCCTATCTGCTGCTCGATTTGCGCCGCCGCAAGCTGATGGTGCGCGAGATGGTCACGCGGATCGAGCAGGCCGTGATCGACACCCTTGCGGCGTATAATCTCGCCGGAGAACGCAAGGCGGGCGCCCCTGGCATCTATGTGGCGCCCGGGCCGGACGCCGGGCTGCACGCTGGCGCCAAGATCGCCGCGCTGGGTCTGAAAATCCGCAACGGCTGCAGCTATCACGGCGTCAGCCTGAATGTGAAGATGGATTTGCAGCCGTTTCTGGCCATCAATCCGTGCGGCTACGCGGGGCTCGAAACAGTCGATATGGCGACGCTGGGCGTCGCTGCCGGCTGGGACGAAGTGGCCCGAACCTTTGCTGCATGCCTCACCGCAAACCTCGACGGCAGTCCCGCGGCCGTCGCCCAACCGCAGGCCGGTGCGCTCACCGCCTGACTGGACCGAACGAATGACTGACGTTACCGCGAATCTCGCCGCCTCTCCCGCTCCTGATGCCGTGCCGGCTACCACCGTTGCCACGGCTTACGACGCGACCGCCAAGCAGAAGGCGCAAGCCAAAACCGCTCGCATTCCGATCAAGATCGTCCCGATCGAAAAGCTGAAAAAGCCGGACTGGATCCGCGTCAAAGCGGCCACCGGCAATTCGCGCTTCTACGAGATCAAGCAGATTTTGCGCGAGCACAACCTGCACACGGTGTGCGAGGAAGCCAGCTGCCCGAACATCGGCGAATGCTTCGGCAAGGGCACCGCGACCTTCATGATCATGGGCGACAAATGCACGCGCCGCTGCCCGTTCTGCGACGTCGGCCACGGCCGCCCCGATCCCCTCGATGTGGACGAACCGGGCAACCTCGCTCGCACCATCGCAGCGTTGAAGCTGAAGTATGTGGTGATCACCAGCGTGGACCGTGACGATCTGCGCGACGGCGGCGCGGCACACTTCGTGGAATGTATCCGTCAGACGCGCGAGCTGTCGCCGGAAACGCGCATCGAAATTCTGACGCCGGATTTCCGCGGCCGCCTGGATCGCGCGATCGGCATTCTGAACGCCGCACCGCCCGATGTGATGAATCACAACCTCGAAACGGTGCCGCGTCTGTACAAGGAGGCGCGTCCGGGTTCGGATTACGCGCATTCGCTGAAGCTGCTGAAGGACTTCAAGGCGCTTCATCCGGACGTTGCAACGAAGTCCGGCTTGATGGTCGGCCTTGGCGAAACCGAAGAAGAAATTTTACAAGTGATGCGCGATCTGCGCGAGCACGACGTGGATATGCTGACGATCGGCCAATATCTGCAACCGTCGGAGCATCATCTGCCGGTGCGCTCGTACGTGCATCCGGACACGTTCAAGATGTACGAGGAAGAAGCGTACAAGATGGGCTTCACGCACGCCGCCGTTGGCGCGATGGTGCGCTCGAGCTATCACGCTGATTTGCAGGCGCATGGAGCTGGAGTGGTCTGATCGGTTTGAATAGCTGGTAGTTTGAAAATGCAAAGCCCGCACTTGTTGCGGGCTTTTTTTGTGGCGAGGTGCCGGGTTGGGGCGCTGGAGTTGCACCCGAGATTGACGCGAAGTCGCTAGCGGTAGTAGCGCGCAAGCAGCATGGAAATCGAGGCCAGTATTCCGCCGATGCCGACGAGGGGGTACATGAAATCGATAATGCGATTGCGCAGCGCGCGGTTCTCGATAAGGTAGTCGATGACATTGGGCATTGCGGTCCTCCCTGTGGATTATTTTTCAGGAGTATAGCTTGGGTGCTCCTGATTAGTTAGGCTAGCGAATAATGAGATATCGAAAACGATGCCGCAACGATTGCCGTCATGAACAACGAAATCCACATGAGTCCTCGATCAGGCGCGTCGACGTAACGATATGCGGGGTGCGGCATGGAATCGGCGGCGCCGAACGATACGATCAGGCAAGCCACCACAATGAACAGAACATGCCAGAGTAGTCCCGCCAGCATGAAGGCTCTAGCGCTGTCTGTCGATGCGTCGCCGAGCGTACCTCCAATCTCATAGCAGGCGCTCGCGCACATCGAAATGACGACCCACAGCAGTTGCCCGTCTTGGATCGCTCTTATGGCGATGCCTCTTGAGGTCTGCCTATAGAAACGCGAGAAGCCCAATAGAGGCAACAAAGCAATTGGCGCAAAAACAGGCACGCCGACATTAAAGAACAACCAGCTCAAGCAGCTAAGGAGATCGATCATAGGAATGCGAATTGAAGGCAACCCAGCGATCATCCCGTCAGCGGCAAAGCGCGGTCAATCCGCCAAACGGCCAGGTTGCACAAAGGCATCCAGAGCTGCAATCATCCGCTTGAACCGATCCACCGCCCATCGCAACAGTCACACCTATCCGATTCAGCGCGAAAAGCATTGCTCGAACAGCGTGATTAGCAATGGCGGATTAATTAGAACCGGGCGTGGACAAACTCCCTATAGTCAGAAGCCTCCCAGACAACACACACTAAAGAGGCTTCTCGATGAATCGCTTCCTCCGCCCGCTCGCCGCATTCGCTGCGCTGCTCGCACTGTCCGCACCGCTTGCCGGCACCGCACATGCGGACACCAAAGAAGTCGTGATCGCGTATCAGGACATGGTCGTGCCATGGCGCTATGCGCAGGCCACCGGCGAAGTCGAGAAAGCCACTGGCTATAAGGTCACCTATCGCAAGCTCGGCAGCGGCGCCGACGTGATCCGCGGCCTGGCCTCCGGTTCGGTGCAACTCGGCGAGGCAGGGTCGAGTCCGATCGCGTCAGGGCTGTCGCAAGGCGTCGATATTTCGCTGTTCTGGATTCTCGACAACATCAACGACGCCGAAGCGCTGGTCGCGCGCAACGGTTCCAACGTCACGAGCGTCGCAGGTCTGAAGGGCAAGAAGATCGGCGTGCCGTTCGTGTCGACCTCGCACTTTCATACGCTGGTCGCGCTGCAGAATGCCGGCGTGAATCCGTCCGACGTGAAGGTCGTCAACTTGCGCCCGCCTGAACTCGCGGCAGCGTGGGAGCGCGGCGACATCGACGCGACCTACATCTGGGACCCTGTGCTGGCGAAGGTGAAGAAGAACGGCAAGGTACTGATTACGTCGGGGCAAGTTGCACAGCAAACCGGCAAGGCGACCTTCGATGGCTTCGTCGTCGATCGTAAGTTTGCTAGTCAGAACGCGGAGTTCGTCGCGCGTTTCGTGAAGGTGCTGGCCGTGACCGATGCGAGCTACCGCGATCGCCCGTCGGCATGGAGCGCGACTTCGCCGCAGGTCGAAGCCGTTGCGAAGGAGTCCGGCGCCACCGCGCAGGAGGTGCCGGCGAGCCTCGCGCTGTACGCGTTCCCGACGCCGGCGCAGCAGGCTTCGAATGCATGGTTGGGTGGCGGCGCGCAATCCGGCGCGGCGAAGTCGCTGGCTGCCACCGCTGCGTTCCTGAAGGCGCAGGGCACGATTCAGAACGTGCTGACCGACTACTCGACCGGTGTCGATCCACAATTCGTGCAGCGCGCCGCGCATTGATCGCTTTGCATGGTCTTCCACCAGCATCATGAGGTTCGGCGATGACCGGTCTTGAGATCCGGCGATTGCAGGTCGCCTACGAAGGTGCGCACGGCGCCGCGCCGCACGTCGCGCTCGCCGATGTCGATCTGCGGATCGAACCGGGCGAGTTCGTCGTCGCGCTGGGTGCATCGGGCTGCGGCAAGACGACCTTGCTGAACTGCATCGCAGGCTTTATTCAGCCGACCGAAGGCGAGGTGCGGCTGAACGGCGAACCGGTGCGCGGGCCGGGTGCGGATCGCGGTGTCGTATTCCAGAAGTACGCGTTGATGCCGTGGCTCGACGTGCTCGAAAACGTGGCGCTCGGATTGCGCTTTCAGCGCGTGCCGAAGGCGGAGCGCGAGCGCATTGCACGGCGGATGCTGGCGCTTGTCGGGCTCGAACAGCACACTCGCTCGCGGGTCTACGCGTTGTCCGGCGGTATGCAGCAGCGCGTCGGCATTGCACGCGCGCTGGCGAGCGATCCACAAGTCCTGTTGATGGATGAGCCGATGGGCGCACTCGACGCAATGACGCGCGAGTCGATGCAGGAGCTCGTGCTGGACGTCTGGGGGCGCACGCGTAAGACGGTGTTTTTCATTACGCACAGCGTCGAAGAGGCGCTGTTTCTGGCGACCCGTCTCGTCGTGATGACGCCGGGCCCAGGAAGCATCGCCGACAGCTACGACCTGCCGTTCGCACAACGCTTTCTCGAGACACGCGATGCCCGCGCGGTGAAGTCGTCGGCGGAGTTCATCGAATGGCGGGAGCGGCTGGTGCGACGCTTGCATGAAAGTAATCGGGAAGAGGTGACGTCATGACGGCGTCGCGGGAATCATTAGGCAATCTGCCGCTGGCCCAGGCGGACGAGCCGCCACGGAACAAGGCGCGGCCGGTACGCGGCTGGCGCTTGCCGGGCGAAGGCCCGACCGCGGCGTTGAGCGCAGTCTCGGTGACCGCGCTCGCGGCGCTGTGGTGGCTTGCCACGCATCTGCACTGGCTGCCGCCGTTGTTCCTGCCGACGCCGGAGGCCGTCTGGGCCGCGTTTCTGGACGCGTGGCACGGACGTATTCAAGGCGGCTTGCCGCTATCCCAGCACCTCGCATGGAGCGCGCTGCGCGTGTTCGGCGCGTTCGCACTGGCTGCGTTCACCGCAGTGCCGATCGGTATCCTGATGGGCGTGAGCCGGGTCGCGCGCGGTTTGCTCGATCCGCCGCTGGAGTTCTACCGGCCGCTGCCGCCGCTCGCGTATCTGCCGCTGGTGGTGATCTGGTTCGGGATCGACGAGACGGCGAAGATCGTCGTGATCTATCTCGCCTGCTTCGCGCCGATCGCGATGGCTGCGCGTGCCGGTGTGCGCAGTGCGACCATCGAGCAGATTCATGCGGCGTATTCTCTCGGTGGCCGCTTCGCGCAGATCGTGCGCTACGTGGTTTTGCCGGCGGCGTTGCCGGAGATTCTGACCGGCCTGCGTATCGCGATCGGCTTCGGCTGGACCACCCTGGTCGCCGCCGAGATGGTCGCCGCCACAGCGGGACTCGGTCAGATGGTGCTCAACGCATCGAGTTTTCTGCGTACCGACGTGGTGGTGATGGGCATCGTGCTGATCGGACTGATCGCGTGGCTGTTCGATCTCGGCATGCGGGCGCTGGAGCGGCGGCTGGTGCCGTGGAAAGGGCGCGTTTAACCGTAGCGTGGTCTAAGCACAGCATGGGCCACGCGCCCAGGCAAACCACATTAGGGAGACCTCAGGCAAACAGTTCGATCACCGGCCAGCCCCGTTCCGTGGCGATGGTGCGCAATCGCGGGTCGGGATTGGTCGCGACCGGATGCGTGACACGTTCCATCAAGGGCACGTCGTTGATCGAGTCGCTATAGAAGTAGCTCTGCGGAAAATCCTGCAAGCGATGGCCGAGCGAGGCCAGCCAGCTCTCGGTGCGCGTGATCTTGCCTTCGCGGAAGGTGGGTACGCCGACCGCGGTGCCCGTGTAGCGCGCCAAAGGATCGTCGCCTTCAGTGGCGAGTTCGATCCCGAGCAGATGTTCGAAGCCGAGCGCCTTGCCGATCGGCGTCGTGATGAACACGTTGGTGGCGGTGACAATGCAGCACAAGTCGCCTGCTTCGACATGACGTTGTACCAGCTCGCGCGCTGCCGGCAGGATTGCCGGCGTAATCACGTCCTGCATGAACTGGGCATGCCACGTGTCGAGTTGTTCGCGCGAATGGCGGGCGAGCGGCGCCAGTGTGTAGTTCAGATAGGCGGCCATATCGAGCGTGCCGGCCACATATTGCCGGTAGTAGCCGTCGATTTCCTCGGCATGCCGCGTAGCGCCTTCTATGCCCAATCCAGCGATGAAGTGCGCCCACGCCTGATCGCTGTCGAGCGGCAGCAGCGTGTGGTCCAGGTCGAACAGCGCAAGATTGCGGCTCATCGAATATCCTCAGCGTCGGGTTTTCAAGCGGACTGCCGCGCTAACGAACTCGTTGGCGCACAGCAGTCCACGGCTTTGCGCGAGCGTATATTTAAAAGCACAAAATTACAATAAGGCAAATTTGTGCAACACTACAGTCATACACCCCGGGTGCCGGTTTGCGCGGCATGCGGTTCGGGTCATGACAGCAGGAACGGAATGCGTAGTGGCTTATGCTGATTCTCCTTAACCTTCTGGCCGGTGTGGCGCTGCTCGTATGGGGGTCGCACATCGTCCGCACCGGCATCCTGCGGGTACTCGGCGCCGACCTGCGCGGCGCGCTCGGGCGCAGCACCAGCAGCCGCTGGCGGGGCTTCCTCTCCGGTGTCGGCGTAACGAGCCTCGTGCAGAGCAGCAATGCAACCGCGGTGATCGTCACGTCGTTTGCGGCGCAGGGTCTCTTGCCGCTTGCCAGCGGCCTCGCGATCATGCTTGGTGCCGACGTCGGCACCGCGTTGATGGCACGGCTGCTGACACTCGACCTGTCATGGCTGTCGCCGATCCTGATTCTGTTCGGTGTGCCGCTCTTTCTATCGCGCAAGCAGACCCGTGTCGGCCAGGTCGGCCGCACGCTAATCGGGCTTGGCTTGATCCTGCTGGCGTTGCACCTGATCGTCGAAGCCGCCCAGCCGATGATGCAAGCCGCCGGCGTGCGCGTGATGTTCGGCGCGCTGACCGGCGACACGATGCTCGATGCGCTGGTCGGCGCGGCGTTCGCCATGCTCTCCTATTCGAGCCTCGCGGCGGTATTGCTGACCGCGACGCTCGCGTCGTCCGGTGTGATCTCGTTGAAGGTGGCGCTGTGCCTCGTGATCGGCGCGAACCTCGGCAGCGGCTTGCTGGCGCTGATCGGCACTGTCGCGCAGAACGCGGCGGCGCGGCGTCTGGCGTTGGGCAGTCTTGCGTTCAAGCTGACCGGTGCGCTACTGATCCTGCCGTTCGCACCGTTGCTCGCGCGCGCTCTGCCGGTGTTGATCGCGAATCCGCGCGAAGCGGTGGTCGGCTTTCACCTGATCTACAACACGTTGCGTTGCTGTGCGTGCCTGTCGCTGATCGATCCGGTGGCGCGCATTTGCACGCGCGTGTTGCCGGACCGGCCGCAGCCGAACGGCGAACTGCGGCCGCTGCATCTGGATGCCGCCGCGCTTTCCACGCCGACGCTCGCGCTCGCGCATGCCGCTCGCGAAGTGCTGCGCATCGGTGACATCGTGCGCACCATGCTCGACAACGTGACGGAGCTGATCCATCACAACAATCTCGACAAAGCGCGCGAAACGGTGCGCATGGACGACGACGTGGACGAACTCTACGCCGCGGTCAAAAGCTATCTGACGCTGGTCTCCCGGGAGCAACTCGACGAGGCCGATAGCCGCCGCTGGACCGACATCATTTCGCTGACAATCAACCTGGAGCATGCGGGCGACATCATCGAGCGGATCGTGACCGATATCGAGGAGAAGAAGATCGCGCATCGTTTGTCGTTCTCCGAGGAAGGGCTCGGCGAACTGGACGATTTGCAGACGCGCCTCGTCACCAATCTGCAACTCGGGCTTTCCGTGTTTCTGAACAACGATCTGCGTTGCGCGGAGCGCTTGCTGGCGGAGAAGGAACGTTTTCGCGACTTGGAGCGCGCATATTCATACAAACATCTGGACCGGCTCGCGGGACAAAGCTTGCGCAGCATCGAGACCAGCGCGCTGCATCTGGATCTGATCAGCGACATGAAGCGGCTCAATTCGCTGTTCTGCGCGACGGCCTATCCGATACTCGACGCAGCCGGCGCGCTGCGCGCCACGCGCTTGCACAAGCGCGTGCTCGACACGATGCACGTGAAGGAGTAGGCGGCTATCCGGCTACGGGTCGCAAGCGCCGTGTATGAGAAAATCACACGCAACTCACACGAAACACTAAGCCAGAACGATCTCTTCCAGCTTCCTCTTCAGCGATGCAAAGTCGGCGGCTTCAGCCGCCTTTTTGTTGGTGATCAGCACGTCTATGCGATCGACCGGACAGTACGAAATCCGGCTGCGCTGGCCGATCTTGCTGTAGTCGGCGAGGATCACGACGCGGTCCGCGTTGGCGACCATGGCGCGCGCCACTTCGGTTTCGCCGTGATCGTAGTTGGTCGCGCCGTGCCGGTGATCGATGCCTACCGGCGAGAGCAGCGCCATGTCCGCACGATAGCGCTGGATGTCGAGCACGGTGGTGGCGCCGGTGGTCGCCATCGCGCGATCGCTGATCGAGCCGCCCAGCAGGATGACTTCGTTGGCCGCTTCGGTTTGCTCGACGGCGCCGCGCATTTTCAGTGCGACGTCGATCGAATTAGTGACGATCGTCAGGTTCGCCAGTTTCGCCAGCTCCTCGGCTAGCGCCGCGGTGGTGGTGCCGGCGTCGATAAAAAGCGTCTGGCCACTGGTAATCAAGCCGGTGGCCGCCTTGGCGATCGCTGTCTTCGATTTGACGCGCATGTGCGCGCGCTCGGCGATCGGTGCTTCGTCCCCGGGTTTGATCGCGCCGCCGTGCACGCGCCGCAACTCACCGAGTGCTTCCAGATCGAGCAAATCGCGCCGCACTGTTTCGCGCGACACGCCGAGGTCCGCCATGATGCGTTCGGTCGACACGCGTTGAAGCGTCGACAGCAACGCGCGAATTCTCTGATGACGGTCTTCCTGCCACATGCATTTTTCCCTGGATGCGAACGCGTTCACATGGCTTTGTTTTAACTACGACATCGTTGACACGGATGTGTGTCTGGACGATGTCAAGCGTACTACTTTAGCCGAATTGTGTTGTATTTTTTTGGTAGCTTGCAAGTTTGTGTATTTAACCTTAGCCTTCGCAGATCGGAAGCTCACGCCTATTTCGAACACGAAATGTTCGAAAAGGAATTGGAATATCCCGTTTCGAGCATTTTGGGGCGTTCTTTGACAATTTGATTGACCGCCCCGTTGCCATCATGGATCGTGGCATTCGTCGGACGAACGATTCGCCGGTGCGTGTGGTGCCGCTGGAACGCTGCACGGTTCCTCATCCTGACGATGAATGCAGATGCCGGCGCCATTGAAGTATTGGGTATTGGCCGTGCCGCCCACTATCGCGGCGTTACCCGTTAGCGCGATACTACGCGCGGGGCTCGAGCGTGAGGGCTGCACAAAACGGCGTTCGTGATGGCGGCGGTGGCAGTTGGCAGTTGGCAGTTAAAAGCGTGTCGAGAGCAAATTAACGCGCTCTATCTTGAAGGTAACGAGACGTGGGAAACGGGATTAATCGGGCTATATCCGCAGACTGGCCGTATCCGAGGCTGATCGCGCATCGCTGCGGCGGCACGCTGGCTCCGGAGAACACGCTCGCCGGTTTCGACGCGTGCGTACGCTACGGCTACCGGATGGTCGAATTCGACGCCAAGCTCTCCGCCGACAACCAGCTCTTTCTGTTGCATGACGATACGCTGGAGCGCACCACCAACGGCCTCGGCGCCGCTGCAGAACACACGTGGCACTCATTGGCTGGGCTCGACGCGGGCGCCTGGTACGGGCCGCAATTCGCGGGCACGCGCCTGCCGACGCTCGCCGAAGCGGCCGAGCGTTGCGCGCGCGACGGCATCGCCGCCAACATCGAAATCAAACCGTGTCCGGGCCGCGATGAGATCACCGGCGTTCTGGTGGCAAGCGGCGCGCTGACGCTTTGGCAAGCGCAGACGCCGCCACTGCTTTCATCGTTTTCGTTCGACGCGCTAGCCGCTGCGCGCGATGCGGCGCCCTCATTGCGGCGCGGCGTGCTATTCGAAGATGTGCCGGCGGACTGGCTGCGCATCGTGCGTGAGTTGGACTGCGTGTCGTTGCACGCGAGTCACCGGCATTTGACCGAACCGTTGGTCGCCGGGATCCATGCGGCCGGATTGCGCGTGCTGGCCTACACGGTGAACGACCCGGAGCGCGCGCGGTTGCTCGCGCAGTGGGGCGTCGACATGATTTGTACCGATCGCATCGACAGACTGGAACACGACATGTTTTCCGCACCGGCGAATCCGGGCTGAGCATGGGGCGAGCGAGCAGGAGTACAAGCGTGCGCCCACAGAACCCGAATCAAGAAATTTTCCAAACGTAGCAATTTCGGCAGAGGATGGGGAAGACTATGAACCGCACCGCGTTAGCACGTTTACTTTCGATGTCGGCCGCTGCGGGTGTTGCCGCAGCCGGCGTGAGCAGCGCCTCGGCTGCGCCGCTCGACACACTGATCGCAGCTGCGAAGCAGGAAGGTCAACTGACCGTGATCGCCTTGCCGCACGACTGGTGCAACTACGGTCAGCTGGTCGCCGGCTTTCAGAAGAAATACGGTATCAAGGTCAACGAGCTGAATCCGGATGCGGGTTCGGGCGACGAAATCGAAGCCATCAAGGCGAACAAGGGCAATAAAGGCCCGCAAGCGCCTGACGTGATCGACGTGGGTTTGTCTTTCGGTCCGAGCGCAAAGGCAGAAGGTCTGCTGCAACCCTACAAGGTGGCGACCTGGAAGTCGATTCCCAATGACTCGAAAGATGCCGACGGCTATTGGTACGGCGATTACTACGGCGTGCTTTCGTTCGAAGTGAACGCCGACATGATCGACAAGGTGCCGGCCGACTGGAGCGATCTGCTCAAGTCAGACTATAAGAATGCCGTTTCGCTGGCAGGCGACCCGCGCTCGGCCAACCAGGCGATCCAGGGCGTGTTCGCCGCGGGCCTGTCGCAGAGCAAGGGCGATGTGAGCAAGGCCGACAAAGCCGGCCTCAAATTCTTTGCCGATCTGAACAAGAGCGGCAACTTCGTGCCGGTGATCGGCAAGGCCGCGTCGCTCGCGCAGGGCACCACGCCGATCGTCGTGCGCTGGGACTACAACGCGCTGGCTGATCGCGACACGCTGAAGGGCAATCCGAAGGTGCAGGTGGTGATTCCGAAAACGGGTGTCGTCGGCGGCGTCTACGTGCAGGCGATCAGCGCCTATGCACCGCATCCGAATGCGGCCAAGCTGTGGATGGAATATCTGTATTCGGACGAAGGTCAGATCGGCTGGCTGACCGGCTATTGCCACCCGATGCGCTATAACGAATTGGTCGCGGCGAAGAAGGTCCCGCAACCGGTGCTCGACAAATTGCCGCCGCCTTCGGCGTACAAGAACGTGGTGTTCCCTACCCTGTCCCAGCAGGACGCCTACAAGGACACCATCACGAAGCATTGGGATGAATCGGTCGGCGCGAACGTGAAGTAAACGAGGCAACGCTATTTCAACGTGCAGCATGCAGTGTTGCCGATAGCGCGCCGCTTCAGTTGGGCGGCGCGCCCGGCGTTAGCCAGAAAGCCCCAAGGGTGAGCTATGAGCGCTTCATCGGATGCTGGGTCGGTGCAACCGGAATTGCTGGTTCCGCCTGTGCCCACGCCAACACCTCGCGTCGACGGTCCGGGCCGCGCGTCGCAGTTCCTGAACTGGATCGGCGTGGTGCCGTTCTTCACCTTCGCGCTGTTGTTCCTGATTTTGCCGACCGGCTTTCTGATGGTCGGCGCGTTTCAGGATTCGCAAGGCCACTTCACGCTTGCCAATTTTCGCGATCTGCTCCAGCCGGGCGTGCTCGACGCTTACTGGATCAGCTTCAAGGTGAGCGCCGCTTCCGCGCTCGGCGGCGCGGTGATCGGCTCGCTGCTCGCGTGGGCGGCGGTGCAAGGCAAACTGCCCGGCTGGATTCGTCCGACCTTGATGACGTTCTCCGGCGTCGCGTCGAATTTTGCCGGTGTGCCTCTCGCGTTCGCTTTCATCTGCACATTGGGGCGCGTCGGTCTCGTCACCGTGCTGCTGAAGAAATACCTCGGCTTCAATCTGTATTCGACGGGCTTCAGCGTGTTGAGCTTCTCCGGTTTGACGCTGACCTACCTGTACTTCCAGATTCCGTTAATGGTGCTGATCGTCACGCCCGCGCTCGACGGCCTGAAGCGCGAATGGCGCGAAGCCTGCGACTGTCTCGGCGGCACGTCGTATCAATACTGGCGCTACGTTGCGTTACCGGTGCTGTGGCCTAGCGTGCTCGGCGCCACCTTGCTGCTGTTCGCCAATTCGTTCGGCGCGGTCGCCACTGCTTATGCGCTGACCGGCAGTTCGTTGAACATCGTCACGATCCTGCTGTACGCGCAGATTCGCGGCGACGTGATGCACAACCAGAACCTCGGCTACGCGCTCGCGCTCGGCATGGTTCTCGTGACCGGACTGTCGAACGGCGGCTATATCTGGTTGCGTTCACGCGCGGAAAGGGGGCGTCGATGAAAAGCCAGTCGCGTGTGGGGGCATGGACCGCCATGATCGTCGGTTCGCTGTACTTCCTGATTCCGTTGATCGCGACGTTCGAATTCAGCCTGCGGATGAAGCGCGGCACGTATAGCTTCGAGGCGTACAGTGTCGTGCTGGCCGATCCGCGGTTTCAGGCCTCGTTCGGCTATTCGATCCTGATGGCGGTGCTGACGATCGTCGTCGGCGTGCTGCTGGTGGTGCCGACTGCATACTGGGTGCAATTGCGGCTGCCGAAGCTGCGGCCGGTGGTCGAGTTCATCACGCTGTTGCCACTGGTGGTTCCGGCGATCGTGATCGTGTTCGGGTATCTGCGCATCTATAACAGCAGTTCGATTCTGCCGCTCACCGGCAACGAACGCGCGACCGACGTATTGCTGGTGCTCGGCTACGTGACGCTATCGCTGCCGTACATGTACCGCGCGGTGGATGCCGGTTTGCGCGCGGTCGACGTGCGTTCGCTGACCGAGGCAGCGGAGTGTCTCGGCGCGAACTGGCCGACGATTCTCTTCAAGGTGATTTTTCCGAATATCCGCTCCGGCATTCTGTCCGGCGCGTTTCTCACCTTTGCCGTGGTGATCGGCGAATTCACGCTGGCGAGCCTGCTCGACCGGCCCGCGTTCGGACCGTATCTGCAATTGATCGGCGCGAACCGCGCGTATGAACCGTCGGCGCTTGCGATCATCGCGTTCGTGATCACGTGGGCATCGATGGGTTTGATCCAGGTATTCGGCTCGGCCCGCGCGCTTGGCGGCCAGAAAATTTGACGGACTGAGGCAGCGAATCATGGCTTTTCTTGAGATCGAAAATCTGCATAAGTCGTTCGGGGCGAACACGGCGCTGCATCACTTCGACATGCAGATCGAACGCGGCGAGTTCATCACCTTCCTCGGGCCGTCCGGTTGCGGCAAGACCACGGTACTGCGGATGATCGCCGGCTTCGAAACGCCGACGCGCGGCATCATCCGGCTGGACAGCAAGGACGTCACGCATCTGCGGACGCGGCAGCGCAAGGTCGGCATGGTGTTTCAGTCGTATGCGCTGTTTCCGAACATGACGGTGGCCGACAACATCGGCTTCGGGCTGAAGATCACGCATCGCCCGCAGGCGGAGATCAAAAAGCGCGTCGAAGAAATGCTGCAGCTGATCAAGCTGCCGCATCTCGGCGAGCGTTATCCATGGCAATTGTCGGGCGGTCAGCAGCAGCGCGTGGCATTGGCGCGTGCACTGGCCGGCAAGCCGCAGGTGCTGCTGCTCGACGAGCCGCTCTCCGCGCTCGACGCGAAGATCCGCATTTCGCTGCGGCAGGACATTCGCGCCTTGCAGCGCGAACTCGGCATCACGTCGATTTTCGTCACGCACGATCAGGAAGAGGCGCTGTCGATTTCCGACCGCATCGTCGTGATGAACGAAGGCCGTGTCGAACAGATCGGCTCGCCTTCGGAGATCTATAACTATCCGCGTACGCGCTTCGTTGCTTCGTTCGTCGGCACGTTGAACATCCTGGCGGGACACGTGGTGGACCCGGCCACCGGCAAGATGGCCGTCGACGGCCAGGAGCTGACAACCACGCAGGAATTGCCGCCGGACGACGCCGGCAAAAAGCGTCTGCTCGCGCTGCGGCCCGAGGCGATCGTGCTGGAGCCGGCCGCGCCTGGCCGCAACACGTTGAATGCAACGGTGGAAGAGGTGAATTTCCTCGGCGCTGTGGTGCGCATCCGGACACGCGTGAAAGACGCGGTCATTTCGCTCGACGTGTTCAACGACCCGAATCGCGGTTTGCCTGAACGGGGTCAGCCGGTGTCGCTGGGTTTCTCGCACGAGAACCTGCTGGTGCTCGAAGAAGGCGGCGCATAAAGGCCAGCCAACACCGGCAAACGGTGCTCTTCTCGACCAAAGGGGGCTGCCGAAAAACCCTCCGGGTTTTCCCGGGCTCGCCGTCTCGATGCATTCCGGATTCCCCGACAGCCCTCGCCCGGATTTCCGGAATTCCGGACGGTGGGCGTAGTGATAAGCCAAAAAACCTATATAAATCAAAGCGCTCAGGCGCGCTTTTAGCTGGCATCGACCTTGCGAAATAGATCACGCGGCCGCAACGGTCCGACAACTAAAGCAAGGAGACAACGATGTCTGATTTCCCCTCCCGGTATCTCTGAATTCGTCGTCTTGTCGCGGCCTAATGCCGTGCACGGGCGTGACGATCATTCGTTCGCATGATGCGCAGCGTGGCAGGCCATGAGCTCACCCACATCGCAGGAAACATCGTGAAGAAACCTATCCACAAAATGCTGTACGTCCAGGTGATCGTGGCGATCATCATCGGCATCGTGCTCGGCCATTATTCGCCGAACTTCGCCGTCGACATGAAACCGCTCGGCGACGGCTTCATCAAGCTGATCAAGATGGTGATCGGGCCGATCATCTTCTGTACGGTGGTGACGGGCATCGCCGGCATGGAAGACATGAAGAAGGTCGGGCGCGTCGGCGGCAAGGCGCTGCTGTACTTCGAAATCGTTTCGACCTTCGCGCTGGTGCTCGGCCTGATCGCCACGCACGTGCTCAAGCCGGGCGTCGGTTTCAACATCGATCCGGCCACGCTCGACGGTAAGGCGGTCGCTTCGTACGCCGCCAAGGCGCACGGCCAGACCACGGTCGACTTCCTGATGCATATCATTCCTGACACGATCTCGTCGGCGTTCGCGCAAGGCGAAATCCTGCAGATCCTGCTGGTCGCGCTGCTGTTCGGCGCGGTGCTGGCAACGGCGGGTGAGAAGGGCAAGGTCGTGACGAACTTCATCGACGGCCTCTCGCACGTGCTGTTCGGCATCGTGCGCATCATCACGAAGCTGGCGCCGATCGGCGCGTTCGGCGCGATGGCCTTCACGATCGGCAAGTACGGCATCGGTTCGCTGGTGCCGATGCTCAAGCTGATCGGCACGTTCTATCTGACCTCGATCGTGTTCGTAGTGGTCGTGCTCGGCATCATCGCGCGCGCGGTGGGTTTCAACATCCTGCGCTTCGTCTCGTACATCAAGGAAGAGATGCTGATCGTGCTCGGCACGAGCTCGTCGGAAGCCGCGCTGCCGCAGTTGATGCTGAAGCTCGAAAAGCTCGGCTGCTCGCGCTCGGTGGTGGGCCTCGTGGTGCCGACCGGTTATTCGTTCAACCTCGACGGCACCAACATCTATATGACGATGGCCGTGCTGTTCATCGCCCAGGCCACCAACACCGACCTCACGTGGACGCAACAGCTCACGCTGCTGGCGGTGACGATGCTGACCTCGAAGGGCGCGAGCGGCGTGACCGGCGCGGGCTTCATCACGCTGGCGGCAACCCTCGCCGTGGTGCCGACCATTCCGCTGTCGGGCATGGTGCTGATTCTCGGCATCGACCGCTTCATGAGCGAATGCCGTGCGCTGACCAACATCGTCGGCAACGGCGTGGCGACGGTGGTGGTGTCGGCGTGGGAAAAGGAACTGGATCGCTCGAAGCTGAACGCCGCGCTGCGCGGCGATGTGGCGGTCAAAGAGCCGGCTGGCGTTTAAGCCGGGTCATGGCCGCGACTGCGGACGCCAACGTATGAAACCGGCGGCCGCGCGACTGGACACCGCACCGTCGGCCGAAGCTCCCGCCGACGGCGCGTCGCCTTATGCCACAATGACCGATCATCATCGATCGGAAATTGCCAACGTGACGCGCCGCCTGCTGATCCTCTTCGCGCTCGTCGCCGGGCTCGTGGCGGCGTGCGGACTCACCTACAGCATTGCCTGGCAGCGTGGGATCGACAATTTGCGGCGCAACGCCGCGGTGCGCGTCGATCGCACTGCCAGCGCGCTGAAGAGCACGCTGGAGCGCTACGAGTCGCTGCCTTATCTGCTTGCCGAACATCCGATCGTGCAGGACGTGCTGGTCAATCCCACGCCAGCCAACGTCGCGCGCGCCAATCTGTATCTCGAAGACCTCAACCTCCACGCGCGGGCCACGGTCACCTACATCATTCCTGTCGACGGCTATTGCGTCGCCGCGAGCAACTGGCACGGGCCGGGCAGCTTCATCGGCGCGGGCTATCAATTCCGGCCGTATTTTCTCGATGCGATCAAGGGCGGCGTGGGCCGCTTCTTCGGTATCGGCACGATCTCGCAGGCGCCGGGCTACTACATCTCGCAACCGGTGCGGCGCGCGGGCAAGATCGTCGGCGTGGCGGTGGTCAAACTTGATCTCGAATGGTTTCAGGGCTCGGACGCGTCCGAGCCGCTCGTCGTCACCGACGATCACGGTGTGATCTTCCTGTCGTCGATGCCGGCGTGGAAATATCACACGATACGGCCGCTGTCCGGACAAGTGGCCGACTCGATTTATCAGGCGCGTCAGTATGCGCAGCAGCCGATCGCGCCGCTGCCGGTGACGATCGAGCGCACGCTCGAAGGTAATGCGCAGATCGTGCGCATCGGCGGCGGCCGCCATGCGCCGGGCTATCTTGCGTCGCGGCGCGGCATGGGCGAACCCGACTGGCATCTGATCACGATGTCGCCAGTCGATCCGGTCGACGCCGACGCGCGCAATGCGACCATCGTCACCGGTTTCGGTTATGTATCGCTGGTGCTGCTCGCGTTCTACTGGAGAATGCGCCTCGCCCGTGTGCGCGAGGTCATGCGCAGCCGTGCGCTGCTGCAAAAGGCCTACGCGGAGTTGAACCGGCGCGTGGCCGAACGCACCGCGGATCTGTCGCAGGCAAACGAGCAGTTGCAGAAGGAGGTGGCCGAACGCACGCGTGCCGAGCAGGAACTGCGTGCCGCGCACGACGAGCTGATTCAGGCCAGCAAGCTTGCCGCGCTCGGTCAGATGGCGGCCGGCATCACGCACGAATTGAATCAGCCGCTCGCGGCGTTGCGCGGTTTCTCGGACAATACGCGCGTGCTGCTCGAACGCGGCGATCAGGCGTCGGCGCGCGACAATCTCGAGGCGATCGCGGCGCTCACCGAGCGCATGGGCAAGATCACCAATCAGTTGAAGCTGTTCGTCGGCCGGGCACGGCCTCGCAATGCGCGTGCGCCGATCGTGCGGGCGTTGCGCAACGTCATCGCGCTGCTGCAACAGCGTTTGCAGAGCGTCGAAGTCGAGTTCGCTTTGCTCGATGCCGGGACCGGCACGCGCACGTTTTTGACGCTCGCCGACGATCATCCGCAGCTGATCGCGAATTGCGACGATCTGCGGCTTGAACAGGTGCTGATCAACCTGCTTGGCAACGCGCTCGACGCAACGGCGGGCATGACGCCGCCGCGCATTTCGATCGAGGTCGAAGTCGCGGAGACGACCTTGTCGTTCGTCGTGCGCGACAACGGCCCCGGCCTCCCCGAAGACGTGCTGCCGCATCTGTTCGAACCGTTCTTCACGACCAAGGAAATGGGCCAGGGGCTTGGACTGGGCCTTGCGATTTCATCGTCGATTGCACGCGATTGCGGCGGCACGCTGGTCGCGCGCAATGCGCCCGGCGGCGGTGCACTATTCGTGTTGACGCTGCGCCGCGTGCGCGTGCAGACGAGCCAAACATCGGACCCGCTCACGACGGGTTCCTGAATCAAACGAGAACGACATGCTGAATCACGGCTTGCAAGTGCTGTATATCGAGGACGACGAACTGGTGCGCCGCGCCAGCGTGCAGGGCATGCAACTGGCGGGCTTCGACGTGATCGGCCATGCGTCGGCGGAATCCGCGGCCAGGATGATCAGCGCGGATTTCTCCGGCGTGATCGTCAGCGATATCCGCTTGCCGGGCGCGAGCGGTCTCGATCTGCTCGCGCAATGCCATGAGCGGGCGCCGGACGTGCCGGTGATTCTGGTCACCGGCCACGGCGACATTTCGATGGCCGTGCAGGCCATGCGCGACGGCGCGTATGACTTCATCGAGAAGCCGTTCGCCTCCGAGCGTTTGATCGAGACCGTGCGACGGGCTTTGGAGCGCCGCACGCTGGTGCTGGAAAACCTCGCGCTGCGCCGTGAACTGGCGGAACAGAACACGGTGGCGCCGCGCATCATCGGCCGCAGTCCGGCGATCGAACAGGTGCGGCGGCTGATTGCGAACGTTGCGCCGACCGATGCGTCGGTGCTGATCAACGGCGACACCGGCGCGGGCAAAGAGTTGATTGCGCGCAGCCTGCACGAACTGTCGCCGCGTCGTGACAAGCCGTTTATCGCGGTCAATTGCGGTGCGCTGCCGGAGCCGATGTTCGAGTCGGAAATGTTCGGCTACGAACCGGGTGCGTTCACGGGCGCGGCAAAACGGCGGATCGGCAAGCTCGAACACGCGTCGGGCGGCACCTTGTTTCTCGACGAAATCGAGAGCATGCCGCTCGCGTTGCAGGTCAAGCTGCTGCGTGTTCTGCAAGACGGCGTGCTGGAACGGCTCGGCTCGAATCAGCCGATTCGCGTGAATTGCCGCGTGGTCGCCGCCGCGAAGGGCGATATGGCCGAACATGTCGCGGACGGCTCGTTCCGGCGCGACTTGCTGTATCGGCTGAATGTGGTGACGATCGCGCTGCCGCCGTTAGGCGAGCGGCGCGAGGACATCGTGCCGCTATTCGAACACTTCCTGCTGGACGCAGCGGTGCGTTACCAGCGTCCAGCGCCGATTCTCACCGACCGGCAGCGCGCGAGTCTGATGCAGCGCGACTGGCCGGGCAATGTGCGGGAGCTGCGCAATGCCGCCGACCGCTTCGTGCTCGGCATCGCCGACGATCCCGTGATGTCGTTCGCCAACGACGATGCCGCGACGCAACCGCTCAAAGAACGTGTCGAGCAATTCGAGCGGGCGGTGATCGCGGAGGCGTTGGAGCAGGCCGGCGGTGCGGTCGCGGTCGCGGCAGACAAGTTGCAGCTTGGGAAAGCGACGCTTTACGAGAAGATCAAGCGATATGGCCTGGCGGCCAAGGGGGAAGGGGAGCGGTGAGGGTTTGAAGCGCCGGCGGCGAGGCGATGCGCGCCGGCGCTTCTGGATCAATCCGGATCGATCCGGATCGGGAAGCGCCACACAGTCAGGCTGCGTTCAGCGCTTTTTCCAACAGCTGGTCGAGTTCCGCGAATTGCGGCTCGCCGACATAGCGCTTGAGAATCTTGCCGTCCTTGTCGACCACGAAGGTCGTCGGCGTGAGCTGGACGTTGCCGAACTGCCTGGCGGCCGAGCCGTCGTCCATGGCAACCTTGAACGGCAACTGGCGCGTTTGCGTGTAGTTCGTCACGTACATCGGCGCGTCGTAGTTCATTGCGACCGCGACGAATTCCAGCCCTTTGCCCTTGAAGCGGTTATAGGTCTGGACCATCTGCGGCATTTCCTTCATGCAGGTGTCGCAGCTGGTCGCCCAGAAGTTGACGAGGTAGACCTTGCCCTTCAGATCGGCGGTCGAGAGTTTCTGGCCGGACAGCAAGGTGAAGGTCGCATCAGGCACGCGTTGCTGGCCGGCAAAGGCGAAATAGCCGGCAATCGCGATCGCGGCGGCTACGACCGCCATGATGATGTAACGAAGCGGACTCGCGCGGCGGGCGGCGGTGGACGGGGTGGAGCTCATGAACGGAACCTCGAGAGTCGCGCAAAACGCGCGGGACAGTGCGTCGGTTTGGGTTTTAAGCCCGAATTGCTTGGTGCCGCTATTGTAGCCCCAATCAGGGGGCGCGGCAGGACGCGGGGCGGGAGCGGATAATGGAAGTTTCCGTTCTCGTCGGTCCGATCTTCTGTTCCATGCTCCGAACTGCCTTTCGTTTTCTCGTCCGCCGTCCGCTTTGCCGTTCCGATAGCCGTCCCTCTGGCCAGCACATGATGGCTGGCCGCCCAGTCGCTTCAGCGCCGCGCTCGCAGCGTGCGCGCGCGGCGCTTGGCGCCGCGGTCTGCGCGCTGGCGTTGGCCGGCGCGCTGGCAGCGTGTTCGCCGACCTTCGACTGGCGCACCATCATGAACAACGACAGCGGCTATACCGTCGACTTGCCGGCCAAACCCGGCAACGATCAGCGCTCGGTGCAGATCGGCGGCACGCCGATGCAAATGGCGATGCAGACGGCCGAAGCCGGCGACGCCGTGTTCGCGGTTGGCACAGTGATGCTGCCGAACGACGATCAGGAGACCCAACGCGCCGCGCTCGAATTCTTGCGCACCGGCCTTGCCCGCAACGTGGGCGCCGCGCCCGATGCGCACACAGTACAAATTCCGCTCGCCGCAGGCGGCAAGGTGCTCGGTCTGGAAATGAAACTGAGCGGCGAAGCCGGTTCGCAACACGAAGCGCGCACGGTCTACGCACGGCTCGTGGCGCGAGGCCGGCATGTCTATCAGGCGGCGATCATTGCTTCCAGGCCGCTTCCACAGGAACAGGTCGACCAGTTTTTTTCGTCGTTCCAGCTTTATTGACAGCGGTGGCTTGGACCGATCCGGCGCGCGAAGTCTGGCTGGGCACAGTGAAAGTTCCTTCGCAGCTTCGCGCGCTAATTGCTGGTTTACATGGAGGTTTTCCAGTTACCCACAAGTGCTGTGGATAACTCTGTTGAGAACCCTGTGCCAATTGCCGCAGATGCCCATCCCGTGGGCATTCTGTCAGTTTGCCCGCGCGCGAGTCATTCAAAAAAACACAATAAAATCAAAGCCTTTTTCGCATCAGCTCACATGCGCCTTTCAGATGTATCCAAATCTATCTGGAGCGCGCGAATGTGCATAAGTCAAGTCTTGACAGCGGTTTTTTCGCCTTATACGAAACCCAAAGCCCGTCGATACTGGATCGCTTCGCCGATCTGCGCGGCACTTGGCGCAGCTTCACCTGCAAGGTCGGCGATGGTCCGGGCGACCTTCAGGACCCGGTAGTAAGCGCGCGCTGACCATCCGAAGCGCTCGCCTGCTTCGCGCAACAGGGCTTCACCGGCTGCGTCGGGGCGGCAAACGTCGTCCACTTCACGCCCGCCCAGCTCGTGATTGGTTTTGCCCTGACGTGCCAGTTGCCGCGCTCGCGCCGCGCGCACCCTTTTCGCTATCGCCGCGCTCGCTTCTGCGGTGGCTGTCTTGCGTGCGGACAGTTCTGCGGCGCCAAGCGCGGGAATCTCGACCTGGATATCGATCCGGTCGAGCAGCGGCCCAGACAGCTTGCGCAGATAGCGCGCCGCAACCTCCGGCGTGCAACGGCAACGGCCGTTGGGGTCGCCGCGCCATCCGCACGGACAGGGATTCATGGCGGCTATCAATTGGCAGGCCGCGGGGAAATCCGCTTGCAACGCCGCGCGAGAAATCGTGATGCGGCCCGCTTCGAGCGGCTCACGCAGCGTTTCCAGCACATGACGGTCGAATTCCGGAAGTTAGCTTTCTACAGCGTTTGCAGCCTTGATGTTGTCAATCCGATTGAGGGTTTTGCTTTCACTTTTTTAAATGAGGCAAGCCGGCTTTGCCGGCGCGTCAGTCTCAAGTGTGTGCAACTTCGGCACCGCCGACAGGCGGCTGTCCACACCCTTGTGGTGTGGGCAGCGAAGTTGTGCACACGGGGAGGTGCCGAAACGCCGTCGCTCACGCACGTTCACATATCCGGAAGCTGCTCTTTTGTTGAGGTCCTATCTAACGAGACCCTCAGCGAGCTTTGTGTCTAGCAGCTTTCTAAGATGCTTACGTTCCGGCTTTGATAAGCGGCCCCAAGCCAGCACTAATTCCGCGAGGTCCTCGTCCTCGCAGTAGAAATACGCCGCTGGGACGCGCAGCACCTTGGCCAACTTCAGCGCAATTTCGAAAGGCGGTTCATGCACACCCGTTTCGTAACGGCTAATTCGTGCGCTTGCTGTATGTTCATCAAGCCCAATCTGTACCCCCAATTTGTCTTGCGGAATATCCGCGTGACGTCGCGCACTTCGGAGCCGGCGACCAAAGAAGGATGCGGGTTGTTTATTCGTCATTCTACGAATATCGTAGTATTCGCTTGTCGAATCTCTACGTAATTCGTAGAATTGAAGGCGTTAACGATGAAGATGCGGGCGGCTGGTAGTGACAGGGGCCCGATGCTCGCGTTCGCTCATGTCGTTTAAACCCATGCGCCGTCGAAGAGCATGTCGCGTTTAGTTCAACCTTTAGATATTTGATTGGTCGGTGTCATGCTTTTTACTGACAGTAGTTGGGAAGAGCCACATCCCATAAAGAAGAGGCTCATGCAGCCACTTCTTCCGTGGCGCTGCGTTGGATGGTCAGACCTCACGCTGAACTTCTTTGTCGTCGCCTCGTCAGGTGGTGCGGATTGCGCGAGCCCAGACGGTTGGGTGGTGGACGGTGCCGAAGCGCTGATTGAACTGGTACTGCATCTTGGTGATGTAACCTTTTCGGTTCACCTGTTGGCTCGCAATGAAGCGGACGCTTCCGTCACGCTCTGTCAAGTAAGCGGATTGTGGCAGGAGGCAGAGGGCAAAGATAAGGACGTCGTGCACTACTGGTATTCGACCACCGACGGAGAGACAAGACGGTGTTCGCCTGTTGCATCCGGTAGGCGCGTTGAGAGGCCACGGCTGGTAAACGTAATGAGCTTCGGAAACGGATGAGTACGAAGCGAGATTCGAAGTCTGCGGCGGGCAGCAGAACGAGTTTATCCGGGAAGGCCGGCCTGTCGTTAGGTGCGGACGTTCGACTTTGTCCTGCACCGGTAAGTTTGAGGTAGCAACACATAGGAATGGATATGCCGCGGTCCGAAAGTAACACGAGCACTGATGTGCGACATGTCATGCGCAATGCCGCCGTTGCGGCGATGCTGTCGGACCCAACAGGCGCTGAAGCGCTTCTTGTCCTGTCCGACGCTGAAGTCGGGCGCCTCTTTAAAGCACACCTCATCCAAATCATTGGCACCGCTACGTTGTCCAACTTGGACTTAAGCTCCACTCGTGAGGAAGACGAGAAGCGAGGCCGCCTGACCAACCGCCGGGCTTCAGAATTTCCGGGTTTGACCAGTGTCTCTGCGGCGAACATAGAGCGGTACTCCCTTGTTCTACAAGGAAGGCTGCTACCTGCAGAGGACTTCTGCAATGCCGCAGGCATCACTGAGCAGAAACTAAGCGAAGACGTTGCGTCTTGCCGAGTATTCACCGTGGAATTTGAGCCCGACCAGTATTACCCAATTTTTGCCCTATCGAATCTAGTTAACCGCAGGGATTTTGCGAGGGTCGTACGGCGCTTGGGTGACTCAACCGGTTGGAGCAAATGGAAATTCTTCACGACACCATCAGAGTCACTTGGAGGTCGCACGCCGCTGAGACTTCTGCAACGCGATGAGATGCAGCGCGCGCTTGCCGCGGCAGATGAATTCAAAGCCCTAAGTGCGGTGTTCTTTGGTATCGCAAGAACCACACCGGTGTCTAACTAACTCCTGACGCCATGAATCCAATCACGACCAAAGGAGTGTCAACGCCACGGCCCTCTCGCCAAAGACGAGACACTCCTTCGCCAGAAGCAGCGCGGCACGCGCGGATAGAACATGCGATTCATCGTGCGGTTGTCGCTGCGGTCTTGGTTGACCCTATAGGCGCCATGGCACTTCTCGACATCCCGGCCGAGGAACTCGGGCGCATGTTTAAGAATCGACTATGGGAAGTCATTGGCGTATCGACGATACTGAACCTAGACCTCCCATCGATGCGTGACGAGGACGAGAAACTACGCAAGCGCTTCAGGCGTAAATCGAGACTGCTAACATCTGAAAACGAGGATTTGATACAGAGCGGGTCCGCAAACCCCGAGCGCTACGACCTCGTGCGTCAGGGAAAGTTGCTGCGTATGGGCGACTACCTTGGGGCGGCAGATGTCACAGAGAAGAAACTGAGCAAATCCGTCGCTTCAGGGAAAGCCTTTAGCGTTGAGCTCGAAGGAGAGGTGTACATCCCCGCGTTCTTTATTTCCCCAATACTTCATCACAATGACTTCGCGAAGGTCATACGTAGTCTAGGTGATACATCCGGTTGGAACAGATGGGACTTTTTTACCACTCCGACAGAGGCGCTTGGTGGCTCCACGCCGCTCCAATTTCTCGCGATTAAAAAAGTCAAGCCCGTACTGAAGGCCGCTGCAGAATTCGCGAAGCGCTGAGCACAACACCTTTCTAGGCCATGGAAGATATTCTGGAAATCGTTCTCCGAAACTTACCGCTACTGTACGTGCCGGCGGTCGGAGTCGTACTCGCTTTGGTCGTGTTACGCATAAAGAAACGTTACGTGAACGAAGGCATCCTGTTCCGGCGCTCATCAGTTTCTTCGCGCGAGCCTCAACCTTCGTTCACTGGAGAAAGCGACATGCCTTCCGAAAATCAAATCGACCTGGAGATTGCTCTTCGCAAAATTCATGAACTCGCTCTGGCGGACGGAGACATGGGGTATGCAGACTGGTACCAAGTCGGCCAGTTGCTTCGAAGAGCAGCTGGCATGCAAGCGGAGATAGACGCTCTCAGTAAAGAGTTGGAGCAATGCCGTGCGAGGCAACGCAAGAGGCACTGAGATGGGTACCTTCTCATGGTAACGATGCCGAATTCCGATACACACCTGCCGGCCGACCACATCGCGGTTAGCAGACTTCTCTCGAAGATTTTGCGACACGAACCCGAGATGATTGGCATTCGGCTCGACAGTCAAGGCTGGGTATCTGTCGACGAACTGATACGCGCTATCGAACGCGCTGCGCGCACTACGGGTGCGTCAAAGCGACTGAAAAAGCTGCCGACAATCACCAAAGACGTCATACAGGCTGTCGTCGCGACGAGCGATAAAAAGCGATTCACGCTTTCACCGGATGGCACGCGAATCCGTGCGGCGCAGGGCCACTCAATAGAAGTTTGTCGCAAAGGAGCCGCCGGCTGTTCTCTATCACGGCACCGCTCGGAGTAACTGGACGAGTATCGCTATTGAAGGGTTGACGGCTCAAACTAGGCACGCAGTCCATCTGAGCACGGATGTCGATACGGCAACGCGGGTCGGTGCTCGCCACGGTGCACCATTGGTACTCATCGTGGATGCCGCGCAAATGCACGCCGACGGATACGGTTTCACGTGTTCGGATAACGGCGTGTGGCTTACCGCGGTAGTCCCGACTACATACCTGACTCAGTGAAGCACGATGAGCGTGGGCCGAAGTCATGACCGTACGAGCTCAGCGAACCAAAGCCATTCTTGGCAACCGGACACAGAAATGAACGAACAATCGCGTCGTGAAGAACTGCTATTTAGGAGCTCAGAGAGACCCTCCGAAGACCTCAGTCGAAGCTGGCAGATGAGGAAATCCCCTAGCTGTGGAACTGTTTTCTCGGGGCCGACAACAGGCAAATGGTGCATCTTCGTGCCTTCATCCGATGTCGACCTGGCGTGGAGCAAAATTAAGGGCGCCGTGGAATGCGACAAGCTCTTGTTTGCGAAGGTATCGACGGCTCTGCGCAGCATAGGCCGTGATGGCCACGTTATTTGCGTGTACACGCGGGACTGGACAGACAGACAGGACCTCTTGCGCGTACGCGAAATGCTGCGGTCGCTGGGCTTTGTAGAGGAACTCGGTTACAAGCGTGACATCGATACGCAGAACAGGATTTACGGCCCTGGCGAATGGTACCTCCGTGCGTAGCAACATCTGAACGAATTTCATGCGGCGCTCAAAATCAACTCGGCGGCTCTCCACCCAATCATCATAGAAGGCGCATACGTACCTGCTGAAATGGTCGATGCGTTTGCTGTTGCCGAAAGAAATTTGTCAGCATACCCGAACATTCAAAGGGAAGTTCATGGCTGAATCTCGGCTGACAACCAGAAACCATACCACCGTACCCGCCGTGGTCAGGAAAGCGTTAGGCATGAAGCCGGGCACGCGGCTGGTGTGGCATGTCATGCCCGATGGCAACGTCCTGGTACGGGCAAAATCGAAGTCGCTTCTGGAGCTGGCGGGAACCGTGGAATCCCCGGGCAAAGGGGTGACCATCGAGGACATGAAAGCGTGGCGACGGTAGCGCGTAACGTGGGTGCGCCGATGCGACTGAGGACATTGCCAACAATCGCCAGAGACGTAATTCTCGCGGTCGCGGCCTCAAGCGATAAATAGCGCTTCTCGCTTTCACCGGATGGCAAGCGAATACGCGCGGCGCAAGGCCACTCGGTAGATGTGGACCTTGGATATGCCCAGCTGGAGCCTCCGGCAGTGCTCTATCACGGCACCACCGGGAGAAACTGGGCGAGTGTCGCCGATGAGGGGTTGACGCCTCGGACCAGGCACGCCGTCCATCTGAGCACAGACGTGGAGACGGCAACGCGGGTAGCTCCATCTGGCGCTTGTACGACTGACCCAGTTCCACATCGAGGGCGGAAAGTTGCGGGGAACCGCAAATCAGACGCTCGGGACCGCTTGTGACCTTGCTGCAGTCGAAACTCGGCGCGAATGCCGTAGTTTGCGCGGCCGACGCGCTGTCGGTCCGAGCAGGCGCAGTCGCCGTTGCGGCAACCGGCATGACTGGAGCAGGCGTCACCGCCGGAGCGGTGGTGGGTGCCCATCGCCACACTCACCTTGTTGTTCCTCGCGGAGCCATTCCTAAACACTTGCTCGAAAATAGGCCCGGAAACGAGGGGCGCGAGCTGGTAGCACTAGCGACCTTTCCGTCCATCCTTCATTGCGACCTTAAAACCGTGGGCAAGCATCGCGACAGTAACCTGTTCAAATTTCGCCAGCATCGCGCTTTCCGCTTCCTTAAATGTGGCGGAGAGATGTGCGTTCACTGCCTGTTCGACCAGACATTCTGGATGGTCAACAGCCACAAGATTCGAAAATAGAGGCGGCTCGCCAACGGCTCGATACACATCGAGCAGGGTAATCTCCGCGAGGGGTTTGGCGAGCACCCAGCCGCCCCCGTGGCCTTTTTCCGAGGTCACATAGCCGCAATCCCGCAAACCACTGAACATCCTGCGCACCACAACCGGGTTAGTGCGAAGCATCGATGCAAGCGTCTCCGACGTCATGGGCCCATCGGCGTACTCCATATGCATCAGCGCGTGCAACGTCCGGGACATCCTGCTATCGGGTCTCATTCGGTTCAGCCGTCTCAAATAACTTATGAAGTTGCGTAAAAGCATACCACATGGCTATCATGCAACCTATGTTGTTACGTGATGGGCACCGGTCAGCAGCACAGTGGGAGCCAGAGGCCGTGTGTCGTTGACCCAAAGGAGAGAAAATTGAACACTCACTTCGACGTTATCGTGATTGGCGGCAGCTTCGCCGGATTATCGGCGGCTATGCAACTCGCACGGGCAAGACGGCGGGTTCTCGTGGTTGATGGCAGGCGTCCCCGAAACCGGTTTGCCGCGCACTCGCACGGCTTCTTCAGCCAGGACGGAAAGACTCCCGCTGAAATCATTGGCGAGGCCACCGCGCAACTGTCCGTCTATCCAACCGCGGAAGTGCTGACGACCGACGCGCTCTCTGCGCGAAAGGCCGATGCTCGTTTCGAGGTGACGCTAGCCGATGGACGCGCGGTAACCGGAAGCCGGTTGATACTTGCCACAGGTGTGCGCGACGAACTGCCCTCCCTGCTCGGCCTGCAGGAGCGCTGGGGCGTCAGCGTCCTCCATTGCCCGTACTGCCACGGGTATGAGGTTGCTGACCGGAGGCTGGGCGTGCTCGCAACACATTCTTTGTCAGTCCATCAGGCGCTGCTTGTCTCAGATTGGGGGCCAACGACATGGTTTACTCAAGGCATCACCGAGCCGAGCCAGGAGGAAGCGGCGTTGCTTGAAGTTAGGAATGTGGAGATTGAGCGAGTACCCGTCGCAGAGGTCTTGGGCGACGCGCCGTCAATAACAGGCGTGCGTCTCGTCAATGACCGGGTGGTCGCAATCGACGCGCTCTTTGTTGCTCCTCAGACTCGTATGGCGAGCAGCTTCGCCGAGCTACTTGGATGCGAATTTGATGACGGGCCTATGGGGCCGGCGATTCGTGTGGACGAGTGGAAACAAACTAGCGTTCCAGGCGTGTTCGCGGCAGGCGACGCGGCATCCTTCTGGACCAATGCGACGTTCGCATCAGCGGCGGGCGTTGCGGCTGGTGTCGCGGCGCACCGGTCGCTCATTTTTGGCCTTTGAGCGCCCAGCATCTTGATTGGAGGGAGAGCCTTGACCTCTCCCAGAGGTAACGCCAAGGGGACCCGTTGACTCATAGGTCCCTCAACCCGTGACAAGGTCCGCGCGCAACTCGACCAGGGCGCTTCCATCCGTATATCGCTCATTGAGCAAGCCGCAAATACCCAGTCTCGGGTTGGATTCTACACATTGGTGCCGATGTACGCCTCGTTGCGAAGAATCTGCAGAATGTTTTGGCCGTGCCCCCAGGCACAAAAAGTAAAAAGCCCCTCAGACTTCCGTCGCGAGGGGCTCCCTTTCCGGCAGTCTGGTTTAGACCGCTGCGTCCTTCAGCTTCTTCAGCGGGCGCACTTTCAGACGCACCGAAGCGGGCTTTGCGGCAAACCATTTTTCTTCGCCCGTGAACGGGTCCTTGCCGAAGCGTTTCTTCTTTGCCGGCACGTCCTGAGCAACAACCTTCAGCAGACCCGGCAGCGTGAACTCCTTCGCACCCTTCTTGTGGACCGATGCGAGCACTGTTTCTTCCAGAGCGGCCATCAATGCCTTCGCCGCTTTCGGCTCGACACCTGCGCGCTCGGCAAGATGGGTAGCAAGCGAAGCTTTCGTGAACGAATCCTTGATGGGTTTCAGCGGCGTGGCAGCGACCGCCTTCTTCGTGGCAGGAGTCGCCGCCTTCTTTACCGTCGGCGCCTTCGCCTTTTTCTCGACCGGAGTCGTCACCTTCTTCGGAGCCGGCTTTGCTGCAGCTTTCGTTGCCATAGATTCCTCGTCTTTGGTCAAAGGTTGGCCCGGGGTCCTTGCCTTTGCGTAGTCACCGACAATGCGCAAAGGTCCAAATCCTCAGGCTGGCGCTAGCGTAGCAATTCGCATTTGAGTCCGCAACGGGCGAGGCCCTAAAACAAGGGGTTTTGTGCAGAAGGAACGCAAAAACGGCGACCTGTACCCCTCCAGAGGAGGCTGCGCTCACGAAAACGGCTACGCGACAGGGTTTGACGCAGGGGCAAGAGGGGTAAACCACTCGCGCGAGTCCAACGTCGGGTGCCGGAATCGGCAATGATGCATGCGAGCGCTTAAGGTGATTGGTGTTTGCTGAAGGACGTTTATTTTCCTATGGCTTAAGCGCAGGGTCACCTTCCGGCAACCCTGAATGCACACGTCGAGTTTACTCAGCAGGGCCAAACAGCGCTGTAATTCCGACGTAGGTGGTCACGTCGAATTCGGCATTGCCTACCGGACGTTTCTCGACCTTGTCGAGCCGATACTCGAAGCCTGGAACGCTGCCCTTGCGGAAGAGGACGGTATTGACTTCGAGGACATGCTGAATCAGGCGGCTGAGCATATTGAAAGCGGTCGATACATTTCACCGTACGGGCTTGTCATGGCGGACGAATTCCAAGACGCGTCGCGCGCCCGGGCTCGTCTCTGCCGTGCTCTCGCGAATGCCCGGCTTGGCACGCGCCGGATGACGTTCGGAACGATACTTGGGACGGCGGCCACCGATGTACCCACCGCGCCGGACCGTCCTGAACACCGGTACTTCTTCGCCGTGGGCGACGACTGGCAGTCTATCAACCGGTTCGCTGGCGCCGACGTCTCGGTGATGACAGGCTTCGCTGAGTGGTTTGGCAAGTCACAGGTACTTCGGCTTGAAAAAACGTTCCGATGCCCTCAGACGCTTTGCAACGTATCCAGCCGGTTTGTGACGAAGAACCCGCAGCAAATCAGAAAGAACGTCCGGTCATCGACGCCTGCTACCGGCGCCGTGCTGGAGGCCTTTCAGGTCAAGACTCGGTTCCAAGTCCGGAAGGCCATCGACGATTATCTGGCGAACCTGCATCGTGGCATCCGGGAAGGAAGCGTTCCCCGTGCGCGCGACGGAAAAATCACCGTCTTCATTCTCGGCCGGTACAACGCGGACAAATTCGTACTCCCGTCTGGCTGGCAAGCGCGCTACGGAAGAGAAATCGCATTGTCGTTTGTCACCATGCACAGCTCGAAGGGAGCCGAAGCCGACTACGTCATTCTCCCTGGCATGGTCAGCCGCGGATTTCCCAATACGCGAGAGGATGACCCGGTACTGGCGTTGGCAATGCCTGGCACCGACCCATACCCCTTCGCGGAGGAACGACGCCTCTTCTACGTTGCGCTGACCCGCGCCCGTCGTTCCGTAGCAATGTTTACGGTCGTTGGTGACCGTTCCTCGTTTCTCCAGGAATTGGTCTCCGAAGGAGCGGTTACCGTGACGTCGACAGGAGAAGAAGACGCGACGGAGCAGGAGTGCCCAGCGTGCAACATGGGCCGGCTCATCACGCGTAAAGGCCGCTACGGACCGTTCCGGGCATGCTCCAACTTCCCGGCATGCCGATACAAGCCGCCAGCGAAGTAATAACGGCTTCCTGTCTGACGCAGACGTTCCTTTCTAGTGGGCGCCATGTCAGTGGTTCGTGCCGGTCGTTTAAGCGAGTCCCCACTCGTGGAAGTGGGGTGCGGCGGAGCTCTCTGTTCGTCGAGATGGCAAGGTCAGGTAGCGACCCGCGTTCCTGCGAGTAGATAGGATTTCGTTCCCGCACCCAACCTGCGCGGGGATTAGCGACATCCGGTGCTCGCCCGTCCGGCTCGAGACGACGCTCGCGCGAGTGCGCACGCGCGCGCCGCATGGTGGTCGCGTCGCGCCGCGCAGCTGCGCGAGCACTTGCGCGATGGGAGCCGCCACTGCCTACGGAAGCGCACGCCGTGCAGTATGTCGGGCCAAACCAAGCCTGGCACAATCTAACACCGCGTGTTAGTTTGAGGCCCGCTTCGGCGGGCTTTGCGCGTCCGTACGTTACGCAGGCGCGCGGCGCAATGCAGCGCCGCGCAATCTAACACGATGTTAGATTCTGTCCGCACCCATCCCCCTGCGGTCCCGTTCCACGATGCCGCGCGCGCCGCGCCGCGCGGCGGCGTTCTGTCACGCCCTGAGCGGGCGCCAGTGAATGCGCGGTGCGCAAGTCGCGCGCGAGCAGGATGCGCGTGCGCGACGCTCCGGGGGCTACGGGGCCGCGCAGTTTCGGAAATTTCCGAATTTGCTGGATTGCTGGACGGCCCTAGCGGGTTCAGGAGCGCCTTCATCTTCTCGTGGTGAGCTTGGGCTTGCGCGCCGCGCGCCCCGGCGCGGCGCATTGCGCATGCGCGAACCTGACTGCTCGACATGCCTTGGGCGCGCCGCGTGTGCGCGGAAAGGCGTCGATGGACAGATGGGTATCGATACTCATCTGTCCGGGCTGTTTCACGAATATCCCGCCACGCGGGAATTATCATCCATTCCGGTCGGGCGCACGCTTTATTCCCTTTTCGCGGGAATTAAAGCCTGTACCGGGACGCTCGGCCATATTTTCCCTGCTGACGGGAATAATTGCGTCCAACTGCAGATTTCCCGTATAATTCCCGCGTTCGAGTAATTATGTGGGCGATGACCGTCCGCAACCCTTAATTCCCGTGAGGTAGGAAAAATGGCCCGTACCGTCACGCGCCCCGTCCCGGCGCCGGACCCGCTGGCCCGCGACATGGCCGAGCTGGGCCTGCTCGTGCGCAACCGGCGTGCGCAAAGCGAACTGGGCATCGTGGACGCCGCCGACCAGTTGGGAGTGTCCAAGAGTGCACTGTCCCGGCTCGAAAACGGCAAACCCGTCAATCTGGACATGCTGTTCAGGGTGCTCGAAGGCCTCGGCCTGAGCATGCTCGTCGTGACGAAGAACGAGGCGCTCAAGGCGATGCGCGTGCTGCGCCCGTCACAGGAGGCGTGATGGAGCACCGCCTGCTGGTTGCGACCAACACCGAACACGTCGGGCATATTGGCTTCGATGCCGCGCAGGACCAGTACACCTTCCACTACGCGCAGGCATGGCCCGGCCGTGAGGGTGCGTTCCCGCTGTCGCCGCACATTCCGCTGTCCGGCGAGGTGCCCCGCTCAGGTGTTGTCCACCGTTTTCTGGCCAACCTCCTGCCGGAGGGGCGCGCGCTCGAAATCGCGTCGGTGATGTACCAGATGTCGAAGGACAATATCTTCGGCCTGGTGCGCATGCTCGGCAAGGAGCCCGTCGGGGCACTCAGCTTTCTCGCCGAGGCTCCGCGGGGCGAGGGCGCCAGTGGGGCACAGGCGGCGGAGGCCGAACCTGCAATCGCTAGCGAGCTTGAACCCATCAGGCGGGAAATCAGTGATGAGGAGCTGAGTGCGCGCATCCGCGACCGCGACAACATTCCGTTCCCGGTCTGGGACGGGAAGGTGCGCCTGTCCGTGGCCGGCTACCAGGACAAGCTGCAGGTGCTTGTTGATGAAGATGAGCGCCTCTTCCTCGTCGACGGCTCGCTTAGCTCCACGCACATCCTGAAGCCCGAAACGCGTAACGCGCACACTCCGTTCATGGTGGCCAACGAGCACTTCTGCATGACGTTTGCCCGGCGCCTGGGACTGCCTGTCGCGCCTGTCGCGCTCCGCCGTACACCGGAACCGATTCTGCTTATCGAGCGCTTTGACCGGGTCGTTGAGCGGTCCCCGGAGAACCCGCAGCAGGAGCTCAAGGTCCTGCGCCGGCACGTCATCGACGGCTGCCAGGCGCTCGACCTTCCGGTGACGTTCAAGTACGAACGCAACTTCGGCAATACGCCCGACGTGCGCAACATCCGGGAGGGGGTGAGCTTCGAGAAACTGTTTTCGCTCACGCCGCACCTGGACAACCCGGCCGCGGCCCGTACCTACATGGTCCGCTGGGCGCTGCTGCAGCTGCTTATCGGCAACAGCGACGCACACGGCAAGAATTTCTCGTATTTCGTGGGCGAGGCGGGCATCCAGCCCACTCCCATGTACGACCTGGTCTCGGTGAATGTCTATGGAGAGGCGGTCGAACAGGAGATGGCGATGGCCTATGGCGATGAATTCCGTATCGAGAACGTCACCGCGTACGCGCTCGCCGATTTCGCGCACCGCACGGGCACGCGCCCCTCGCTGCTCGCGCGGGAGATGCAGCGCATGGCAAATGCCGCCCTCAGGATTGCGCCCGAGCTTGCGCGCGAGGCGTTCTACATGGACGGCGAGCGTGAGCTGGTCCAGCGCGTAGCGGAATTCATCGGTGCGCAGGCCACCAGGCTGCTGGAGCTTGCGCCCCATGTACCAAGGGTCGACCGGGCGCTGCTCTAGGCACCGCAGAATCGGGACGAAAGAGGCAGTCTGACGGGGGCATGATGCAAAGAACCGGTAAGCAAGTGCGTATACGCGTTCGTCGCCCCCACTGGGTGCTGCGCTGTTCGGACGGCCATAGCACCTCAACGTGAGCGGATTTTGAACTGGCGAGAGTCAAATCGTCGTTGGTCTTGACCGAATCCTGAGCGATTGGGAGCATGGGTCCGGGCGGTTGTCCGAAAAGTGTGCGAATCACCACCCAATCTGTCCGAAAACTGTAGGTTTCCGGAACGCATACCGGCCGCCGCCGTTTTTGCTCCCTGGCTCGCTACTTCTCAAGGTTTCTCGCGATGCTTGAGAATTCTCAGGTCCGATGGGTATTCTTGATACAAGCAGTCGGCCTGCTGAGGTTGGCAGCGCCTGTGGGGTTAGGCTCACGTGGTGAGCTAGTGAGCCCCCAGAATGAGCTCACCAACCCACTGGAGGTCGCCATGAAGCACCCTAGCAACCAGTTCTCGCAAATTGTTGCGTGGTTTCAGCAAGATTTTGCGCGCAGCAAATCGTTTGATTTCAAGCGACCTGCTGTCGCCCTCCCCGAGCGCTGGAATGTGCCTGCGTACATGCGCAAGGCGGCGGCAACTGCACAGCGCTGAGCCACGCGGGCGCACGGCACAGGAGCAGAAATGACGCCATAACTTGAGGCCAAATTTCGGGAGGTGTAGCCACCTCAGCCCATGCCTGTACGATGATAGGTACTCCATTTTCGCGGAATCCTTCATGGCAAACGAACACGCAGAGCTGCTGAATTCGGTTCTGTTTCGGCTCGGTCGCAATATCCTGCTGTTCCAGCAGATTGAATCGGGATTGACGTTCATGCTGCCGTATATGCACCCGAAAGGGAGCGCTAGTGGTGACGATGCCTTCGCCAGGTTTCGCGACAAGACTATGGGCCAAACGCTAGGGAAGCTGGTGGAACGCCTCAAGGAGTCGACGAGGGCGGACACTGACACCCTGGCGCAGTATCTCGAGCGCATGGTCGAGCAGCGCAATCAGCTCGTTCACCATTTCCATGAGATGCCTGGCGTCTCGCTGTTGACCGTGGCCGGCTGCCGTGCCGCGATACAAGTTCTCGACGAGCAGCATCGCGAGGCGCAACCGCTCCAAGACCTGGTCCATGCACTAGGTGTCAGCCTGACAGCATCGCTGGCCAAGGCAAAGTTCAAGGACGACGCTGAGTTGGTAGCCGTCTGCACGGCACTAAAGCAGCAGCTCCCTGCCCATGTCGAGCATAGAGACCTGTCCGACCCGTGCGAGACGAATTGGCCCACCACGCGCATCGTTCGGGTTCTCCAGGAGGCCGAATCCCAGACCGAGCCCGTGAACGGCATGACATCGTTGGCCCGTGCTGGGGTCTTCCTCCGCTCGCTCGACGCTGACCTATGTCCACAGGCATATGGCGTCAGCAAGCTCAAGCGCGTCCTTATACTTTCAGGGGCCTTTGACATCGTCGAACACTGTCCGCACGAGACTGCGGAGCCCATCACGCTCTATCGTAGCAAGCCCGCCGACAGGCTCGGCCCTGCGTGAATCCGATTCGGTGGGTCGTACCAGCAGTCATCGGGGAACCTCGCGAAGCCGGAACGCGGTCGCTTCACATCACAGCGGAGTGGGTACTCCATCATTGCCGGATAGCGGCGCAAACTGCACGGTACCTTCCAGCAAAATCACCGGCAACTCATCGAGATTAGCTACGGGCCAGAGCCAGAGCCGCCCGCTGACGAATCGAGGAACGAGCACCGTTTCCCCAGTGTGTGCCCCGACCCCGAAACGACCACTTATGAATGGCCGACGTTTCGCGACCGTTACCGGCGGCCCCGACCTGATGCGCATCAACCCCGCGACGCTTGGCATCCTGTTTTCTGAAGTAAGCTAACTGTAGGCGCGCCGCATGTTTTGCGTCGCATCAGACCCCGGAGCTGGTTATGAAAACGCTGGATGCAACGTCGCGCGCGGCCGGCGTCGTTGCGGTGGTGGTCCTGTCCGCAGCTTTGTCCGGTTGTTACTACTACGTGCCCTACGGCTACGTTCCGTACGGCGAAGTGCCGGCGGCAGCGCCGCAGCAGCAATATCCTTTCTCGATGCCCGACGCAGCCGCGACTGGTGCGGCAGCGTCAGATGCGACTGCATCGACGAACACCTATATCGCACCAGCCGCGCCCGTTTTCGCCTTGCCTGCGTATTACCCCGTCGCGTATCCGTACTACGGCTGGCCCGCGTGGTGGGGACCATCGGTGTCACTGAGCTTCGGCTATTGGGGCGGGCGCTGTTACGGCGGGGGCCGGCACGGCTACTGGGGCCACCACGGCTATTGGGGCCATGCATATCGGGGCGGTTGGGGCGGTCATGGCGGCTGGGGGCACGGATACCCAGGGCGTGGTATGGGCGGCGGCGGCCATTACTGGGGCGGTGGCGGAGGCCACGGGCGTTCGCATTGAACGCTAACAGAGATGCGCTCGTGTTCAACACTTCCCCGACAGCCGGGCCCGTGGCTGAACTGGACCCAACTCGCCAGCGCGCGGCAACGTCGGACCGTGCGGTGACCAGTTTCAGCCTCTATTGCAGGCACCTCGGTCGGGTCGCGTGCCGGTTCTCTGCCATTGACCGGCATCACGGTCTAAATGGCATCTTTGAAAACAGGTTGCACGCCTGGACCAGACTCCAGCAGAACTGCAAACTGGTCAAAGCCGGCCAGTTGACCACACTCAGCCTGATGCCGTTCACGAGGAACACGTTTACGGTGGTCTTGTCCTTTACGAGCGCCTGCAGAAAGTCGTCTTGTACGCATGGGCGTGCGGTCATGTTCTGAGGTCAAAGCGACAGGTCCTTCGATTGTACCGGCGATACCTGAAGCCGCCGCCAGTCCCGAAGGAGTGTGTTACTGCGACTCGAGGGCATCGAGGCGCGCTTGCGCAATCTCGTCTGGGTGTTGGCAGTGGTACGTATCGAACAACTGTGAGCATAACTGAGCAAGTGAATCCAGGTCCACCGCCTGGTCTGCATGCTCGACTTCGCGCGCGTTGAGAACGTCATCGAGAACCGGAGCGAGACGGCGCAGTCTCAGAAACGTGCTGACGTCTAGTTTCATTTTGGACCTCCTGTGGCCAGACGGTGTAGCGCACCCTGAGTCGACCAGCCACAAGGCGATGTTTACCCTTCGTTTGCCTTGCCTTGTTATGAGGCTGTAGTCGCAGCGAGCTTCACGGTGTGTCCGAACGCTTAGCCACCGTGACGCTGTTCGGTCAGCTTCGGGCGGACGTGCGAGCACAACTGTCGCCGCGATGCGCAATGCAGGAGCCGCCTCAATGCTTCGGGCCGAAGAGCGCCTGAGCGGCTTCCGTGGGCGACAGGCCGACGTTGAAATAGCCGTGAAGGCGACTTACGGTCGCGTCGTCGGGCTGAAAGGGCGGGCGGATGAAGCCTGCTTTCACTACTTGGTCGTACCAAGCGGCCGTCCAACTCTGAAGCTCGAGTTGGAAATCCGGCGACAGCAGTTTCGATTCGTCGAACATAACGACCTCCAATGTCGCGGCGGGTGCATCCGCCGCTGCGTGGGCTCCATAGCTTTGCACCCCCAAGCCGGCTGTTTTGCTCGCACCGCGAAAATCAGGCGATGGGATGACACGAGTAGAACTGAAACCGCACTTGTCGCGGGAGTTGGGAACCTTGACTGTTCCAGCCGTCAAAGCAAATCACAGCAACGTCACACTACTCAAATCCACGGTCCGACGATAGACGTTCTTGCCAAGCCACGGCACGAACGTGTATTCGTCGTATGCATTGCTGCCAACATAAAGCCAGTTGCTGAGCCGGAACATCCTGGTTCTCCGAAGGAACGCCGCTTATCGCGAACGCTTTAGCGATGAATTAAGAGTAGTGGGCGAGCGGCTGTGATGGCGGACTCCCATTCACGACGATATGTAAGGCACACGTCAGCGCGACAGCGCAAGCAACTTATCGGCGTTGCCCGCCAATGGGCCGCTGCAG
The DNA here is from genome assembly GCF_046535245.1 of Paraburkholderia sp. SIMBA_030. Classification (NCBI taxonomy): domain Bacteria; kingdom Pseudomonadati; phylum Pseudomonadota; class Betaproteobacteria; order Burkholderiales; family Burkholderiaceae; genus Paraburkholderia; species Paraburkholderia sp. SIMBA_030. Next base: position 396,016 of record NZ_JAWRXB010000003.1, read on the forward strand.
GTCGACGTGAGTCCAGTGTATCGAGCAACGAACGCGTGCGTGATTCTATTTTGCTAACGCGGCATTTGCTTTTTTCAATACCCAGTTCTCCCTTCCTGGCCATCTTTAGAAACGGGCTGACAGACACATTTCGGGATAGCACTATCTCTCGACGGTATGTACTTCGAGAAATCCGGCGTGCCTTCCATTGCCAGCCTTCGAAGACCTATCCAGCCAAGGCATGCTTCAGTGATTTCATCATGGTCGGTCGGCACCTCTGCGCTGACGCACTGGAGTTCCCGCCGTGTGAGGGCAGTGTCGCCACCTCGGTCACTGTCATTAAGTTATAAGGCGCCGTCAAGCATAGGTGCACCCGACGCTCGCGTGCGTCGGTAAGGTGAGCCCGCCGGTAATCAAGCACACGTGCCGTTTCCAGTTACTGGACTTCTCCCCGACAAGAGGAGACGTTGAAGATACTGTCGGCTTCGCTGGGCCCGTATCGCCTTGCAAGGTTTCGCGTCCGTTGGGCTGCCTGCCTCGGCGCCACCCAGTGCGCAGAAAGCCAACACCCACACTCTGTACATGTTGCCAGGCGTCCCCAGTCTGCCCACGTGATAGTTAACGGGCTGACCAAGCGTCCATGGCCTGATTCCGCGTGGATAACTTTGGGGCGGGCGAACTCCCACGCGGACGTACTGACCCGCTCGCATAAGCGAGCGCCCCACTAGGCCTTGAGTGCGGAAGCCAGGACGCAGGGCATGGGAACCCGCAGTTCCCCCGCATCGTTCCGATACGCTTCGGCGTCGTGCGCGACGGCCCGTTCAATCAACGCCAGCGCGGCCGGCGCCTGGGCGTTTAGCATCGCGGCAACTCGGACGCCACCGCGCATGAGCGCGTGAAACGGAGTATCCGGCGCACGAAGCACCAGTGTCTGGTCCACTTCGCGTACGTCCGGTTGGACGAACCCGGCGTCCAGCAACGCGCGCCTCGACTCCTGCCAGTCGCTGAAGCGAAAGAAGGACGGTCCCGGCGGCTCTGGCACATCGGTCGTCCCGTGCTCCTCGATTGCCTTTAACACCATAGCGAAGCCAACTGCCTTGTCCGGCGTCGCCAAGACCGTAAAGGCAATACTGCCGCCAGGTTGCAGCACGCGAAACGCCTCCGCGAGCGCACGTTCAGGGTGCTGAAAATGCGACATTCCGAAACTGATACCCACTGCGCCGAAGCTTTCGTCGGGAAAGGGCAAATCCTCCGCGTCGCCTACGCGGAACTCGAGTTCCGGAAAGACGCGGCGTGCCTTTTCCACCATCGCGACCGAGAAATCCACGCCAGCGACCTCCGCACCACGGCGCGCGGCTGCAGCGGCGAGGTAGCCAGGCCCGGATGCGACGTCGAGAAAGCGCGTGCCACGACCAATGCGAAGCGCCTCGAGCATCGCAGGGTTCGACTGGGTGGTCAAATCACCGAAATACGTGTGATAGGGCTGCGCGACCCTCTCCCAGCCTTGGTGCTCGAATGTGCTGAAGTCGACTTGTCCCATGCGTGCCTCCCACTCGTTTGATGCCTTTACGTGTTGGAGCGCAGGCCTTTGTGTTCTCCGTGAGAGACGTATGTCCGTCTATCGGGGGAACATTCCAGGCTGGCCGACTAAGGCCAAACAACTGTGTGGTGCAGCGCACCAGCAATCGTCGTCCAAAGTCGCCGAACGCGCTTTTGGGCTGCTCTTCTTTTGTTGCTATCTTGCTGAAGCATACGCCGTTGCTTGCTTTTGGCGCTATGGTTAAAGTGGTTGTTGAAGCTCTCGATGCGGCGCGGGAAAATGGCGTCGAACATCGAGGCACCCGGTTCTTGGTTGGCATTTTCGCTGTATCTGGCGGGAATGGGTTGCGAAAGTACCGGTGTACGGGAGCAGCAGATGAAAGACGTAAACGCGCAGTCACTGCGATACCAAGTGGATAAATGGCTCACCCCTACCACGCCAGTGCACGTGACCGCGTTCGGTCGTACCCGCTCAGGCAGAGCCCGCTACGTGTGCGTGGAGACCTGGCTACCGACGGGTTCGCACGCGCTGTTCTTCTTCCAACACGACGGTTACTGGAACGTGTTTCCGCCCGTGGCTGACACGGCGCAACTGCGCGTGCGGCGCACAGGCACGCACGGCGGTTAAGTTACCTCCGCCCTGCGGGCTATTCCGTCGCCTGCGCCGTCTCTTTCCCGGCTGACCCGCGTTTGACGCGACGCACCGATTTCGTCTCCCGCAACCTATATTCATAGGATAGCGCGACGGTGGACGACTGCAATTTGTGCAGGTTGACGAAAGGCATCGTCCGAGAGTACGTCGGGGACAGCGCAGCACGTGTGGCTCTACACTGAGGCCATGGCCGCCATTTCCGACCGGACACGTCCGCCGCTGGCCCGCTACCGAAAAAAGCGGGACTTCGATGTCACGCCTGAGCCGGCGGCATCGGCTGAAACCCCATCAGCCGGAGGCGAGCGCCTGGTCTTTGTTGTACAAAAGCATTGGTCTGGCCGACTGCACTACGACTTTCGGCTTGAACTCGACGGCGTGTTGATGTCCTGGGCCGTGCCGAAAGGGCCCAGCTACGACCCGAAGGAAAAAAGGATTGCGATTCACGTCGAGGACCACCCGCTTGAGTATGCGAGCTTCGAAGGCACGATTCCGCCCAAGCAGTACGGCGCCGGCACCGTGCTCGTGTGGGACCGTGGAACGTGGGAGCCCGTCGGAGACCCGCAAAAGGGAATGAACGGCGGCAAACTGGTTTTCCGGCTGCACGGCGAAAAGCTCGCTGGGTTGTGGGAGCTGGTGCGCATATCGAAGCTGGACGACAAGCAGGACCAGTGGATGCTCTTCAAGAAGCGCGACGACTGGGCCCAACCGCTTGCGGAATACGACGTCATCAAGGCGCTTCCCGACAGCGTCATCACGAAGCCACTCGGCCTCATTGAAGAACGGGAGCCGAAAATCGCGCGGCCCGCGCCCGGTAGTGAGCGGGGGATAGACCTGACTGCTGCCCTCAGCGCACCGCTTCCCGCCAAACTCGAGCCGCAGCGAGCGACGCTGGCGTCGTCGCTGCCGACGCGCGGTGAGTGGATAATTGAATCCAAGCTGGATGGTTACAGAATGCTCGCCCGCGTTGACAAGGGGCGTGTGCGGTTGTTCACGAGCGGCGGGCACGACTGGACGAAGAAGCTCGCGGGTCTGGCCGCAGCGGTCGCGAAGCTCCCTGTCCGCAGCGCATGGCTGGATGGCGAAGTTGTCGTGCTCAAAGGCGGCCTGCCCGATTTCGGCGCGCTCCAGAACGCGATAGACGGTGATGCGAATCAGGAAATCATCTACTTCCTGTTTGACCTGCCGTACGTCGATGGGAAAGACCTAAGGAATGTCCCACTGTGGGCAAGGCGCGCGCTGCTTTCGCAACTGCTCAAGAATGAGGGCGACCGCATACGGTTCAGTCAGGATTTCGACGCTCCGGTGGCCCAGATATTTGAGGCCGCCGCCGGTCTGGGTCTTGAGGGCCTGATGCTGAAACGTCGCGACGCGCGATATGAGTCGGGAAGGACGCAGACATGGTTGAAGGCAAAGTGCCGGCTGCGGCAGGAACTGGTTATCTGTGGTTTCACCGCTCGAGGCGGCAAGGACGGCGAGGTCGGCAGCCTGCTGCTTGGATACTACGTTGGCGGCAAGCTTCAGGACGCGGGCAGCGTGGGAACGGGGTGGGATGCGCGCACCGGCCGGGACTTGTGGGCCCGCCTGACTCCGCTCGAAGTGGATGCGGCGCCATTTGACGTCGCCGTATCAAAGCCGGGGCGTTGGTCCCGCCGTTCCGTCGGCAGCGAACGCTGGACCCGTCCCGACCTGGTTGCCGAGGTCGACTTCGCCGCGTGGACTGCAGAAGGCGTCATTCGACAAGCCTCGTTCAAGGGATTGCGCGTCGACAAGCCGGCGCGGCAAGTCGTCCGCGAGGCCGGAGAAACGCTAACGACCGCTCCGGTCTCTCAGGTCCAGGTCACTCACCCTGAGCGTATCGTCGACCCCTCGAGCGGGGTCACAAAACTGGACCTTGTCCGGTACTACGAAAGCGTTGTCGAGTGGATGCTGCCCCACCTGAAGGACCGACCGCTTGCGTTGGTCCGCGCGCCTACCGGCATATCCGGTCAGTTGTTCTTCCAGAAGCATGCCGAGAAGACGGCCATGCCCGGCCTCAAGGCGCACGACCGCAGCTTGTGGCTGAATCACCCACCGTTGCTGACCGTCGACACTGCGGACGCGCTGATGTCGGCCGCCCAGATGAACGTCGTGGAGTTTCATACCTGGAATTCGACAGTTCGGCAAATCGACAGGCCCGACAGGCTTATCTTTGACCTTGACCCCGGCGAAGGTGTGAAGTGGAACCAGATTCAGGAGGCGGCACTACTTGTCCATGCACTGCTTACGGAACTGGGCCTGAAGGCCTGGTTGAAGACGAGCGGTGGCAAGGGGCTGCATGTCGTCGTGCCGCTGACGCCAAGACTGGATTACACGTCTGTGAAGTCGTTCTCGCAGGCGTTCGTCCGACATCTTGCGAAGACGATTCCAGAGCGGTTTTCCGCGACGTCGGGCGCAGCGAACCGAATCGGCAAGGTCTACGTCGACTATCTGCGCAACGGGAGGGCGCAGACTACCGCGACGGCGTTCTCCGCGCGGGCGCGGCCTGGGATGGGCGTCTCGATGCCGGTTTCCTGGGCGCAACTGTCCGACCTGAAGAGCGGCGCGCAGTGGACGGTGCAAACGGCGAGAGAATATCTCAGCTTTCAAACGCTGGACCCGTGGGATGCCTTCTGGTCAACAGAGCAATCGTTGGCATCGGCAATAAAGCGTCTAAGATGAACAATGATAGGCCGGACACCGCACCCGGTTGGTCGCTAAGCCGTCGACTGCATCGCGGCAACATTTACAAGCTGTCGCCGGGATGGATGAGCTTTCGACCAACAACATGCTTCGCCCTCGTCGGGGCGACTATGGTGCCTGATGGACGAGCAGGATGTAGCAGCAGTTGCGCGACACCCGTCGCCCGCTTCAAGGAGGATTTCCATGACAGCGCGTTCAATCGCATCGCTGACGCTCTCGTTCGGTCTGGTGTCCATACCCGTGAAACTATATTCGGCCACGGAAAGCGCTGCGGGCGTCGGCTTCAACCTGCTCACGCCAGAAGGCGGCCGGGTCAAGCAGCAGTACATATCTGAAGCCACTGGCGAGGTAGTGGCTCGCTCGGATATGAAGAAAGGCTACGAGTTCGAAAAAGGCCATTTCGTCGTCTTCGCTCCCGACGAACTGAAGGCGCTGGAAGAAGGTGCCAGTCACGTAGTTGAAGTTGTTTCCTTCGTCCCTGAAAATTCGGTTGACCCGCTGTATTTCGACAAAGCGTACTTCATCGCTCCGGACAAACGCGGCGGCAAGCCCTACAGTCTCCTGCAACAGGCCATGCGAGAAAGCGAACGCTGCGCGCTGGCAAAATGGTCATACAAGGGAAAGTCTCGAATCGTGCAGATACGGCCGGCGGAAGACGGGATGGTTTTTCAGCAATTGCTGTTTGCCGACGAAGTGCGCGCACTGAGCGATTTACACATCGAACAGGCAACCGTCAGTGACACAGAGCTAAAGCTCGCGCTGCAAATCATTGACCAGGTCTCGGAAGACGCTTACGACCCTACAGCGTACGAGGACGAAGAGAAAAAGCGGATTTTGGAAGCTATCGACAGGAAGATTGCGGGTAAGCAGATTGTGTCGCCGGAAGCACCGACTGAGGAAACCGGCGGTCAGGTTATCGACTTGATGGATGCGCTTCGCGCCAGTCTGAGTGCCAACAAAGCAAAAAAGGCAGCGCCGGCGAAAGCGGCGGCAGCCAGGAAAGCACCTGCCGCTGATGAAGTACTCGCAACCAAGCCTCGGCGGCCCGTCAAGCGTGCAGCGCCCAAGGTCGAAGAGGCGCCCCCAGCAAAGGTCCGGGCCCGCAAGTGACTAGACGGATAGACTCTCACGACTATTCGCTGCGCAGCCTTCAGTCGCTGCTGGGCGTTTCGCGACGAGTGCTGTCTGGCCTGATAGACGCCGGATTTGTGCAACCCTCGCGCGGGCGGCGTAACGAACTCAGGTTTACGTTTCAGGATGTCGTAGTTCTGCGCACAGCGTTCCATTTGCAATCGGCGAAAATCGCTTCGCGAAAAATTCTGCGAGCATTGGCGAAACTGAAAGCGGACCTCCCAGAGGAGCTTCCGCTATCCGGTATCCGCGTCACGGCGGTCGGCGACACTGTAGCTGTCAAAACAGGACACGCACAATGGGACGCGACATCAGGCCAACTTCTTCTCGATTTCGAGGTCGCGCCCATCAAGGGAGATGTCGCATTCCTCGACACAACGCCACGAGACGTGAAAAGCCGCGAGCAGCAAGCGGACGAGTGGTTTGCCCTTGCTGAGCAACTGACGGGTACCGACGCTGTGGGTGCGGAGCACGCTTATCGGAAAACGCTCGAGCTGGCTCCGAGGCCGCATTACCACGCCTACACCAATCTCGGCGTGTTGCTTTGCGAGGCCGAAACCAGGTGCGATGAGGCGTTATCCGTGTTTGACAGCGCGTTGACGCTTTTCCCTGACGACGCGCTACTGCACTTTAATCGCGCGGTGGTCCTTGAGGAATTGAAACGCTATGAGGCAGCCGTCACGGCGTACGAGCGATGCATTGAGCTCGACCCAACCCATGCCGATGCCCACTTCAATGTGGCGCGGCTGAGTGAGATTCGCGGTGACAAGCAGGGAGTGCTTAGACATCTAAACGCTTATCGCAGACTTATCGGGTGATGGCTTCCTGTCTGTGCGGACGGCTGTCAGCGCTGTCGTGGTTCGCTCACCCCCGTTCAATTGCCACAAGTAAGCTGAGATTTCCACGGTTCCTTTCCGCAACTCCTCGCAGCAACTTCCTGCCAGGAACCCAGGTGAAAGACCGCGCTCGCCATCTTTCTCGCCACGCGACTGTCATGTTGACGTTCATCGACATGACTTGACCTTCACCCACGTTTTACTTGACCTTCACACACAGCCAACTTGACCTCCACCCACATTTTGCTCGACCTTCACACACGGAAATTGGGTATCCACATCTGAAAACTCCGCTGTAGCCAACGTATTTTCTCGGTCAAACGTTCCGGTAATCATATAATCTATAATCTGCGTAATTCCCTATGCGCGAGCGATGCGTTCCCCGGGTTACGCTTTCGTCTCTGCTCAATCCCTTTGTGTTTGCAATTCCCGCTCATTCCCGAGAATGCGTAATGGCAACCAGGACGGAGTGTCGGCGTGCGTGCGTGGAATGCTTTTCTTCTCCTGCGATTCTCTCGAGACGCGGTCTTCTATTTAAATGATTCCGGACCTCGCGCACGCCCTGGCTGCCCTTGAAGCAGTTTCGTCAAAGCGATTTCATGCAAAAAATCCTTATCTGGAATCACGAACGGTATGGGTGATTACTCAGCGTCCGAATGTCTGAGCAGAAGCATCAGTCGGTTGGAGAGACCCCGGATACCGTCATGACGCGTGCCTTCCGTCCCGGTCTTTCGTGCTCGCGGCACACGCTACAGTCCGGCCGTAAATGACAGTATCTCGCGATGCAATGCGGAAGTCGCGGCAGCAACCACGCGCCCGCCGCTCTCCATTCGTAACGGCTTGCCGTCCCAGTCGGTGATGGCGCCGCCAGCGGATTCAATGATAGGAACCATCGACGGGAAGTCGTACGGTTCCAGTCCCGCTTCCACAACCGCATCAAGGTAACCAGACGCAAGCATGGCGTAGTTGTAGCAGTCACCGCCGAACCGGCGCGCTTTCGCGCGGCAGGTCAGTGCATCAAATACTGCCCGCTCTTCGCCGGCGAACATGTCGGGCGACGTGGCGCACACGGTCGCATCCGCCAGGCTCACACACTGCCGGGTACGGCATGTCGTTCCGTCATGCGCCAGGCAACTGGCGGGTGTGCCAGTCCATCGCTCCTTCAGGGCTGGCACGTCTAGCAGGCCCAGCACCGGTTCCCCTTCATGAAGCAAAGCAATCAGGGTGCCCCACAGCGGCAGGCCGATGATAAAGCTTGCTGTGCCGTCGATGGGGTCGACTACCCAGACGTATTCCGATTGCAACTGAAGCTCGCCGTGTTCCTCTCCGAGGATGCCGTGGTGCGGATAAGTTGCACGAATCGTTTCACGCATTTGTGCTTCTATCGACGTGTAGGCGATGGTCACAGGGCTACGGTCAGGCTTGGTCCTGGTATCGGGATGGCGCCGGAAGTACGACATGGAGACGGCAGCGGCATCGTTCGCCAGCCTGGCCGCGAACATCCGAAACCCGGACAGTGCGATTTCCATGAGAGGACACTCTCTGCGACACGGTGTTAGTGGCGCGACTGCCAGCGGGAGACGGCCTTGAAAAACTGTACGGCTCGAACCGTCGAAAAAGTCTCGCGTGGAAAGTACTTCGCCTGGCGGTGCTGCCCGGCCGGGGCTGTCTTCGCTTGGTGCGCGAGCTACGAGGCCGTCGGAGCAACGCTGGTGCGCAAGCAAAATGGCCACCGCTGCGGTCACCGTCCCTTTGCAGACGCACGCGCCCGTTATACCGGAACCAGCAAAATCGGGGCCCGCCACCGAGGCTAATTACTCCAGTCGCGACGCGCACGTATATGGCCGCCTTGCAGGCCGGCTCATTGCCCGCGTGCGACACGCAAGTCCGCTGTTTCGCGAGCGGTTTCTCATCTATTGACTCTCGCCCTGATAACCCTTCTGCGTCGGTTCTTGCCTTCACCGGGAAGTCAAGGTTCGTGCACATGGTTTGCTTGGTGCAATTGGAGGTCAGGTAAATACCGGCAGAGCAGCTTTTAACGGAGGTCGAAATGGACGTACCAGTCACCGAAGAGCAGATTCGGACACTCGCTTTTTACCTCTGGGAAAAGGACGGCAGCCCGGCGGGTCGTTCGGAAGAGTACTGGGACAAGGCACGTCGGCAACTGGAGGGCAAGAACGCTTCGCCCGCCGCATCTGAGGGAGACGTTGCGATGTAGCTGTTTTCGGCGGCGATGTCGCAATGCCGGGGGGCGCTGTGGAAGATGGTAGCGGTTGTAAATTCCGGCACTGTCGCAGTGGTTCTGCAAGGCCCACGGTTTGCCTCGTGTGGTTCTGGTGCGGCCGGGTTATGCGCCGGCACATGCCTGCGGCCGATGTTGCGAATACGACAGCGCCAGTGATTGCTGGCCCCGCACTTGCGCCGTGTCTACCGTACTCCTGGTCGAGGTCGAGGACGCAATGAAAGGTCTCGCGCGGGACATTCACCGGGCTGTCGCGCATCGATTGACTGCAGAAGTGAGACAACTGATGCGCTGCCATCATCAGCCAGCGATAACCGCTTGAGCCTGGCAGCGCGGATGTCAGTGTTGCCTGCTGACTGCGCAAAAATCCCGATGCTGCTCGTGTCGGCGACGCTGTGGCGGAGGGACCACCTGCGCGCCGCAGGCACGCATCACGGTGGAGAATTCGTCGAAACAGCGGAAAGCCTCGCGCGGCAACTCGCCGCGCTGGATACAGCCAGCGGCGTGCCACTGTCCGGATAACGGAGTGTCTGGCAAGTTTCCGGACGTCACCATCACTGACTGGAAAAGCCGCGTGTCGACCGCTATGCGGCCTGTTGCGCCACAACGAGCCTTCGTCTGGGTTGCCGGCCATCCTGAATTCGGCCGCCGAGCCACCCAACGACAGCCGCTTGCAGCGCCTCGCAAAAGTGCTGGAACGCAGTCTTCTTCGCCGCCCTGCGTTGCCGAGCTTTCCTCGCATTCGACTTCGCCAGAAATACCACTCGAGCGCGGCGCGCACAAAATAACCGCGGTGCCTCTGTACGCAGGCACCGCAGCCGTTGCTGGAATGAGCTTGCCTCAACTCGGTAGGGCCGTTACTGCTTTCACCCAAGTGCATCGCCTTGAGGCGCCTCCTCGTCCGGCGGTACGTCGCCAGGAGAAGGTTCGGCAGGCGTTTCTTCGTCCGGGATGTCCTCGTCCGGCTCGGTGCCGGGAACGTCGCTCTGCTCACCAGCCGTCTGGTGCGTAGCTTCGTCGTCCGACCCGATTCGAGTCACGCCTCCGGTCGACGGCGGGTCACTTGCCGGAAACGTGTCTTCGACGGCGTCGTCGACGGTTTCGGATTTGTCATCCGGAACGCGCTGCTCTGTCAGTTGGTCTGCCATGGTGGACTCCTGAAGGTATGTGTCCCATTAGACGCAAGCCGCATTCCGCGTTCGCAGTCATTCGCGTGCGCGTGTGCTTGGGATAACCGATTCCCGCGCACACCCTGGGCAGGCGGGCGACGTTCCCGAGCGTTCCGCGGTTCCTTCGTCGGAATTTCGGTCCCCTCCTTCACGGCACGGCTCAGGTCGCCGGCTGCCCCTCCAGGGGGCACGTTCCCATCGCGCGGGCTGTCAGATTGCAGCCTGAGTCATTGACAGGGAGGCGCGAGTGCGGCCGCCCGTTGCGCTGCAGGCACGCTGGTTGCGCGCGTCGCATATGTGACACCGTATCACTTGCGCCATGTCCACTGTGCTGCTCGTCGATGACGATTTGGAAAGTCTCTGGGCGCTGCAGCTTGCGCTGGAGAGCCGGGGCCATCATGTCCTTCTTGCAGAAAGCGCAGGTGATGCGCTGCGAAGACTCGCTCACGAGCCCGCAAACCTCGTTGTCACCGACCTCGAGATGCCAGAGATGGATGGAGCGGAACTGTGCAGACGATTGCGGTGCCAGCCTGTATTCGCGCAGCTACCGATTATCCTCATGTCCGCGGCGCCTGAACCGACGGTTGGGCCGCCGTCTTGGACAATGTATCTCCGCAAGCCAGTGGACCTGTCCTCACTGTTGCATGCGCTTGACTGTTTCGCTGCGCACCGGTTGACCGTGACGCCGAGCAGCAACCCCTGAGCGGACCGGGCGGCCTCGCGCTGGCAGCCGGTCGACTCCCGATGCTGGCCGTAGTGATGATGGAGCCCGGTGGACTAACCTTACCGAATTCCACGAACAGCGCCGAATGCTGCACCGGCATTGCCGTCCCGTGAACGTATCGGCCGCTGGCGTGCTCGCTCACGAGCGGTCCAGCGACGGCCTCCCTACGACCGGATTGGTGTGGCGGCGACTTTAGCGGTGGCAGCTCCCGCATGGCTGGTCGCCGAAGCAATGCGCGGATGCCAACGCGATAGTGCGCGGTTGCATTCCGCGCCAGCAGTGGCACTGCCAGCCTGTTTCAGTGCTCACTTGGCCGGAAAGTCGGGTCACTTTCCACCACGTCCTGGGTTGCGGACCAGTATGGCTGCCGGTTGTAGTAGCTGTACGTCGACTCGCCCCATTTCGCATCCGCCATCGCCGGCCAGTGGTCCTTGTCGAAGCCGGGGTCGTCCTTGAGGCGCTGCGCCGCAATGTCGACGACGAAGCACTTCTCGTCCGTATCGAGAGTCAGCGCGCTCCATGGGATGGCGTGCAGATTGGAGCCCATTCCAAGGAAGCCGCCCTCGGAAAGTACTGCATAAGCGATGCGACCGTTACGGACATCGAGCATGATGTCTGAAATCTTTCCCACGTGTTCGCCGTCCAAAGACATGACCTTGGTCCCATCGAGCGTCGCCGCAGCCATGACCTCTGGCCCAGGACCTTCGCCGACACCGCCGCCGACGATGTTAGCGCCGCCTTGAGTACCGCCTTGGGGGTTAATTGAGCCCATCATGCACCTCCATAACAAAACAGTGCTCCTAATGGTTAGCAACCACTATGCCCGCGACGGCGACCTGAACCTCCGCTCGCAACCAAACGAAAGGTCCTCAACGTTGCGACGAATGCCGTGACACAGGCCGTAAATAGCGGCAGCGTCGAATTCCAAGTTCATATGACGAAAACCGAAGTTTCCCTGTCGACTCGACCCCGGCCTCAGGCGGGCTATCGCACGTTCGGGCGGCTGTTCGGTGCGACGAGGCCCACCAGGGAATTCGCGCGCCTCTTCTTCGGCGAGCCGAAGGTAACAGTCTCGCGACCGCGTCACGGGGCGTAATCGTTCCACGAACTCTGTCGTCGCGTAACCACGGCAAGACAACGAGCGTTGTCGCGCTCGAGCAGACGCGCTGCCGTGGCCAGGCTTTCGTCCGGCCTCAGCCACACTGCCTTTTACAACTGTTTCTAACCGACATGGGATGCCCATTTTTAAGGTCAACCGTGAAGTGGGTACGCGTTCGTGAGTGGTCCGGGGTCGTCGCAGCCAAGAGGGGCCGCCCCTTTATCAGATGACCCCGGTGGTCCAGTGGCGCTGGCGCGGCCGGCGCGTCAACGCGTGAGCGCAAACCGAATTCGGGTATGGACGCTCGCCTCAAGCCGGTCGGTTATTACGCCGGGTAGGTCTGCCAGCGCCGTCACTCCCTGACTGTCCTCGAAGATGTCTACCGCTAGATTCACGTTTAGTTGCGCGATGTTTTGTCGACAGTGCTGCGGCTAACTACGTCCTTCTCGCGTTAGGCGCCTTTTGCTTCGCGAACCGCGCGCTTTTCCTATACTGATTTTGTCGCGATTTGACTATCGCGACGTCGGTCGCATACTCGGAGGAAGACATCATGAACAAGGACCAGGTCAAGGGCGTTGCTGAAAAGGTGAAGGGCAAGGTCAACGAAGCAATGGGCAAGGTCACGGGCAAGCCGGCCCGGGAACTGAAAGGCGATGTCCAGCAAGGCGTGGGACAAGCCAGGAAAGACGCCGGTGACGCCAAGGAAGCGGCGAAGGAAGCGGCGAAGGACCGTCCGACGCGTCACCATTAGCCACATGCGTCGTTGCGCTGGGTCAACGCATTGACCCAGCGTCAACCGCTCGTCTGGACGGCCAAATCCCGAAGTGGGTCGCCGGTGCCCGGCGGTCAATGCGTGCCTCACTGCGGCCTTGGTTACCGGTACCGATAGCTCGAGCTAACACATTAAACGGCGCGTTTCCGTCATCATCTCGCCTGCCTCGACATGCACCGCCTGTTCACCAAAGAGACTTCGGCGCTATGCTGTCGCCGAGGCTGAGCCGGGGCGCGTTGGGGACCTTGAATCCGGATGGATGCCACGACTCGGGTCGTTGCCTTTATTGGTTTAAACATGCCCGACGTCGCCGGCTTTGCCCTCGCTGCGAAGTTCCGGCGCAGGCCGGGTCTCCGGCAGGCAAGGCTCGTCGCGCTCACCGGAGACGCGTCGCGGGCAGACCACGATGCTGCGCTTTCTGCGGGCTTTGACCACCATCTCTCCAAGCCGGTTGACATGCAGGCCCTCGCGGCCATTCTCGCGTCGGCCGGGCAAACATAAGCTTGAGTCCATGACGCACTCTGCTGGGCGTTCCCGGGAAAAGCTGTCGAACTGAGCGGTATTAAATGCCTGCCAAACGTATGGACGATTATACTTAGGTATTAGTCCGTAGACCGAACGGATAGGCAAGCCATTTGATAATACGTATTACAAAAGAAGCATTCATGGCAGAACCGCGAACTTCTCGTAATAGGAATATTGAATGAACGTGCTCGTCGTTGACGATAATGAAATCGTCGCGGACAGTCTGGCTTTTCTGCTGGAATGCTATGGCCACCGGGTTGTCATCGCCTACGATGGCGAAACCGCGCTGAAGCTGCTTCGCACCGGCGCCTTTGAACTCACTTTCCTTGACGAGAACCTGCCGGGCATCAAAGGCAGTGCTGTGGCACGGTCGCTGAAGGAATCGCCGGTTCACCCCGGGCCATTCGTCGTTTCCATGACGGGAGACGCTGACAGTCAGGAGGGCTGTATCCGGCTTTTCGATGTCTGTCTGCAGAAGCCGTTCTCCTCCGAAGCACTCATGCAGGTCATCGAAGACGCCCGTAGCAACAGCGATGTGAGTTCCCTACTGGCGGCCTAGACACGCAGCACATCGTCGCGCCTCATCATAGTTGCATCCAACCGTGCAAGACGACAGTTACCTCAATGCCCTATCGCGCACGCCGTTGTTTTAGGCGACGCGGCGATGGTGGCTACCACAAATGTCATTGTTGCATTGCCAGCGGTGGTGTCCGGACTTATCGAAAAGTTGACGCCTGATTGGCAGGGCGTCACTTCTCGCAAGTTCCTATTGTTCATTGCAATTTCGGCTGTTAAAAAACGTTGTATGTGCAACGGACGATACGGTATTGCTGAAACCGGATTTCCGGAAGGGAAGAAGGGCCTGCGTGGGACGACCAGCCCTATCCATCAGCGACGAACATCGCCCTTGATGTTCCTTTGTCAGGAGCACTCAACCATTTATCGCATTCACTACCACCTGACTGGCCGTTGCCATGCAAAGTCACAACGCCGTCATGAGGGACAGGTAGCGTGACTCGACGCCGCGAATTGCCCGGCGGCGATTAAAAAAACAGTACTGAGAGATGTCAATATGATGAATCAGGATGCCGCGAGCGGCCATCTCGAACGTAGCATCGAGAACGACCGCCTGAGACGGGCATTGGCCGCCCGCCTTGACAGGGCGTTCAAACGGAAGGGCCTGAGTTCGGCGCGCGCAGCAACGGCTCTGGGCGTAAGCAAATACCACGTAGACTACTGGCGACATGGAATCACCGTGCCGCCACTGGACGCCTGCATGCGTCTTGCCGCCGACCTCAATCTCGACGTTCACTGGCTTTGTACCGGGCAGACTCAGGACGCCTAGTCCGCATTACGTGACAACGGCGGCGCATAGGGTCGGCGTGCCGTGCGTCCGTACGCGATACGCCGGATGTGCCCGACGCGCCACCGCGCGGACCATCGATTCAATCCGGTACGACTGTGCCCCTGATTTTCTGTATGCCCGGTCGTCGGCTAGTCAGCCGGGTTGGTGGGGCAATGAAGCTAAAAGTAAGTGGCGTCGGAGAGCCGGCGAACCTCGCGCCGGCTTTTTCACACCCGAAGCGTTACTGCTTGAAAGCTGTCATCCTCCAAGGGGCGGCCTCGAGTTTTACGCCTTGGCCGTGACGACCTTGCGGGCCTTGTCGACGACTTCCACGGCTTCCCTGGTCGCATCCATGGTCTGCTGCTGGAACGCGGCTCCCGCATCTCGCATCGCCTCGAAGCTCTTCGACCAGAATGCAGCAAACGTGCCGCTTTGCATTGGCGCGTTTTTGCCGAGATTGTCTGCGAGCGCTTGAGCTTCACGAACGTACTCGCTCACCTGCTTCTGGCTCTGCGCGAGCAGCTGACTTCTGGTCTCGGTGACAACTTCATTGACGTGCCGCCAGTAGACCTGCGCCTTCTCGTTCGTCAACGTGGTCTGTCGCCTCTGCAACTCGAGCAACGACTGAGGGTCTTTGGCAGATACGGCCTCGACCAGGACCGCATGGTTTTCGGCCAGCGAGGCTTTCGCTGCCTGTACATTCAAATCGACCAGCTTTTCAACGCCCGGATAGGCGGCATTCAGGAAGCCAAAGAGCGCGTCCACACCTGCTTTCTGTGCCGCAATGAACTGTTCAGGGACCTGTGCAATCATCTGTGTGCCTCCGTGTCAGAACTGTGGGTTGTCGACTCTGTTCCTTGCAATGCAACGATGCGTGGCAGCTAATGCCACCAAGCATCCGCGTTCTTTTTCTGTTGTAGCTTTTTGCACTGCGCCAACCGTAGCCTTTCGGGCGCATACCGTCAACCAGGGGAATTCTCCTGTCGTCAACGGCAGCGTTCGATTCGACCTCCGCTTCACGTCAGCTGGCCATGACTTCCTCGTCGAGCCGGTCAAGGGATACATGGCGTACATCCCGGCCCTTGACCACATAAACAACGAACTCAGCGATATTGGTACCGTGGTCCCCGATACGCTCAATGGCCTTCGCGATGACCATGTATTCCAGGCCAACCGGAATTGTCCGGGGCGCTTCCGTCATCTGTATGACCAGCCTGCGCCCGAACGCACGGAACGAGTTATCGACTGCTTCGTCGTCGCGGACAATCTGCGCGGCCGCCACGGCATCCAACCGCGCGAACGCATCGAGAGCCCTGCGCAGAATCATCAAGGCCAGTTCGCCGGACCTTCTTAGCTCCGTCGTATTGATGGCCCCTGTCTCGCCGCTCTCATGAATTCGGCGAAGCCGTTTCGCAACCTTGCGGGCCTCATCACCTGCCCGTTCGAGGTTGGTAACACACTTCGAGGCAGCCATCAGAAGTCGCAGGTCACGCGCAGCGGGTTGTCGACGGGCAATGACATTGCAAATCTCCTCGTCGAGTTCAAGCTCCATTACGTTGAGCCGCTTTTCGCCGTCGAGAACCTGCAAGACGAGGGCGGAATCATACGTGTTCATCAATCCGAGGACGCGCTCAACTTGCGACTCCACCAGTCCGCCCGTCTCGAGCAGTCGCGTCGAGAGCAGATTGAGGTCAACGTCAAACTGAGTGGAAAGATGCTTGTCCGGCATGGGCGCTCCTCACGCGACGTGTTCAGAACGGCAGGCGCGGTTAGCCGCGAGGTCCCGCTCAACGTTGCTACGAAAACGCGTGCTGCGGTGCCGGCGGGCGGCAACATAAACCGCATATACAGTATTATCCTGTGCCAGCGAAAACGCACGCAACAATACAAAAATCGCCGGCGCCGTGAAATTCCGCCATTCTGCGTGGGCAAGGGCGTTAGCAGTGCAGATATTCATTCGCAGCCAAAGCGCTGAACTGCGACGCAATGTGGTTTTCGGGGATGCTACCGCCGATGCCACTCAGCCTTGCCTGCAACAAAATCGTCAAGTGTTGCGGTTCAGTGTCCGCGCTGCCTCTCGCAAACGCCAATTGTTCAGAGCATTCTCCTCTGTTAAAAAAACGACTGTACGTGCGGCGGACCACCGTCCGGTACACAAACACATCGGTCTTTAAAGAGAGTCAGGCAAATGGCAACGGGTACAGTGAAGTGGTTCAACGACGCAAAGGGTTTTGGTTTCATCACACCGGATGATGGTGGCGAAGACCTGTTCGCGCACTTTTCCGAAATCCAGAGCAGCGGCTTCAAGTCATTGCAGGAAAATCAGAAGGTGACCTTTGAGGTGAAGCAAGGCCCGAAGGGCAAACAGGCGGCAAACATTCAGCCAGTCTGACACCTCAGCGCATGCGCTATCGCGCAAGCAAATGGTCCGCCGAGCGGACCATTCCGTTTTCAGCAATGCGCCATGACATGGTCTTCCGGGTGTGCCGGTTTCGGACGTGGCTACCCGACAACGACGCGCTGAAGATGAAACGCATCACTTCAATCCCAACCCTGGCGAGGTCCTGCTTTCCAGCATTCTTTCTTGTATGGCGCCCTGCGGGGGCCTATCTTTAAGTTGCTCTCATTCAGGAGACGGCCATGGACTGCGGGGTGGTAAGTGTGCATTTCGACAGCCGGCACCTGTTTCTCGACCTGGCTGACGGTCGCGCTGTCCAGTTCCCTCTGGACCGGTTTCCTGTCCTGCGGGCAGCTACAACGGCGGAGCGCGGGCATTTTGCAATCTCTTTGGACCGCCATCAGTTGTACTGGCCGGAACTGGACGAAGAGATAAACATCACCGCTTTGTTTCAGTCCTCGCGAGACAGCACGCACCACTAGCGGCTTTTCCTGAATGGTGTATGACGCTATGCGTCAAACGCGATGCCGGGATTTCTCTGTTCTCGAGTTGGGGGCTTGTTTCTTCCGGCACGGCGGTGTCGGTACCCCACCTCCGCTTCCGCAACGCTCGATGTTGGGCAAAAGCGACGAGCGCCGTTCGGGTTTTGTTGAAATTTCTGCCGTCTCGCCCATACGATATAAGCCTCTACGTGGAAAAAATCTGTCGAGCGTCTATCGTGGAAGCCGTTGAACTTGAACCCAGTGTTTCAACAGACGGTGTCGTTTTCGCACTGTCACTCTGCGGTCGCGACATCGCGTGCGTCGTCACGCGCAAGACACTCGAGCAGCATTTCTGGGTGCAACCTGGAGCAACTGATGCCCGCGTTCTCAAGGCATTCTCCGAAGGCCGCAGGCGCATCGTGGCTCTGGCGGAACGAAAGGCCCGTGCGCGGCCAGGCGAGCGTATCGTGCTGACTGTCGATGACTTCGACCCAAGGAAATAGCGCGCCCTGGCAGCTGGCGCGTGTGTGGGCGGAAAGAAGTCGGGCAACCGTGAGGTCCAATCAACCATGATTTTGCGGCACTAGCCGCGCGAGTGGCCAGGACATGACGGCAGAAATCACGGCCTCGCCGGAGGCAGTTGCACTTGAGCGCATCGCGAGCGCCGCACGGGAAGTGCAAGCAGCCTCGGCAGCGCTGGAAAGACACTTTGGTGTCAACGGAAGCACGCGACCCTCCATGCTTGAACTTGCGCGCTTCGCAGCCGCAATGCAGGAACTGCGCGACGCGCGCGGGGAATTCGACCGCCTGCTTTCGCAGAAGCAGCAGTAATGATTCGTCCCGTCTGCGTCGTCCCGGCCGGTGATAGGCAGCGAGTCTACTCGGCAACGTGCACGAGCGTTTGGCGAGCGCGCCATGAATCCTTCTGCCAGACTGAATCCTCGTACGGCCTGGCTCAGGTTGAAGGGTGGTCGAGTTGGCTGGCAAAAAAGAGGTGCTTGACTTCCGTTTATCGTGCCGTGCTGGCTGCCTGGTGCTCAGGGGCAAAATCACCACATCTGCTGATTCTGGTGTCGATATACGAGCGGGCCATGAACCAGGACGGGTTGCGCTATTGCGACTCGATTGCTTCGAGGCGCGCCTGCGCCGTCTCATCCGGGTACTGACGCTGATAAGCGTCGAACAGATGCGAGCAGAGTTGCGCCAGTGCAGCAAGATGTACAGCCTGGTCGGCATGCTCTACCTCACCTGCGTTCAGTAGGTCGTCGAGAACCGGGGCGAGACGGCGCAGTTGCCGGAAAATGGCGTCGTCAAGTTTCATGTTGGACCTCCTGTCGTCAGCCTGTAGAGCGCATGCTGCAGGGACCAGTGCCAAGGTTTTGGCTACGCCCCGGCCTGTCTCACGCGTCGGACCTGCTGGCCGGGCCGCAAGCAACTTTTTGATGGCGGCGCCTATTACGGGCGCACGACATCCACGCAAATCGAGTCAGGTCCAGCGCTCGTATTCTCTCTGTGGCCGGTAACTGGCTTCGGGCATTTTATGGTCGCTTCCGGTGAGAGGCTTTGCGTTTCACAGCTTCGACCTTCTGACACACGTAAGAAAGTAGCCACCGGGCGACGACTTCGGGACGATGCATCCCGTGCGGAGCGGATTTGATTTCTCCATCAAAGTAAACGATAACGAACCCCGCCATCACGCGGTATGCACCTGCGTATCTAATGCCATTGAGTTCGACAACGACCGGCCGTTTCGTTTCGTATTCAGGTACTGCCATGCGTATGAACTGAAAGTGAAGCCAAAACGAAAAACTATGCGCAGCTCGCGCGCGGGTCAAATAAATATACGTTTTGATGCAAATTGCAGCTATGCCGGGCCACCCCGAAATCCGGAGATATTGACGGACCCGGCTCACCGGGCCCAGGCGAGTGCGATTTTGCTGGCCATTGCTCGCCGGGGTTTTTCGCGGACGACGCAGGCCAATCCGCGATACCTCCATTGTTTTGGACCTCCCTGTCTAGTGGCCGCTGTCGGCGTTGCATTGGGGCAGATGACCAGCGGACCATTTGCGTAGCGGCCAAGCGCAAACGACCGATTAAACCCGGATAGGCTGGACGCTTGTGGCGCGAGGGCCGGGGTAAGGGTTAGTCGTGTTCCGCTGCTTCAGATGACACGGGTGAGTGCTCGATGCGGGTAGCGACCAGGGCTGGCGTAAGGACGCTGCCCGATTCCCGTTGAGACGGCGGACGACGTCGTTGCTATCCGTGGTTATCAACCCACGCACGCGCCCACGCTAGTCCCGCGAGCTGAGCCTCTTCTTCCGTATCGAAAACACCGACTACCCCGGAGGCTTCTACCATCTTTGTGTCGCGGGTGATGGTCCCGCTGCCCGCATATCGCTCAGGCGAAAGGATGTCCTCTTGCTGACGTATGGCGTGACCGAAGATGCGGTATCCCTTGTAGCTTCCCGATTCCATCAGCGCACGACCTCAACATGCGAGTCGTGAGCATCAACGCGCAGCACATTCCCTTCGGGCGTTATCAGACGGGGAATTTCCGATACATCAGGAGTAACGCGTCGCGTACCTGCTCCGGCAGTTCCCTGCTTCACGGCCAGCTTCGTAGCGGTGGTCAGTGTGCGATGCGCCCTTGTTTTTACCAAATGGGGTACACGCCGCTTATGCGTAGGCGACTTGGGCGCGCCTGCTCCCTGAAGCAATCCACCGCGAGCTTCGGGCGGATTCCAGATTTCTATGTAGCGCTCACCTGCAAACGCGGACGAAGTACACGCCAGTAAAAGCAACCCGCATCCAACCAGTTTCACTATCGTTTCCCCTTGGCGATACGCTTCAATCTGTCGCTGCAGGATACATCCCCTCCAACGCACGACCCGTCGCAACCGTCACAGTAGTGGCGGTCACGCACGGCACCATCAACACGCCAGACATCCGTTTCCACCGGACTGGCGGTACCCACCGAGCGGCCATTTTCGCACGCAAAGAACGTCGGCTCCCCGGCTCGGCCGCGACGAATGGCGTCATCGATTTCCCGCTCGCCAAACGCGGATTTCATGTCGGCGACAAACGCCGCAATCTCGGGCATGGGATGGCTGACCGGCTTGCGAACGCGCATGTCCATGAAGTTTCACCCCAAAAAAGTGTCTGTTCACCGCTACGGAAATCCGTGTAGGATACTGTACATCCATACAGGTATTTTCGCAATCCAATGACTGTCGTGTCCCCCATTCCGGAAGCAATACATCCGTCGCTCTGGCGGGCGTCGCAGCTTGCGCGGGGCCGGGGCCGTACGGTGGACACGGGGTATCCGGTGTTGTCCGCAGAACTGCCCGGCGGTGGTTGGCCCGTCGGCGCGCTCGTCGATTTGCTGGTCCAGCAGGCCGGCGTGGGTGAAATGCGGCTGCTGCGCCCTGCGCTCAGCGAACTGGGCAAGCGACCGGTTGCGATGGTGCAGCCGCCGCATATTCCCAACGGGCCTGGCCTTGAGTACATCGGGCTGTCTCCAGAGCAGCTGATGCAGATTCGGGCCTCGAAGACAGCGGACGCATTGTGGGCAGCAGAGCAGATTCTGCGCGCGGGCAGTTGCGGCGCATTGCTGTTCTGGGCGCAATACGTCCAGACCGCTTCGCTGCGGCGACTGCATCTGGCCGCACAGGCCTCGGAGACGCTTTTCTTCATGGTCCGCCCGCTGGCAGCAGCACAGGATGCTTCTCCCGCAGTTTTAAGACTGGCGCTCAGGCCAGAAAGGGACGGTCTGACCGTCGACATTACGAAGCGACGAGGTCCAGCACGCGCAGCGCCTCTGTCCATTCCTCTTCAACCAACACCTGTCCTGTTTTCGCACCATGCGCGTATTTCTCGCCGTCCACTTGCCCCGGTTGCAGTTCGAGGTCTTCCGACCAAAGTGGCTGCCTGAGCCCGCACACGGCTGCGTGGTCCTCGACAGGGACAAGGTGCTCATCGCAGACGGGGTAGCCAGGTCTGCGGGCGTGCGGGTTGGCATGAAGCGCGGCGGTGTGTTGACGCTCGCGCCGGAGGTAGAAATGTACGAGCGCGACCTTGGCCGTGAACATGCCGTGCAACGCGAAGTGGCAGTGGCGCTCATGCAATTCTCGCCCGACGTCGCGGTGCTCGAAGAGGCTGTTGTCGTGGTCGACATCGGCGCAAGCCTTCGTCTTTTTGGTGGACTGCGTGCTGTCTGCCGGCAGGCGAAAGCGATTCTCGAAGCCATTGGACTGACCGCGCGGATAAGTGCCGCACCAACCAGTCAGGGCGCATGGCTGCTGGCGAAGCACCGGAATCGGCGCGTGCTAAAGGTTGACTCGCTCGAACGGCAACTGTGCGCATTGCCACTGCTGTCAGTACCGGAGGTGCGGCCGTTTGCCGACTGGTTTACAGGGCTCGGCTGCGAGACGATAGCCGATGTCCGGCGGCTGCCGCGTGCGGGACTGCAGCGCCGTTGCGGCGAGCACCTGCTCGATTCGCTGGACCGCGCTTTCGGCACGGCGCCAGAGCTGTTTGACTGGCTCGAACTGCCTCCAACGTTTTCTGCCCGCATTGAAATGCCGGACCGCATCGAGCATGCGGAAGCGGCGCTTTTCGGCGCCCATCGCCTTGTTGTGCAGCTTTGTGGCTGGTTGTGCGCGAAGCAACTGGCCCTCACGGGCGCTACGCTCTTGCTGGAGCACGAGCGCGGCAGGCAGGCGATTGAGCCAACGCCAATCGAAATCGCGCTGGGCGAGCCGACGTGGCGAGAAGAGCACCTTGTGCGGCTCATCAAGGAACGCCTAGGACGAATTGAGTTGACCGCGCCAGTTATCGCGCTACGACTCGATGCATCGAACGTTCAACCGGCGGTGCCGGCGTCCGACACGCTCTTTCCAGAGCCCGGTGGCTCCGCAGAGGACCATGCCCGTCTCGTCGAACTGCTGGTCGCAAGGCTTGGCGAAGACAACGTACTTCGGCCCGCGCCGACCGCGGACTATCGGCCTGAAGTTGCGAATCGATGGGTGCCGGTCGGCAGCGCGTCGAAAAGCACCACGCTTCCAGAGGGGCTCCCACGGCCAACCTGGCTGCTGGAAAAGCCTGTGCGCCTGCTGATGCGAAAGCACCGGCCTTTCTATGGCTCACCGCTGCGCCTTGTGTCGCCGGGAGAACGAATCGAGAGTGGGTGGTTTGATGGCGAACTCGTGACGCGCGACTATTTCGTCGCGCAGGGCGAAGACCAGAGCTGTTTCTGGATATATCGTGAGCGCATAAGCAGCCGCGACGCAGAAGAAGAACCGCGCTGGTTCCTCCATGGACTGTTCGGATGAAGCGCCATGGATACGACCTTCAACGTTCTGCCGGCATATGCCGAGCTGTTCTGCTTTTCAAATTTCACGTTCCTGCACGGCGCTTCGCATGCAGAGGAACTGGCAGAGCGCGCGGCGCAACTCGGCTACTCGGGTCTGGCGATAACTGACGAATGCTCGCTTGCGGGTATTGTGCGGGCGCACGTCGCAGCCAAAGAAGCGAAGCTTCCGCTCGTCATCGGCTCATACTTCAGGCTTGTCAATGCCGACGGCTCACCGGCGTTCGGCCTCATCCTTCTCGCCCAGAACCGCGAAGGATACGGAAACCTCTGCGAGCTGATTACGCTCGCCCGCACGCGCGCGCCGAAAGGCCAGTACCGCCTGACGCCGCAGGACCTGTCGCGGCCGGACCGGGAAAACAGCCACCTGCGCGGCATGCCAGACTGCCTCGCGATACTGGTGCCCGCCTTTCCCGCCAAAGAGGATGTCCTGGATGCGCAGCTTGATTGGCTCGACCAGACATTTCCGGGTCGTGCGTGGTGCGGGCTGGTGCTGCATCAACGAGCGATGGATGACATCCACCGCGGCGCCGTTGAATTCGTTGCCGACAGGCACGGCATACCCGTCGTCGCGCTCGGCCACGTGGTGATGCACGTGCGCTCGCGCAAGCCATTGCAGGACACGTTGACGGCCATCCGTGTCGGCAGGCCGGTGCACGAATGCGGGTATGACCTGGCGCCAAACGCGGAGCAGCATCTGCGTTCCCGACTGCGACTCGCAAACCTTTATCCGGAGTACGCGCTCAGCGAGACGACCAACGTCCTCGCACATTGCACCTTCTCGCTCGACGAACTTCGATACGAGTATCCAGACGAACTGGTACCACCCGAATTTACGCCTGCGGCCTATCTGCGGCAAGAGACGTACATCGGCGCCCAGCGGCGTTTCCCTTCAGGCATTCCGCACAAAGTCCAGGAGCAGATTGAACACGAACTTGAGCTGATTGCAGACCTGCAATATGAGCCGTATTTCCTCACGGTATATGACATCGTTCGGTTCGCGCGTAGCCAGCACATTCTGTGTCAGGGACGAGGGTCCGCCGCGAATTCCGCAGTCTGCTACTGCCTGGGCGTCACGGAAGTGGACCCGGCGCGCGGCAACATGCTTTTCGAGCGCTTTATCTCGAAAGAACGGGGCGAGCCGCCAGACATTGACGTTGACTTTGAACACCAGCGACGCGAAGAGGTTATCCAGTACATATATCGCAAGTACGGTCGCAACCGTGCGGCGATTGCTGCGGCCGTATCGACATACCGTGCGCGCGGCGTGTTGCGGGAAACAGGCAAGGCACTCGGCGTCGACATGCAGATAGTGGACGCGGTGGCGAAATCGCATCAGTGGTTTGATAACAGTGCGGACCTGCTCAAGCGCTTCGAAGAGTTCGGACTGAATCCGGAGACGCCTATCATCCGGGCGTGGGCATCACTGGCCGCACAACTGTACGGTTTCCCCCGGCACCTGTCGCAGCACTCGGGCGGTTTTGTTATCAGTCGCGGAAAGCTCACGCGCCTGGTGCCCGTTGAAAATGCTGCCATGGCCGACCGCAGTGTGATTCAGTGGGACAAGGACGACCTCGAGTCACTGGGGTTATTGAAAATCGATGTGCTTGCGCTCGGTATGCTGTCAGCAATCCGCCGCACGCTTGACCTTATCTCGGAGCAGCGAGGCGAGCGGTTCGAGATGCAGGACATACCAGCAGAGGACCCGCAGACCTACGAAATGATTTCGCGTGCGGATACCGTTGGCGTGTTCCAGATTGAGTCGCGAGCGCAGATGAGCATGCTGCCAAGGCTCAAGCCTCGTACTTTTTACGACCTCGTCATTGAGGTTGCGATTGTTCGCCCGGGACCAATTCAGGGCGGCGCCGTTCACCCGTATCTGCAGCGCCGACAGGGATTCGAGCCGGTGACCTATCCCAGTGCGGCGCTTGAGACCGCATTGGGTCGCACGCTCGGGGTGCCGATTTTCCAGGAACAGGTGATGCAAGTCGCCATCCTGGCCGCAGGATTCACCGCTGGGGAAGCAGACCAGTTGCGAAGAGCGATGGCAGCCTGGAAGCGCAAAGGTGGCCTGGATAAATACTATGACCGCATCGTCAACGGCATGCTCGAGCGCGGGTACGACAAGACATTCGCGGATGGCATCTTTCAGCAGATTCTCGGCTTCGGCGAGTACGGGTTCCCAGAGAGTCATGCTGCCAGCTTCGCCCTGCTGGTGTACGCAAGCAGCTGGCTGAAACGCCACGAGCCGGAAGCCTTTCTCGCGGCAATGCTGAATAGCCAGCCGATGGGTTTTTACTCACCGTCGCAACTCGTGCAGGATGCGAAGCGGCACGGAGTCCAGGTACTGCCGGTCGACGTCACGATAAGTGGCTGGGACTCGTCGCTTGAGCACGCAGACGGCGCTGAGAAGCCTGCCGCCAGGCTTGGATTGTCGTTGCTCCGGGGGATGCGGGACGGCGCCGCGGAGCGTATTGAAAATGCACGGGCCGTGCGACAGTTCACAACAGTGACCGACCTCGCGCGACGTGCCCAGTTGGACCGTCATGACCTGCAGGTGCTTGCCGCGGCGAACGCACTGTCATCTCTTGCCGGCAATCGACGCGAAGCGCTGTGGCAGTCAGTTGCTTCCGTGCCCGACAAAGACATGCTCTCGGTTGCCAAGGTTGAAGACGAAACACCCGAGCTGGGTGCACCTTCCGAAGCTCAAGACATCGTCGGCGATTACCGGTCCATGGGACTGACACTCGGACGGCATCCTCTTGAACTTCTGCGGCCTCAGTTGCTTGCCAACAAACTGATGCCGGCCTCAACGTTGCAGACCTATCGGAACGGTCGGCTCGCTCGCGCCTGTGGCGTCGTCACCGTGCGTCAACGGCCAGAGACCGCAAAGGGCGTCATCTTTATGACCATTGAAGACGAGACGGGTAACGTCAATGTCATCATCTGGCCCAAAGTGCTTGAACAGCAGCGAAAGGAAGTCCTTGGCGCATCGTTACTTGGAGTGCTTGGCGTATGGCAGTGCGAAGGCGAAGTGCGACATCTCGTGGCGCAACGTCTCATTGACATGTCGCATCTGCTTGGCGGTCTAACTGCGGCGAGCAGAAATTTTTGCTGACCCGACATTGCGTCTGGAACCGCTGTTTCCTTCGTCAGCAAGCATTTTTGGCGGGCGCCCGGTCTGGGCAAAAAGGCAGCCTTTCTTTCAACTACGTTGCTCTGCCGCGCCGTTGCTCTCGATGGGTTACGTGTTCTGTCAATAGTCTTCGCATTGTGGCCAGTAAAATTTGCCCGTCTACGGGCTTGCGAAGGAAGCCGTCGTAGCTGATGAAGGCCGGCGGGCTGGGTTCTCCGGAAACCAATATGAAAGCAACGTCAGCTAACCCGGGGAGAGTGCGCAATCGGTGACACAGTTCGCTCCCCGACATCACCGGCATGCGCCAGTCA
Organism: Paraburkholderia sp. SIMBA_030; assembly: GCF_046535245.1. Classification (NCBI taxonomy): domain Bacteria; kingdom Pseudomonadati; phylum Pseudomonadota; class Betaproteobacteria; order Burkholderiales; family Burkholderiaceae; genus Paraburkholderia; species Paraburkholderia sp. SIMBA_030. Next base: position 422,442 of record NZ_JAWRXB010000003.1, read on the forward strand.
GCGACCACTATGTCTACAGGAGATTCGATGAACATTGCCAATGCTGACTTGCCGTCAAGCGCACTCTTCACTTCGAATCCGTCTGCGACACAGTTCGCCCCCCAAGCAGCGAGAGTTTCCGCGTCGTCGTCTACCAGCAGTACGCTTGCCATACTCAGATGCCCGAGACACCACTTGTTTTAGGCAGCTTGATGCCGGCTAAAGTTTCACGCGGGCTGTCATCCAAGCCGCATATTCGTTGCGCTCGCCTTGCTCCGGAGATTGCGTATCATGGGGCAGGAAACGGAGGCGTCCATGTGCTACTCGGCTCAGATTCTGGCGGACTATCGGAAATATGTACGAATGTTCGGCGCTCACATGAGCCTTCGAGAGTTCGCCCGGTTGTACTTTGAGCGCGCAGAGGGTAGCAAGGCAAAGATACCGAAAGGCATGGACGACGCGTTCCTGAATCCGACGTCGGATGAGGAGCGCGAAATCAAAGCGCTCATCGAAAAGTTCAACGCCGAACAGACGTCGAAGCTCAAGCAGGACCTGTTCAAGCAGCGCACTCGCTTGGCGGACGCAGAACGCACACTGCAGACGAAGGTCACGAAGGAGGCCGCCGAAAGCCAGCGAATTGCCACCGATAAAATCGCATGGACACTCAGCAAACTCGATGATTTCCAGCGGACAGAGCCGCAGCCGCGCGATTCGCGTATTTTCCCTGGGCACTACGCGCCGGTCATGGTGATGGAGGACGGCCACCGCGTCATTAAACCGATGCGCTATCAATGCCGCATTGCTGGCAAGCCGGCATCCTATGACGTCAAATACCCCGGAACCTATAACGCCCGCAGGGACAACCTGGAAGCTTTTTGGAAGCCCCTGTTTGGTCGCTCGCACGGCATCCTTGTTGTTAGCGAATTTTACGAAAATGTGAGCAAAGCAAAAATGGAGGGACGTGATTTCGACGAGGGCGAGAAAGATGAAAACGTCGTCCTGGAGTTCAAGCCGAACCCACCTCATGACATGCTTGTTGCCTGTTTATGGTCACGCTGGTCTGCACCGGGCGAGCCGGACCTGCTGTCTTTCGCTGTTATAACAGACGAGCCGCCCCCAGAGATTGCTGCAGCGGGACACAACCGCTGCATCATTCCGATAAAACCAGAGAACCTGGACGCATGGCTCAACCCGAACGCATCCGACCTTGCTGCGTTATACGCAATACTGGACGACCGGGACCGTCCGTTTTATGAGCACAGGTTGGCGGCGTGACCGCTAGCCCCGAAATCGAACTACTGCTTACTTGAAAGCGTGAACAATCCACTCAACATGGACCTTCAGGCGCGCGCCGAACTACTCGCCTATCTTGCTTCATCGCACCTGCTGGCCAAACAACTGACGGGTCACTGGCTTGCGCCGCACCACGTCGTGGAGTCCACAACCATATGGTTGAATTCGAACGGCGCCGGCGCCAATGTAATGCAACGAGCCATGCTTTCGAGTCGGGCTCTGGAGATAGCACAGCAGTTGGAGACGGCCCCATTGCCCGTCTTCTCGCCCCAGATGATTACCACGCTCTTCTGCGACAATCTGCGGCTTGATTTCCGGTCGGCAATAGCGAGAGAGATTTATCAGCACTGCTTGACGCGGCTGGCTGGTAAGCGATGGTCTTAACGGGGCTGGATTCCGGCCCCTGGACGACGTCTACCTGTTTTTCTTTTGCGAGACTCTGTGGGGCTCACGGCCGGTGAGTAAGGAAGCTTCATTGGCCGCCTAGGCTCAATTGCAAAGTCTGCCGCCTTCGCCACGCGGTCGAGCACGATGGCGAACTTCGGATGGTGCGAGTAGAGCCAGGTTGTAACCACTTCGTTCCGCATCCAGCCCCGCACGTAACTGGCAGCAAGCGCCAGATGAAACAGGTCATCGTCGTAATGTGCGCGCAGCTCCGCCGCTTCGAGTTGCATCTGAACAAGCCCTCGTTCCATCCTGGCCAGTCGGTTCGCGCAATCAGCGTGGGACTGTCGCCCCCGTGCATCATCGACCCTCTCACTTGATGGCGTCGCTGCCAAGAGGGCCCGCGCGAAATCACCGCTGAGGTTGTCCACTGCGACCATGGTCTGGGCAGTTGCAACTTGACGCGTCGGGGTCATCCTTGCAAGCGCAGCGACCGTCCGCTTCGGAAGCAATTGCCCGACGACCAGAGCAAACGCTTCAGCACAAATTTCTGGCGGTCTTTCGCACTCGGCCCGAGCAGCGCTTGAACGACGTATGAACCTCGCAGGTCGAGCTTGCGCTTGCGTCATAAGCGTTGCTCCACGAGCCGTTGATGAAGGAGCTTCGGTATCGAGGTGAACCCCTCGGCGCGTAACAGCGCCACGAAGGCTGGGTCCGACAGCAGTTCCAGCAGGACCTTTGTCGTCAGAGCCCTCTCGCCGTGCATCGCACGCATATGTTTGATTGCAGTCCGCTGGCGCGCACGCTCCAGCTTGAGAACGTCTTTTGCCTTTTCCTCTGGTGTCGCTTTTCTACCGGCACGACGACGTTCAGGTTGGAGCTTTGCTGGTGTTGATTCGCCATCCTGCCGGTGCAGGTTTGGCTCAATTCCAGAGGAACTGATGCGTGGTCGACGAGGGTGCATCAAGAGACTCTCCCACAGAATGTCGTGCTCACCAACGCTTCAATGGGGACGCTCTCAGCGATGTCAAGCAAGGGTGTCAGATTTGGATGCTGATAGGCTTTGAAATGTGCCTGGCCGTGCCGGTGGATTACCGTGTATGCCCCCGGAACGAGGCTTCCACGTGGGAAGATGTGGAAGTCGAGTAGCTCCGAACTGGCGCGCTCTATGCGGCCATATATAAGGAAATCTATAGGGAAACAGTCTGGCCAGCGCGCGACCCAGTAGGGGATGCTGCCGCCGATAAGCCATGGACTGCGGACAACAAGCTTCAATCTCAACGAGCCGTCGACACACAAGGTATCTGTGTGCTTTTCGTATCGCACCTCGTGACCCAGACTTTGCAAAACGTCGATGGTTACATCGGCGACCTGTTTCTCCATGCGGCGTTCGACAGAGCGATTTTCTGAGCGGGCCGGGTCCAGATTCGGTGCGTAGCCTATCGCCTTGTATGCATCGTTCAAGCTTCCAAACTCGCGCATTATCTGCTCGACGGACGGCGCGCTACGGTAATGCCTCAGTGTTGCCTGGGTGAGCTTGCCGGCTCGTTTGATGACTTTGTGCAGACCGTCGGTAATCTCGTCCCTCGTGGGTCTACGCCGGGCACGGTCCATTTTCTGTTGAACGGCTGTGAAGATGCGTTTGTCGACAACAGGCTCAAACGCTCCCGGAACACGAATCCAGTCATTCTCTGGAACCCGCTCCCAGGGGCTGGTCAATTTCGAAGTTGTGCGACTGTAGACGTTGGTGCCAATGTACATTTCGTTGCGGAGGATGTTCAGAATGTTTTGGCCTTGCCACGGTCGCCCGAAGCCGTTGCAAATCCCGAAATCATTGAGGCGTCTTGCTATTGCAGCCGCCGTGATTGGCTGCGTCGCGTACCACTCGTAGATTTTCCGAACCACCGCCGCCTCGCCACCGGGCGCCGGGGCGATGATGACGCGGTCAGTCTGAACGCTTTTGTATTCGTACCTGTCGAGGGAGTGCCGGACGTTGCGGTCTGCGTCGAGAAGGATGCGGCGTAATCCGTAGCCGGGTGGGCCACCCGTATGAAAGCCGCGTTCGACATTGAGGCAGTGCCCCAGGAAAACCTTGCGTGACATCTCCCGACTGAACTCTGCGGCCATCGCCCGCTTCAACGCCTTTAACACTGATGTCGCCGGGCTTCCGTCGTTCTCAAAAGGCTCGGCAACATATACGACATCGACTCCCGCACGGCGGCATGCATATTCGTAAAATGCGGCTTCGTCGATGTCCTGAAATCGCCCCCAACGACTGACGTCGTACACAAGGACAGCGGTGAATTTGCGTTCCGGGCTGTCGACATCCAGAAGCAGCTGGACGAGCGCCGGACGCTCTCGCAGTGTCAAGCCACTTATGCCAGCATCTTCGTACTTGCCGACGATGCGGATGTGGTGGGCAACCGCATAGGCCTCGATAGCCTGTCTTTGAAAAACAGGGGAGTATTCCTGATGGTCTGTCGACATGCGTATGTACTGCGCGGCCCGAAGGGGCACAGATGGACTTGCTCGTCGACTCCGTGCGGAAGGCATGTGGAATATCCGATAGCAGCACAAGCAAGTAGTAGTGTTTTTACAGAGGAAGTCAAGGCGAGGCGAGTCACGTTGCCCACACTGCCGACCTTGCAACAAATCGCTCGCCCGACAGCACGTCGTTATGGCGCGTTGAGGCTTCGGGTACCCAGGGGCTGGGAAAGTAGGTTTTTTCGCAGCTCTGCGAATCGCTTCCGCGTTCGACGCGCCGGAGCACCTCGAAGCGTCATTCTCAACGTCGTGTTCAAATCAATCACACAGGTGCTGACAGAAAGTGTGCCGTCCCAGCGCTCAAACTGACGCGCATCGAAAACCGATGCGACCAATGACGCTGTTGTCGAACCTGATTTTGCTTCTGCGGCGGAATCGGTGGCTTTTCGGGGCAAGCCTGTCGGCAAGTGGCCCACGTCCCGTCGAGAAATTAAAGGCTCTTTTGAAAATGCAGCGGGTTGCGGGGCCAGACGTCGAGAGGTGATTTTCTGGCTCGATATGACTATCGAGCGTCAGCTCCATCGCCTCCATCAGCGACGGAGCGATTACGCACGCACATCGGGGTAAAGTGTTAGCGCTGCCAACGTATGTACTTGTCCGTCGTTGCACAGCTACGAACACGATGCGAAAGACCGGGATGACAATTTCCAGCCTAGGCAATCGCTGTCCAGACCTGTTCGGACGAACACCCGCAGAGTTGCCGAACCATAACGGTACGACACTTCTCGCAACGGTAGTGCTCGATTGCCACAACGCCTTCGCATTGACCGACTCCGACCAAGGTCATCCCTTCCGCGCGGACCTTGTCAGCGGAGCATCCTTGAAGCTCGGCGCATTCGTCGCAAAGTTCCATGACGTCATTGCCGTGTTGCGTGAGTCAGCGTACAGCAGACGGGGAAAAGAGGCCCGCGGCAGCGGGCCGTTCATCGGTGAAGAACCCGCGAGGAGACGAGGCGGGCAAAGTTAGTATTGCGCTAATTTCAGCGTCGCGCAGCAAAATCTTTAACAAAGGGTGGTCGAACATTGAGTCGCACCAACGTGGTGCCAGTTCCATAACATTTCGTGCACGGCGATTCGATTCCGATATTGCCGCTCGCGAAGAATAGCCGCTGCACGGGCGAGAAATGGCGCGCCTGCGTGTGGCCACTCGACCGCACGTCGGAATGTTTGCCAAAGGCGAGCGGCTGTGATGTCGAGCGTGCTCGCCTGTACGCGAATCGCTGTAGTTGGGCCATCTGGAGTTCGCGCGGGATGCATCGGCGACAGTACGGGCATTGGCTAGTTTTCGTGGCAGCCGTTCTGGGCACTGTCGTTCATGCATCCAGAGTCGTTCAGTGCATCTTCTTCACGAGCCCCGACGCCAGAGTCCTTGAGCCAACAGCATGGAATCTCGGGTTCATCTCAGCGGGCATCCTTTCGCTGCTACTGCTGTCAATCGGCCTGGTCATGCTGGTCAATGACAGGCTCGTGGAGCACGCGCAGCACCTTGCAACGGTTGACGAACTGACAGGCACACTCGTAAGACGCGCATTCATGGTGCGCAGCGAAGAGATTTTGATGGCAGCCAAATCTTCGCGTTCGCTGCTATCAGTCGCCATCATTGACCTCGATGACTTCAAGGTAATCAATGACCGTTACGGGCATCCGGTCGGTGACCGCGTCTTGAAGTGCTTCGCCATTGAGGTCTCCCAACGGTTTCGACGCACCGACGTTTTTGGTCGACTCGGCGGTGAAGCGTTCGCAATACTCTTTCCGCAGACTGGAAAGCTTCAGGCAGTGAGGCTCGTTGAGATGATATTGTCCTCAGTAAGCGGCGTGAGCTCAGCCCGGGAAGGCGCGCCATGCTGCAGCTCTAGTGCCGGTATCGACGAATGTGGCTCCAACGATTCGCTCACCGACGTGATAGCTCGTGCGGACGCAGCGTTGTACCGCGCGAAGAGGGCAGGAAAAGGTCGCGATGAGCTGGCGAGCGCCGACGCATTAACTGTGTCGCCTGATAGCCGTGGTTGCCGACCCATGCACGGGCCCATGAGAGGCCCCCAGTTTTATGCGAGCAGTGTTGAGCTCACCTTGCCCGTTGATAGCGGTTCCTGCGTGCCGCCGATTGCGTAGCGGTGTGGGCAACGCTGCTGTTACCACTTCACGACCTGAATTACCTCGCCCGTGATGTCCTCCACCAGGCTCCGTTTGTACGCCTGGGCCACGGCCGCGGCGGGAACGCCCGCAGAGCGGGCCTGGCCCATTGCGGCAAGCGTTTCTGAAACCCAGCCCGGGCTGACGACGTTGACCCGTGCCTTGCCCTGCAGCTCGAGTGCCGCCGACCTGACGAACGCCTCGACGCCTGCATTCACGATGCTCACGGCCGCGCTTCCCGTCACTGGATGTTGGGCAAGGATGCCGCCGGTCAGCGTCAGGGACCCGCCTTGCATAACATGGCCGACCGAGCATCGGACGAGATTGACCTGGCCCATCAGTTTGTTGGCAAGACTGAACGCGAAGTCCTCATCTGTCAGCGATTCAAGCGGCGCAAATTTCGCTGCACCTGCTGCGCAAATCACGGCATCAACGGTTCCGAGCCGCTGATACATGGACACGATGGACGCTTTGTCAGCGAGGTCCACGGACAAGTCCGGGCCATTGCGGCTGGCGCCGATGACCTGGTGTTCGGGCGAGAGCAGGCGAACGACCTCCTTGCCGAGCAGTCCCGTTGCTCCGATTATCAGTACACGCATAGGTCCTCCTGTGTCTGGAAAGGTCACACCTGCGCCGAGCAACGCATCACGCACGGCGTGAGGAGAAAGGACGAGTGATTATCGTACTACCCCGTGAGGCAACCTGAACACCGCACCTAGTGCTTCGCTGCGGGCGGGCTAAATTTGCCCGCTGACCTACATAGAGAAACAAGCACGCCATGGCCCGCCACTCACCACTTCGCGACGTCCTCACCCTCGCCAAATTCCAGTCGCTCGCTGACCTGAAAACGTTCGCTCGGGGCAAAGCCTGTTTCCATGAGGGGGCGGTATCGCGGCTTGACGAGCGCGACGGCGACCAACGTTAGGCTGACATCCATGCGCGCGAAGACCCGTCCACACGACGCCATTGCCCTATATCACCGCCTGCTGCCAATTGCGGCCGAGAGCGGAACACGAAACGCCCGATATGACGAAGCGTTCGGCATAGTGCGCACCATAGGGAAGTTGCGGGCAGAGCTGAAGGAGCACGCACAGTTCGTTGATGAGCTCGAGACCGTTCGCCAGACATATCGCGCCAAGCGCAACTTCATCAAGCTGCTGGCAACGCTCGGATGATTTGGTACGTGCCGCCACACCCGTCGTGCCCGCAGCTCCCAAAAATCCGATTGCCTGAGTCACGCGGCAGCCTGCACAAGCTTCAGGTACCCATCGCGAACGACCGTCGCAATCAAAGGTTGTTGGGCCGCCAAAAAGTCTAAATAAGACATATCCCACCGATTGTCTGGTAGTGCATGCGAACGGTTCATCGTCATGAGTTCATCTGCCGAGAACCTGCTGGCATACACCGGCCAGTATTCCGTAGGTGGCGTGTCGGATATGCCGATATTGTCGTCCCACTAGACCAGTGCGTAGTTTGCAATCTGATTAGTCTTACGGACGCCCTCGATACCCTGGTTAACGAGGAACATTGAGGTTAGCGGAGCGGTGGTCTTTGCTCCGAATTAGAGCGGAACCCTGTTCTGACTCCGTGCTCAAGCCTTTCGCCGCGCATGGCCGCCTCGGCGTGTTGCCCTGTGTGGAGCGGTGACCAGCTACTGATGGAGCGTACGTTTTCTTCAGAAGGTGGATAAGACAGTCTGCCGTACGCACTCGCTTAAGGGCGCGCAACGCGCCCGTGGATTGCTCCGGATTTGCCGCTTCGCGATTGCCCTGTCAATTGCCGGCTTACAGACCTATAACGTTACTTGTAGCACGGGTTTCTATTGGCCAACGGACTTACAACGTCCTGTCCCCAGCGTATCTATTGCGCACCGGCGCACCGTCCTGCCTCGCGCGTTACCAACGTCGCGTCATTGTCCAGATAGTCATCTAGCGGGCTCGGCTTCTCGCGCAATGCGTGCGAAAAACCGAGATTGGATTCGCTCGCCTGAACGGCGTCAGCATCGACGCTGAATGTCCTTTCGCGGAGCGGAAATCGGAAATCAGCAAGGAGCGGGAAAATGTCTTAGGCAACTTGCGGATGAACCAAGGAGTTGAGATGAATTCAAAACTGATACTGGCGGCGGGCGCTGTCTGCCTGTTCGCAGTCGGCGGAGTGGCACACGCCCAGAGCGCGCCGCAAACGGCGCCACCATCCACACCGCCAGCGATGCAGAAGGCGGAAGCGCCTGCGCAGCCCGGCACTGACACATCGTATGGCGGGGTTCCGGCCACGGGAAGCGCAGCGGCGGGCAGTATGCGCTCGCCGTCCTGCATTCCGAGGACTTCATGCGACATCTTTCACGGCCATTGAGTCGGAGCATCGCCGTCGAGCGTGTCGTCGCGACTTAGCGTCCGACCCGCTCCCCCTGCGACGCTGCGCCCCGCGCCCGCCGGAGAGCCAGTAGCGTGGGTATCTCTGGAGGGCGTCGTCCGCATGATGAGCATGGATGTTGTCGCCGACCTCAGTTCGAACCGGACGCCGAGATTCGGCTGGACCAGCAGACGGCCCGTGAATCGTTGCAACGTAAACATTTTTCCATTTGGAAGACTGGTCAGTCCGGTGTCGGCGCGTGGGTCAATGTCGTGTTGGCGTCAGCAATGTTCGCTCAATTTGTATGAGATTCAACCAGCGTAGGTATCGCGGAAGCCGTGTTCGACCCGCATAGCCAGTGTGCCAGAGCAACGCGCTGCCAGCCGGGACGGTTTCGCGCGCAGCTTCAGCGTGTATTATGGTCCGCATAGCCTCTGGCCTGACGGAGAGACGCTTGTGGATGTATCGTTCCTCATCGACCCGATTCACAAAACCGTCACCAGCGTGCAGGACGGCTATTCCCGTGCTGGCGAACTTATCGGCACGGATTTGACCGATACCGCGACCCTGTGGGGTGATGCTGCCGACTCGGATACCTCTGTACAAGTCATCGTCGCGGACGACAGCCTTACAAACAACACTATCTCGCGCGGCTTTTTCAAGGTTACGCTCGCGCTGGAGAACGTGAGAGTGGAACGGGTACTTGCGGGAAAAGCAGTACTCAATGCGTATGGCAGCCCACCTCCCGACATTAAGGAGCAAGTCAGAACGCTCAAGGCCGTGCGCGAGCGGGTCAGCTTTATCAGCGTTGACGACGCGTTTCAGTGGTTCGAGGAAAACACTGGCGGCTCACCGTTTTCACTAGAGGGCTAAAGCGGGCTTGCGCTCAGGAACGTCTCACGTTTCTCCATAAAGGGCTTGCGTACGCGAGATACCGTGAGGCCTATGCCGATTTTCCGCAAACGGATGCCCTGTAGCCAATGTTCTGTTGGTCCTTTAGCGAGAGGGACATCGCAGTGGTCGGCAAGTGTGGGCGCTCGATTCCAGCCCTGTAATGCGAGAACGTTGCTCGCCTGCTCTTTTCAGTCGACAGGAGCGCGCGCTCCCGCATTGAACAACGATGGTGGCCGTCTGAGCCTCAACGTCGACACCGACAACTGAAACTAACCGACGGGACGACAGCTGGCTTCCTAAACGGTGGCTGTCCGCGACTCTACGGGTTTTCGTTCGCGAAGATTGCCGTATAGAAGTCGATAGAAGCTCGAACCTTCGATGAGACGGTCTTCTTGCGTGGATAGACGGCCCAAACGGCAGGTGTTGCCTTCCTCAACTGGGCTTCCCATCCAGGCGGAAGGGGGAACCAATCGACCGTCCTCCAACGCTCGCCCACATGCCCAGGTCGGCAGCAAAGCGACGCCGTGGCCTCTGATAGCAAGCTTAAGCAAGGCGTCCGTGTCGTTGATATGCAACTGTTGTCACCGACCTTAGTGCGAACCGGATGCCGAGATTCGGCTGGACCAGCAGACGGCCCGTGAATCGTTGCAACCTAAACATTTTTCCATTTAGCAGACTGGTCAGTCCGATGTCGGCGTGTGGGGTAATGTCGTGTTGGCGTCAGCAGTACTGACGACCAGTAGCAAGCTCGACGCGAGTAAATATGGCTGTTGTCGGGGACGGTTTTAATCGCAATCGTCGCAGGTGCGATTGCCCTGGCTTTCACCCTATTGGGTAGCGGGTTGGGCGCGTTCGTTGGGGGGGCGTGCCATTGGTGGCGGCCCCGGGGGCGGGTCCAGCCGCACGACGTTTCGTGGGGGCGGCGGTGGCTTTGGCGGTGGTGGGACCTCGGGCAGGTGGTAGCCATGGAAATCAAAGGGATAGTAAGACACCTGCTCCTGACGCGGTGGAATGTGAATGTTGCCTTTCCTCCGCGCACGCTGCGCGCGATTGAGAAAGCGGTTCAGGCAAGTCATCGGGCCCATATAGGGCAGGTTCGATTTGTGGTCGAGGGAGCGCTTCCAATCGAAGCGCTGCTGACCAGCACGTCTGCAAGAGAACGGGCGATTGACGTCTTTTCGCAGCTTCGGGTGTGGGACACCGAGCACAACAATGGCGTACTCATCTATCTCCTGCTTGCCGACCGTGACGTGGAAATAGTGGCCGACCGAGGGGTTCATGCTCACGTGCACGCCGCCGAGTGGGAAACAATCTGCGAGAACCCGGATGTTGACCTGCACGGACGGCAGAATCAGCACCGGCATCGCAAGCGTCGTGTCACGCGCCTTACGCATACTGACGAACTGTTCCTCCGTCACGCCATCGTGCACGTGGATGTTCTCGGCACGCTGCGCCAGTGCTGTGGTTTCCCATGTGGGCTTACGACCTTCGGGAGGGTAGTCGTGACACATGAAGAGCCGGGTGTCGCCCGGCAGGTCGAGCAGCTTTCGAATCGACCAGCCTATGCGCATCGCCGCCGGGGAAGTCACAGCGTGCGGTACCGACATCCGGCATGAACAGCGTGTCTCCGACGAACACTGCGTCCCCAATCTGGTAGGCCGTGTCCGCAGGTGTATGGCCCGGCGCATACAACGCCTTTGCTGCCACGCCACCGATGGAAAACTCCTCATCTTCGCGAAAAAGATGGTCGAACTGGGAGCCGTCAAGCCGGAATTCGGGCTCCAGATTGAAGAGCTTCTTGAAGACGCTCTGAACGGTGCGAATGTGCTCGCCAATCGCAATTATGCCGCCGAGCTTGCCCCGCAAATAGTGCGCTGCGGACAGGTGGTCCGCATGCGCGTGCGTTTCCAGAATCCACTGCGCCCGCAGGCCGCGCTGGCGAACAAACTCGATGACCTTGTCGGCATTCGTCGTTGACGTGCGTCCTGCTTTTGGGTCGTAGTCAAGGACCGGGTCGGTGCGGAGGTCATGCCATTCAGCCTCAAGGCCACGACTCGCATCTTCACCAAATCGGACGATGGTGGAAACCAGCGGGTGATTGCGAAAAACCCATCTGATGGCGTCCAGATTCGGCTGATTCGAACGCACCTGCGTAACATCCAGACGCAGTTTCAGCGGGACCTTGTTGTGCGCAATTGAGGGCTTGGTATCAATGACCAAAAATTCTTCTATGCTAATAGCAGTTATCATAGAAGAAAGGTTTGTAAGGACACCCTCGGCGCGTCCCCACACCCTCATTCTCAGGTTGCAGCTCGCCTTGCGCCAGCCTAGTGTTCGATGAACGAGCCTGTCTGGAGGGTCGACGTGGAAAAGTCCTTGCGTGCCGCAGTAGTTCAAACCGGGGCAGCCGTGTTCGATGTCGAACGCACCCTCGACAAGGTCGAGCTGGGCGCGTCTTCGGCATCGAAACAGGACTCGCAACTGGTGGTCTTCCCGGAGGCCTTCGTGTCGGCCTATCCGAAGGGGCTCGACTTCGGGTCCACCTTTGGCGGCCGGACTCCGGAAGGACGGGAAGATTACCGCCGGTACTTCGACAGCGCCATTGAAGTGCCCTCCGTGCACACCGACCTTCTTGGCCAGATGGCCGGCGACCTGAAACAGTACATGGTTATCGGTGTCGTCGAACGAGGTGGCGCGACGCTCTACTGTACGGCGCTCTTCTTCGGCCCGGAGGGTGCGCTGCTCGGCAGGCACAGGAAGCTCATGCCCACCGGCGCTGAGCGGCTGGTCTGGGGATTTGGCGACGGGTCAACACTGCCAGTCTTCGACACGCCCTTCGGCCGTCTCGGCGCGGTGATTTGCTGGGAAAATTACATGCCGCTGCTGCGGATGGCAATGTACGCGAAAGGCATACAGATTTATTGCGCCCCGACGGCGGACAGCCGGCCCACCTGGGCTCCCTCAATGCAGCACATCGCGCTCGAGGGGCGTTGCTTCGTGCTATCGGCCTGTCAGCATCTGCGAAGAAAGGACGCGCCTGAACACTATGCGGCCATTCAGGGAAACGAACCCGATACCGTGCTGATGCGCGGTGGCAGTTGCATTGTCAGTCCTCTGGGCGAAATCCTCGCAGGTCCAGTGTTCGATACAGACGCCATCCTTGTGCAAGAACTGGACTTGGGAGACCTGGCCAGAGCCAAGTATGACTTCGACGTTGCCGGGCATTACGCGCGCTCTGACGTCTTTCGGCTGCACGTGAATGAAGCGCCCATGCCTCCCGTCGTTTTCGAGCAGCGCCCTCTCTAGCACACATTGCGCCTCGGGCCTCATCCTGGACGTACGTCCAGCGCAAGCCTCGGGCACGCGGCATGCGCGCTCTGGTGTTTTCAACACAAGTGAGCAAATGATGACTGCATCCGACCCTCAAATGCACCCATCCGGTACCGGCGCGAAAATCGTTGGCAGCACCGTCGGCGCGGGGCCCGGACCGGAGGTGATGGCAGCGACCTCGCTCAATGGCGAAAAGGTCATGTCATCCGACGGCGAACACGTGGGCAAGATAGCCGACATCATGCTGGACGTGCGAAGCGGACGGATTGCCTATGCCGTCCTCTCGACCGGGGGATTCCTCGGCATCGGCGATACGCTGCATGCCATCCCGTGGAGCGCGCTGACACTGGATGCAATCGACCGGTGTTTCGTCGTGGACATCCCGGCCCAGCGACTCAAGGATGAGCCCGGGTTCGACAAGGACCATTGGCCTTCGATGGCGGACGAAAAGTGGGGCACCACGGTCCATATCTATTACAACCGCGAACCGTACTGGACCGCTACCCGTGACATCAGCGAAGGACGCGAGACCGACATCTAGAAATTCAGCCTCCCTCGCCCGCATCACACCCCGGCTCACGGCACCCTGGCATCGAGTTCCGGACGCATGACCACGCATTCCCGCGCCGTCGGCTCATTGCGGGCGACGACGAAGACGGCGGGGGTCGGGCTGCGGTTGACGGCGACATGGACCACGCCCGCCGGGGTGAAGATGTAATCACCGGGGCGCACCACCTGCCGGTCTTCCAGTTCCTCGCCCGTATAGAACTCGATTTCGTCGCCGCTCAGCATGTAATGCGCGGTGTCATGGTGTTCGTGAATGTGAGCGCTGGTTCTGCCCCCGGGCGGCACGGACACCACGCCCAGGTAGAGAACTTCGGACCCCACCGTCTCCTTGCTGATACCGGGCGCATGCACGGAGCCCTGCTGGGACATGTGGCTGGCACCACCACGAACAACACGACCCACTTTCGCCCTCGGTGAGGTTGTTTCCATTGCGCACCTCCGGTCATCAGCCCGCGTATCCGTCACGCCCATGGCAATCACTATAGGCGACGGAAGAAAGGGTAAGGCCGGGATTTTTGCTCTCAGTTTCCTGGACGCTTCAGTCGCTGCACGGCGTCCGGTGGCGGCGCATCGCGCGCGAAACTCTGCGCAGTCAGCGTGCCGGAATACACGGTCCAGCCGGCCGCATCGGTCGCGCGCACGCGGATTGGCCGTTCGACCGTCGGCCGGTCGCCGCGGCGATAGAGACACGGTGGCGGGTAGTTGAAATCGAGGAAGCCGTACGGGTCCGTCGGCGGCGTGCCCGGGATGGTGAAGGCAATGTCCTGCGTGTCGCCCGGGAGATGCTCAACGCTGAGCGCCACAGGCTTGCTGGCCGTGAAGCCCACCCCGAAGAACTCGACCCTGTCGGTGACGTCATGGCCCCGCGCCGTGCCGAAATATTCCCGCGCGGAAAGCCGGGCGCCGGGTGGTGGGTGTGGGGTCGCGCAGGCTGCGCAGAGCGCCGACAGGAGGAATGCGGTACCGGTCGCGCGCAATTTGCGGACAATGCTCATGTTTATTTGGCGAGCTGGCAGGTCCTGGAATCAAAGCCAAGCGTCATGTTCTTCCTTACCTTGGGTATGACAGCCATGGGTTCGTCCGGTTTTCGGTCTAGATAGGTGACGACGATGGAGCGGCCATGGAACACAATCGACCGCGGCATGATGCGGTCGCCAAGGAGGACAGCGTTGGACTTACTGCAGTCATTGAATACCACCGCTACGTAATTGAAAATGCCGCTACCGCCTGGTTCGTCCGCCAGGAATATCGCGGCAGCAGGCTTCGAGTCAAGTCGGCCACCGACGGGCTTGCCGACCACACGCGTCACGTGCTGCGTCGCCGAGCCAGGCGCGGCCGGTACCGCTCGCTTGCCATTCGACAACTTCACGTCTTCGTTGTCGATGCGGAAGGTCGCATTCCTGTAGTCGACATCGACAGTTCTAGCCTGGGCCCGGACGGCTACCAGCGCGAGGCAGGTCGCGATTGCGGCGGCGGTCAACTGCTTCCTCATAATTCATGCGCTCCGTCAGGAAACGTCTGCCGCGTAGTCGCGAAGTGAACGTTCCGAAGTTGTTGTTCTTCGGGCCGCCTCGCCCAGCCTCCGCAGGGTGAGGTGCGTTGTGCTCGGCGGCTGGAATCACGTCACGATGACGTGCTCGCAGAACCACTCGTTGAACGCGTCGAAGCCCTGCACGGTCAGCCCGAGCCGGTGCGCATTCTCGCAGGCCCGCACCAGCATCCAGCACGCGGCCTCCTCGAGGTCGACTTCGAAGTCGGGCGCATCGGCTTTATCGAAGTGGCTCAGCGCGGCGGCCACACAGCTCTCCGCGACATTGAAGGCCTGGCGGTCCAGCGGCCGGCCGTGCAGCTTCGTGTGCGCCAGGTCGGCCGCATCGAACTTCCAGTCCACGCCCGCCGGCTTGCCGGCGTGCCGCAGCGCCTCTCCCAGTACACGTTCGGCCGCGCTGGCCAGGGTGATGGCCGAGGCGAAGCGACGGCGCTCCAGGAACGCGACGAGCGCCATCTCCAGCTGCTCGCGCGCAAGGTCGATGCGGTTGCAGGTTTGCGAGGTCATGCCCAGGCTCCAGGACGGATGTTGAGGTTCCAGTCTATCGCCGCCGTGGCGCGTGCAAGAGAAATACTGCCGCGTCGGCTGCCACGACGTAAAGTTTCCGCGCCCCGGAGCCGATAAACAACCTCGTAGGGCGGCAAGCGGCCATCTACCCCTGGCGTGTCGCGGCAAGACGCGGCATTCTTGGAATCGAGTGCTGGATTGCAGTGTTTTTCGACAGTTTGAAACATCATCGGATGGAACCGAGATAAGTGCGCTTCGTTGAAGGTACGGGGATTATGAGGTCGCAACGAACTGTCGCCGGAATCGACATTGGCGGAGACCGGAAGGGAAATCATCTCGTTATCCTGCGTGGCTCCGAAATTGTGTGCAACCTCCGCAAGGAGGCGCCCAGAGCATATGCTCGAAAAGTGCCTCCAATTTGAGGTGGCAGCGGTGGGTATTGACGCGCCCTGTCTGTGGCGAGTCGGCGAGGCCGGAAGGCAAGCAGAGAAGGGGCTCGCGCAGCGACGGGTCTTTTCGTTCGCCACACCGACTCGTGAACTGGCCATGGCCAGTAAAAGCGGATTCTACGGGTGGATGTTCAACGGCGAGATGTCTATCAGGCATGCGCGCCACATTTTCCTCTTGTAGAAATGGGGGAGAAATCGGTGACCGAGTCTGCTTTGAGACGTTTCCCCACGCCATAACCAGCGCCCTTCTTAGGACTGAAGTCGCATCTGCGAAGCGAAAGCGAGCCCGGCGCCGAGAAATTCTTGAAGATGCAGGAATTGATGCGACGTCGCTGAGGTCTATCGACGAAGTGGATGCGGCGCTGTGTGCCTTGACCGCAAATTTCCTGCTTGAAGGGAGCATCGTAGCGTACGGCGACCAGCTCGGCGGATTCATTGTCGTGCCCGCTCCCACTGGCTACAGCAGAAGGATTTAGGTCAGACCGTTTTCGCGGTTGAACTGGCGCGCCCCATCCGGTAGCAGCATCAGGGGTCTCGTGACCCCGTTATGCGCACATAGGCATTCGCTCACGAGCGACCGCAGTTTAATCACAGCAACCACATTCAGGGAGGACTGGTGTATCTGAGACGACATTTGGTCTTGTTGCTGTCAATGGCAGCGTTTGGTTCGACCGGAGCATGGGCGAGCGATATTCAATGTGCAACTACGCGGCAACCGGCTGAGCGCGTGATTTGCGACCACGCCATCCTGAACAATGAATACGACGGTATCTTCGCGCAGCAGCAGGTTCAGCTGAGCAGTGGGAAGCTCTCGCCCGAACAACTCGCCCGGTGGCGGCAATCGCGGAACGCCTGCACTGACGTCCACTGCATCGACGGCGTATTTGTTCGGTGGGCGGTGATAGCCAGGTCTGTCGAAACCACTTCCCGCGCTGCAGTGGCTCCGGTTATGGCCTCGGCTACTGCCATGGCCCCTGTCGGACCTGCTTCGGAAGCAATCGCCCTTTCCGCATCCCAAGCCTTGCCGACATCGGAAGCATCTTTTGTGCGTCAAGGGAGTGCCGCCGGCGTGGCGCTTCCGCAGCCTGTCGAGACTCAAACCTCTTCACCTGCGGCCGCTTCTGCTCCTTCTGGCGCAAGTGAATCCGATAGCGCGACCGGCATGAGCGCTGGCCTGACGATGGCCTTGCTTGTCGCGGTTGGATTCGGTGTTCTCTTCCAACGCCGAAGGAGTAACGGTGGAAACACCGGGGACCCACCAAGTAACGTTCGCGGCAAGGACAAGCCTTGAGCGGACCCCACTGAAGGGCAAGGAGCGAGGTGACGCAGTGTTGTGATTTTCGGTGATACGCCGCTCCAGTCCATGCACTAGCATTTTCCAACGCTACCGTGGCATATTGCGGCCACGTTCACAAGGAGGTCACCTGATGGCAACGACTTTGGAAGCAATCCAAACGAAGATAGATAAACTGAAGGCACAGGCTGACGCGTTGCTTGCAAAGCAATCGTCGGGCGTCATCGAAAAGATTCGCGAGTTGATGGCGAAGCACGGTCTGACCACTGCTGATATTGACGCGCACGCTGGCGGCAAGCGGCGCGCCACGAAGGCGGTTGCTAAGACCATGAGCAAAGGCAGCACTGTTGTGGTCAAGTATCTTGACCCGAAGACCGGCGCTACGTGGTCAGGTCACGGCCGGGCGCCCCAGTGGATTGCCACCGCGAAGAACCGCGATAAGTTTTTGATTGATGGAATTACGGCGACCGCGAAGCCTGCTTCTGCCAGCAAAGCGAAGGCTGCTGGCAATTATGTTCGCGGGCCGCAGCCGGCGCTTTACCGTGACCCCAAGTCGGGCGCGACCTGGAGCGGGCGCGGACGTGCTCCGGCGTGGTTGGCTGGTTCCAAGGACCGGTCGAAGTTTTTGATTGATGGCGCCGGCGCGGCGGCCGATGTGAGTGCTTCGACCGAGACGAAGCCTTCGGCCAAAAAGGCAGTTGCCAAGAAAGCCGTCGTCAACAAGGTCGCAACGACAAAGACCGCACCGACGAAGAAGGTTGCGGTGAAGAAAGTGGTTGCCAAGAAGGCTGTGAGCGCGAAGGTACCGGCGAAAAAAGCGCCGCGCAGGAGCGTGGCCGTGCCCGCTCCGGTGGCCACAGTCGAGTCTGGCGCCGAGTTGACGACCTAAACGCAGTTGTCAGATGCCCGGTGGAGCAGCGGTTTTCTGGTTCCACCGGGTACACCAATCCGACACTTTATTGCGCCTGTGCTGCCTGATGTTGCGCGGCCTGCTGTTGAGCTTGCTGTTGAGCGTGCTGCTTCGCAAGGTGCCTGCCAACCATGCAGCCACCGACCGCACCGACGACAGCGTGGTGTCCCGCGTAATGCCCAGCGACCCCGCCTACTACCGCACCCTTGAGGCAGCCCGCGGCGTTTGCCGTGCCTGCTGTCGCGAAAGCCAGCGTCGTTGCAATTAAGACAATTCTTATCGGACTAGCTTTCATTCGAAGGTACTCTGAGGTTGGATTTTCCGGATGTGGCGCTTTCCGGTGTCGTTTCAATACCCGCGCCAATCACGACGCTCGCGCCACTCGTGCTCACGCCATTCCTGGCGGCGCCATTCACGTTCACGCCACTCGCGACGTTCGCGCCATTCGCGGGCTCGCCAGTCGTCGTCACCGCCGTACGCGACGGCGACAGGTGCGGGAGCATACACGACGGGAGGTGGCGGTGCGTACACTGGCTCTGCCGGCGCATACACGGCTCCGGGGATGCCCAGTCCAATGGCGACGTCGACGTGCGCCGATGCTGCCGTTGATGCCGCCAGAACCGCCAGACCAAGTGCTGCGCCAAGTATCTTCTTGTTCATCTTCGCTACTCCTCGCACATTGAGTGCAATGTCAGTGACTACGGCTCGGAGTGTAAGCGGCGATGTCGGACACATGTGAAACGGCGGTGCGAGATTGGTAACGCGGCGTTACGTCCCGAAGTTTCGTTGCCCACAGGCGACGTTTTCGACTGCAGGGCCCGATGGCAGGCCGGCCTGTTGCCTTGGCCTGCAAGCAAAGGAAACAGTCGGAAGCTGAGGTCCGTGACAGTCCGTCGAGCTTCGCGCGCGCAGGCGCCAAATCGCTTCGCCAGTCAAGGACCCACCAGTTGGTCTGTGCCGCGTAACCGGTAAGCCGCCGCGAAGAACCCCGCGACAAAGACGGCAGTAGCGAAGAAGGCACCGGCGAAGAAATTGGTTGGCGCCGAAAAGGTGCGGGCAACGACGAAAGTCGCGGCCGCGCCGGAAGTCGCGGCCGCTTAATCGACCGTGTAAGCGAGCACACAGAGCTCGCTTTTTGTTGCGGCGACACGCGCGATTGGAGTGGTTTACCTCGTGCGGGTCCGCAATGCGTCCAGACGGGCGGCGCATTTTGCGTGCGAACCACCACGCTTGTAGGCCTGTGCCGCCTTTGCGCTGTCGGGGACCACGTCGCCGGGAGCACTCGTATCCCAGCATCCCTCCCAATACAAGCCCAAGTTATACGCGGCCGACCGGTGTCCAAGCTCCAGTGCCGTGGAATACATGTCCTTGGCCATCTCGAGGTCGGGGTCCATGCCACGACCAAGCCGCGCACTGTCCGCGAGCGCTGCTGCCGCCATACCTCGCAGCGGGTCGCTCGCCGTATCGTCCTTCAGCACGTCGCCCAGAATGACGTGACCGCCCTCGTAATCCGCAGGCCCGCCTGTCTCCGTGACAAGAGACAGTGCAAGCGCGACCCGAAGGGAGGGATGTCGGCCAGGGCCAACCCGTTCAAGCAGTCGCCGGCCGAGATAGGGCGCGCCCGACAACGGGCTTGTGAGCAGGCCATTCGCAATGGCCGCGATAGATTCAAGTGAAAGAAATCCGACCTTGTTTGCTGATACAACGTGCCGGAAGAACCTTTCCACGTCGAGTGACGGGTCGCACTCGCGAAGTTGTGCCCACTCGCGTTCAATTTGGCCCAACCAGCTTGAATCTACCGACATCAGATTTGGCGTCCTGTGGTGAGTGATGAGGGCGATGATACCTCACCGCACCTCTCGCCTGCGCCCCGTCATCGGTCGGCGACGCTCGTCAGGTAATCGAATGTAGGCGCACTCAAGCTGGCTACGGAGCGCGGGTGTCCCGCTGCTGAATCTTAAACATATGTGAAGTCGCCGAGCTTGGACTTGAGATAACGACCGGCACACATGAACATCACGCCGGACTATTTCGGCGTTGAAGTTCAAACCGGCGGAGAGGTGTTCCGCATCTTCACGAGCGGCTTCCTCGCCTGCCGGGTGAAACCATCGTTAAACGTCGTGCATGGCTGAAAGAGAACGCCGACGAGATTCGAAAGGCGTTGGTGTTTGAGCCACGGTGACATGTACGGTGGCTACCGAACTGAACCGATTAGTCCACCGCCGACTTCGGCGTCGTCTTCCTTCACAACGAGGGCTACAGGGACCACTGCGGACACGGATTTATCGCGGTGTCTACCGTGGCGGCCGAATTGGGCTGGGTGCCGACTCGCAGTTCTCAGCGCAAGGGCGATGCAGGAACTGTTCGTATCCGCACAGCCGGCATGATTGTCGTTACCCGGTGCTTCCGGTATCACGCGGTTTCATCGTTTTTGAAACTTCTCAATTTCGGTGAAACTTCTGCTGCTTGCTGGAAAAGGGGCTGCCCCAACCGCGATTTCCCCCGGAGACGAATTGAACCGAACGCCACCACCTCGGCAATCCATTGTGGGCCGGGCGTCTGTTCGCTACCTCCGGGCCTCACCCGTCGCATCACCATAATGCTGCGCAAGCGCTCGATGTCGTCGCCTGCGCCAAAGGTAATCGACAACGGTGCACCTTACTGAGATGATTTGAGACGTTATCGGCGACAGTAAAGATAGGTAAAATGGGCTGCTCCCTCAAGTCTTCGAAGAAGTCCTCGATGTCGTCACAGACCTGTCCGTTTTGCGAGATTCCGACTTGCCGCATCGTGGGTCAAAACCGACATGCCATGTGGATTTTGGATGGGTTTCCCGTCTCACCTGGACACAGTCTTGTCATCCCCAAGCGTCATGTTCGTTCGTTCTTCGACGTGAGTGCTGAAGAGCGTGATGACCTTCTTACCCTTCTGGACCACGCCAAGGCGCATGCACTCGCGTCCCTGGAGCCGGACGGATTCAACATTGGCATCAACGACGGTCCGGCTGCCGGACAAACCGTGCCTCACCTGCACATTCATCTAATACCTCGTTTCACAGGCGATGTAGCAGACCCGCGCGGCGGCATTCGGTGGGTAATACCTGCAAAGGCCGACTACTGGAGCCAACGAGATTGAGTTTCAGCTTGCCTACACCATCCCCGGAAGCGCAGCTGACTTTTCTCGCGAAGCTTCAACGATTATTCGCCGAGGGCGATTTCACTGCGACGTATAAATTCGCGCTTGTGATTTCATTCGCAGAATTGGCGGTCGAGCACGGCGCCGACGACGGGGCCGAACTCACGTTGACCACCCGTCAAATTGCAGAGCGGTTCGTCTATCTCTACTGGCAACATGCGACCCCGTACGGAACTGGTCGTACGGGCAGTCAGCCCGGCGTTTTGGTTCAGAACCTTGGGGTCCAAGCCGCGATTCTCAATTCAATCTCAGAATTCCGAGCCGGGACCCCAGCGTCATCAGCGCTACAAGCATCAGCCTTACCGAGCTATGTGCCACTGTTGTCGAAGGTAGCATCCGTAGTGTCCGCGCAGCCCTTGAAATACCTTCAAAACTTTGCCGGGGTGACAGACCCATTCCTGTATGAGCGCCAGTCAAGAGGCTCGGTGACGCTGAAGGCGGGCGTCAGCTATTGCCTACGCCGCTTTTATAGCCTCGTGGAGCAGATGGCGCGGACTCGATGGGTCGCGCACATAAAGGCAAATCGCCGTAATCACCCGATTCTCGGGAACGCTGATGACCTTGAGGACTTTCTTTTCTCGTCTTCGCGACAGTCGCTCGCCATCATCGGCACTCAGTTGCGCAAGCTGGACGGTTCGCGTTGCTTCTACTGCGGAGAACGACTCGCCGACGCAGACATCGACCACTTCGTCCCATTCTCGCTTTACTCAAGGGACTTGGCACACAATTTCGTCCTGGCTCATCCGGCTTGTAATCGCAGTAAGTCTGACACGCTCGCGGCGAGACCACACCTGGAGCGCTGGCTCGAACGTCTTGTGTTCAAAGAGCAGCAGCTCGCGGAAATCGGACTGCTTGCTGGCGTTTCAGGTGACAAAGAGATTGTCCAGCGTGTAGCGACGTGGGGTTACAAGGTGGCGAACGACACCGGCGGTCGTGCATGGTTGTCCCCGACGACCTATGAGAATGTCGATTCGCTCTACCTGAGCCTCTTATCGGGGCATTAACCAGATAAGAGTTTGACTCGTTGCGAATCGTCAATACCCGGACATACGCTCTTGAACTGGGCGGTCGCTGAACTGGGAATTGCCAGCCAATAGAGGCGTGGAGCTAACCTTGTCGCGCCGACGGCCTTTGCACCGCACTGAACATGATGGCATTTGCAAGCTGTCGCGCGCCTGTGACACGAACGTTGCTCAGATGCGAAACATAACCGTCGCGTCCAGGTCGGCATCACGTTCGCCGCTGTCCAGTTCGATGCCGAGTCTTTCGATGACAAGGTCTGCGATGTCGTCTTTATGGTTGCGAGTGCCGGTGAAGTTCAATCGACGGTTCGCCGAGCCCGCGACGACGTCCGCCAGCTGCACCAAAGCGCTATTCTTCGAAGACACGGCAACGATTGACTCGAGTATCAGCTCATTTTCGTGTCGTTTCTGAAGACCGTCGTGAATGCGTTGCTTCATGCCCTCAATCGCAATCTGGTCGAGAGACTGTTCCTCGTTGAGAGTAACGGTGACGTATCGAGGTAGCCCCACTCGACCACTGTTCACTTCATGCTCCAGCCCTTTGAGCAGCATGAATTCATGCAGACGTTGGACGGTGCCTGTGACGCTTAAGGCGAAGCAGAAAGCACTTCCGCTCGGCCTTCCAAGACCGACCTGGATGCTGGACAGCCCGGTGCGGCTGTTGACGCCTGCATCCAGTACCTGCCCGATGCTTTGGGAAGGAGTACGCTCCCGTCTAGCGGACGCCTGCCGCAACACTGACATTAAGATGGGGTGATATATGCTGGTCACATACGTGCTCGGAAACTGCCCTGGCTGCGGGCAGGAGAACTCCTTCGGCAACGTTGAGGTGTATGGCGACCATGTCTTGCAGGGCTGCAAGCGCTGCAGGTATTCGCACGGCCTTATGCTGCCGCCCATCCGGAAGAAGGTGATTTATCTCGACCAGTTCTTTTTCTCGTGCGCTTTCCGCGGCAGGGACGC
This sequence comes from Paraburkholderia sp. SIMBA_030, assembly GCF_046535245.1. NCBI lineage: Bacteria > Pseudomonadati > Pseudomonadota > Betaproteobacteria > Burkholderiales > Burkholderiaceae > Paraburkholderia > Paraburkholderia sp. SIMBA_030. Next base: position 445,807 of record NZ_JAWRXB010000003.1, read on the forward strand.
CAGATTCGTTCAGGCAGCGGAGCGTATCAAGCAGCTTGCCGAAGACCAGTTGCTGGTCGCGCCCTACTCGTCAATCCACGAAGATGAAACGCAGTGGCGCGACTACGCTGACCAGCTTTACCCGTTCATCAAGGACACCAGTCGCGGCGCCGAGTTTGAACGGGCATCGGAAGTCGAAAAGACGCAGTTGACGCGTGCGTTCCGCGCTTGGCTGGCAGGCGAGCCGGCCGACCATGTCATCAGTCTAGAAGATGCCCTCGAAGAGGAGCACGTCGCCGAATGGGACGGCTATATTCGCATCGAGGTTGGCGGGTATCTGGGTGACGCCGAGTTGTTGGCACAGCTCAAAAGACAGTCCGTCGAGCAGCTGGTCGACCTTTTTCCGGAGTGGCGAACATCGCAACGGTCGTTCGAAGGTGACGTGGAGGCAGAGTATGCGCAAATCGGCCCGACGCTCATCGGCAGTTACTTAGAGTTCGTCTTCAGGATGTTCAGGGGCGACATCGACGTGTTTCTCGATTCGCCCGCGATAGCCATGATTGTGCAGGAGTTCATGTTCCTGCTGCCAGAGGAGATGCCGGCCGAAGATAAGCTTCGACGGTGCGGTGAATTCTTCCGGTCGGACCACTTTAAGAACGTTCCGACGCAATGGCTTACCACTCATATGCTCGCGACGTTGAAGGCAATCGTAAAGGCTGGCTCGTACCAAAATCGTGAAAAGGCGCTCGGGCGCCTGTCGGGAGTGTTCTTCGATATAAAGCACATCTCGACTTACGCGCCGTACGTTGACGCTTTTATCATGGACCAGCCGATGGCGGAACTGGTGTCTCATCCGGGCGTTCGGTTGACGGAGCGATACGGCACCCGTGTGTTCAGCCTAAACAACTGGGACGAACTGTTCGTGTGGTTCGACGAACTGGAAGCAGCGATGAGCGCCGAGCATCGCCAAGGCGTGTTGGACGCGTACCCATATCGTCGAGCGCAGCAATAAAAAGCCCCGCATTGCGCGGGGCGTAAAGCTGCGGGCTCTCAGGTCGCAGCGCTCTCACATCAAGGAACTCTCTCAAAGTTCAGGGAGTCTAGTCAGCGCTTTTAGCCTTTTTCGAGGTTTTCACCGGTTTCAGGGTCTTTTTGGCCGGAATTTGCCCGCAATTTCTCGTTTTCTTTGCGAGCACTATTCATTACTTCACCAGTGCCAGTGCATCAATGATGGTGTTGAGGCGCAAATTGGCGGCAAGCCAGCCTTCGCATTGCATTCGCAGCTGGGCACGGTCCATCTCTGCTTTGGTAGCGCGGCGGCGGTATTGTCAACGGGATGCAGGAGCGCGGCTATGACCAGGTTTTCGCAGAAGGCATCCTCGCTCAGCAGTAGGCATTGCTGACCAGCGGAAAGCTATGGGCACAGGTTGGCTGCGAAAGTGCGTTCGCGCTCGTTCATCAACAAGTTCCGGCTCTAGTATTAGGCAACGAAATACCGCTTGCCTTTGACGGTGGACGGAGCCAAGCGTGGCTCAATCTTGGGCCGCTGTCGTTGGTGCACAAGTGGTCATACGCGCAGCAAGAGGCCGAACCATCAAGATTTACGGGGGCTGTTGAAGCTTGAGTGAGCTAATACTGGGCAGATGCTGCATCTGCGGTAACCGTTGTTTTCAGTCTTTTTAGGGCGTCGATGATGTCAATTATTCCATTCCATGAGACCGAAATGGACCGCGCGCTTTCAGCCATCGAAATTTCTCTCGAAAAACTTCGATGCCTTGTGAAGAAAGAGCCACCGTCGCCAGAATTCCGTTTTCAAATCGAAGAATTGGCTGCCGAGTCAGTCGTTGCCGTTGAAGTGCTTTCCGATTGTGTTCGGAGCTGCGAATCCCGTCTTCAGGAGATGGGACTGGAGTTAAGAAACGCGTTGGAGCGCACACTTTCAATGCAACGCCAGGCCCTTCAAGCTCACGAACATGCTAGGACTGTTCAAGAAGTGGCTGAGGCGTCAATGAAAGAAATCTTGAGTCGTATTCCGGGCCCTAACGTAATCTTCTGAGCCTATCCGGTCGCGGGACCTTCCTGCACAGATAGCCGACGAGCTGACTGTCGCTAATGACAGCTGTGCTGCCCCCGAAGTCGATATTGAGGCTTCCCACGATGTACTTGCCGTGCTCGCCACGCCCATCGACGCGTAGTTGTCGAGCATCAGCACACGGTGATATGGCGCGTCGAAGATTATCTGCACAGGCGAAGTGTGGTTGGGAAGCTCAGCGGAACGCCTGCCACAACAACTTCCCCGTTGACGCTTTGCCCTCGAGTGAAGGGCAGGCTACCGGTGTAGCCCGGCAAGCCTTGCGTTTCATTATGTCCCGTGGCCAGGTTGTCGACCAAATAGACCGTGTGGTTCTTGGAGACCGTCGTCAACGTGCTGTCAACCGACAGCGTGCTCGGATAGGAGAAGGCTTATTCCGAAGGTCGAGTTGGATGAACGAGATGTTCCGTTCTGACGTCACCGGTGCAATGTAGGTTCGCCGCAATCTTGACGCCGTGCGCAATCAGATTCGGCAGGTGAGCGCGCCGAGTTCCATGCGGAATTCCACTGAGTTCGGCGACGGCGTCCGGCAATCCAGGAGAAGTTGAACCTCTCCTCACACAGCGAGTATACAACCGCGGTCGTAGCTATGCGGCATCCATCGTCAAATCGGCTTCCAATGTCGCCTCGTCCGACTCGTAATCTTCACCCTCCTCACGAATCTCCCCGGTGTACGCGCGCTTACCCATCGCATCTTCAATCAAAGCCAGCAACTGCTTTTGTCTGTCTGACATAAATGCTTCGAACGAATCGCTTCGAAGCAAATCCGGATTGATGAAGTGCGACTCAAGATGCTCGTCCAGTCGTTCCCGGTTGATAGGCGGGGTTGCCGAATTACCGCCCTCAAGCTTCGCGAGATACTCGGACGGTGCCACTCCACCGATAATCCTGTTCGTTCGATAGGACAAAGGGGTCTTGTTGATTATCGAATCGTATATGGCGGGTTTGATGCCGTTGGTTTTACACCAGTCTTGCGGAAAGATATGGTGGATGTCGACGTTCTCACCAAAGAACACGGTATGGTCGAATTTCTGCCCAGAACGAAAATCGCGGGCGCCGTCCCTCATGAGCAGGGCGTTCACACCCTTGTACGCGGCCGATAGGCGCATCCGCATCGTCTTTAGCCGGTCGGCGCGAAAGATGGTTTCGCTGATTGTCGTCGGTTCCGGTCCGCCGTTCAGCCATGCCGGCACTTCCAAGAAGTCTCGCGCGAAGCGCGAGTCAACCGCCGAACCATATAACTCACCAAAGACGCCATTCCAATACCACTGGACCAATTTTGTGCGAACCGTATCGTGCTCCCACGCAGTTCCTATGTCGGCAAGAATCGCCGCAAGCGGAACGATTTGTGACTGATAGGGTAAGTCGAACACTCGGTATATGTGCAGCATATGAAGAAACTTAGCTGCATGGATGAACCCAGTTTCGACTTGCACCTCATACTTCTTATAAGCAGCCAACGGAAGATTCAGGAGCGCCTGACGATTTCCACTGACCGATGGCAAATCCTTTCCAGATTTATTGGCTTGCTCCGCCTCCCGGCGTTTCTCACGAGTGTAGAAGAGCGAGACTGCTTGCAAGAAATCGGTATTGGTAACGTTCGCGATGATGCCCGAAGTAGCATCTGCGGGACGCAACGTCTCTACGAAGCGGCTCTGCCGACCCTTCGCATTTTCGCTGCCGAACCAATCCTTTCGAAGTTCATGTCCTTCGGCGGCGTACATCGCGGTAACGAGTTCGAATGCGTCAAGCGGCTTGCCACCAGTATTGACCTTTTCAAACACAACGCACACCGCTTCCTTCGATGTGGACCTGTCCAATGCGATGACAGGGACCCGGTAGTCCTTGAAGTTCTCTAGAATCGCCTGCTTGAATGCTTTGAACAACTTCCGCGTGTCTGAGTGCTCATCTCCGCGCCAATGTTCCTGGAAGCCATCCTGCCATGAATCCCAGTCGAACACTTGTGAAACGGGATACATCAGTGTCTCGTACTCGCGTTCCGGCCTCGTCAGGTCAAGAACCTCTGAACGCCCAAAATCCGTACGGATAATTCTGTCTTCCGGCACACCAACAATGGCGTCTTCACGGTCACACGACGGGTCCATCGCTTTTCTAATATCGATATAAAACCAGCGTTTAACCTTCTTGTTCTTCGGAGTAACGGTCTCCACGACTTTGCCGCGGAGTGTTACTTGGTAGAGCGACGTCATTCGCTGTTGACCGTCAAGCAACAATGCCCGCGGCACAGCCGAGTGAGCTGAGCGCGGGGCACCCTCAACTGGCCTGGGCTTGAACTCAACATCGCCCCCCGTCTCCAACGTCATCAGTGCGCCAACAGGAAACGCTCGGGAGATGGACGCGATTAGGCTTTTGATGCGGTCTTCGTCCCATACCCAACTGCGCTGGAAGTCGGGCAGTTGAAGAGCACCCCTGTCGCAGTCGTCAAGTAGCTCCCGCAGGGCGATTGGATTCGTTTGAAACGCTGACCTGGCCATAGTAATAGATGTAGTCTTTGAGGATAGCTGTGGTTAGGAAGAAAAGCGCGTGACGGTTGGGTTATGGTGCAACTCTCGCGGCGTTTCTGTTGCAGGCAAGTGGAGGTTTCTCGACTCTTCATCTTGCCAAGCATCAAATGGGTTCGCAGTCCCAGCCGCTAGTCTCACGTTCGGTCTTTTTGGTTGAACAGGTTGAACCACAAATTTCTACGCTGCGCTAGAGAACGACAATTTGCTCATCAATTCATCGTCTAACTCTTCAACCGTTAGAGGATATTGGGTGAGCAGACGCTCTAGACCATCTCTTTCAATCAATTGAACACGGTTCGCGTCGGCTTGGTCATGCGCGCCGGTATTAAAACGCCGGTTTGTTACGCATATACGCCTAAAGCGCGTCCCCGAATAGGTGTTTTGGTATCGCGCGGCACCGGCGGCCACTTCCTTCACCGCATCCCATCCGATTTCGGCATTCGCAGACGACTTGCATTGGAGCAACTCGCCTTCCTTTCCCTGCAGTGCAATCACGTCAATTCCACGGTCGCCGCGCATCTTTGTCGTGACTGACGCCACATATCCGCGCTTTTCCCACAACAGCCTGCAAAGGAATTCGAAGCTGGTGCCGTCAAGACGGTCGACATCCTCCATCGTGAGATACCTGAGCTCAATCTGAGTGGAACCAGGCACGTCCCCCAATAGTTCAGACATCCGCACGTCTTCGATGTTGCCGTTCAGCATGTCTTCCATTGACGAATTGTTCATCGTTGCACCCGCAAGTTTTCCCTTTCGTTTCAGCATTTCGTCAAGACGTACCTCGAACGTAGGAAAGTCGGCGACAATGGTTGGGCAGTAGACGAACACATCCTTTTCTTGGCCAATGCGATATGCGCGGTCCGTGGCTTGATTTTCCTTCGCGGCGTTCCACGCGCGGGTGTAGTGAAAAACGTGGTTTGCCGCCGTCACGTTGAGTCCAGCGCCCGCAGCCAGGGTGGAAAGAATGATGACGTTGAAGCCACCGGTTCCAGAGAAACGGTCGATGAAACCCTGCCGGCCCTGCGTGTCACCATTCACCACCGACGGTTTCAGGCCGAACCGCTGATGGATGAAGTAGGCGAGCGCCGCCTGTACTTCACGCAACTCGGTGAAGACGATTGCTTTCTCCGAGCGGCGTGCAACCTCCTCAAGTTGCTCGAGCAGCCAACGCATCTTCGGCGAATTTTCAAGATGCGCATCAAGTCCGCGCTTGTCCGGGGCGAACCGGCTTCCCGGTAAACAGTAAGGCTCTGCACAAACAGCCTTCATCAGATGTAGGGCGCCGAACGAAAGTCTCGCGCGCTGCCGGGCATCCCGCTCCGAGGCGGCGTCCTGCAGCTTTTTGAGGCCGCCCTTGTAGAGCACCAACTGGTGGCCTGAAATTGCGACCTCTAGCCGCTCACCGTCCGATGGATTGGCGCTGAGCGAGGCTGCCGCTTGCGTCAATCCTTGCAGGACGAAGTACTTTTTCTTGAGTTCGTCGGCAATGTCTTCCTTGGTTCGACGCAAGGTTTGCGGTGCGATGAGCAACTGGAGCCGGGCCAAACTCTCATGGTGTTCTTCCGTGTTGCACTCAATTGGCCGGCGGTAAGTCCGCCCGAAGGTCTCCAGCGCACCCAACAGACCCGGCTGCACAAAATCAAAGAGACACCATAGGTCGGCTAGGGAGTTTTCCACTGGCGTGCCCGTGCAGGAAATACGAAAGTCTGCTTTCAGTTTTTTTGCGGCAAGCGTAACCCGCGTACCAGGGGTCTTGATGCGTTGCGCTTCATCGCAAATGACAAACGCGAATTCCTGGCGGGCGAACGAGAATTCATAATTCGTCAGTACCTCGTAGGTCGTGATGATGACCTTGTGGTTCCCGAGCCAGTCTGGTTTGAGCAGGTCGGTGATACCCCGAGTCTGCAGTTGTTCGTCGATGAGGTCTATGGGCTGTTTTCTCGCTCGCAATTCGTCGCCATGCAACACAACATGGGCGGGGTAAGCGGGGGTAAAAAATCGCTCAATTTCCTGAGCCCAGTTTTCCAGTAGGCTCTTCGGTGCGACAACCAGTGAGGGTTTTCCTTCGGGCTGCTGTTCGTAAAACCAGCCAAGCACAGTAAGTAACTGGAGCGTCTTGCCTAGGCCCATATCGTCTGCGAGGAGAGCTCCCCGGCAGTCCGAAGGGCTCAGTCCGACGAGATGCTGGAACCAAGCAATGCCCTGTTGCTGATGCATTTTCAGCGAAACGGATGGCCGCAGGGAAGATGGTAGGATTGCCGTGGCTTCCTCGGGTGGCGTCAGGACTGTTCGCCTCGCCTCCTGATAGTCAACCTCGTTGAAGTTGGTTTTGACGAGCAGGCTTTCCTTCGTTCTGCGCGACTTCGCCTCTCCACCGGCCTTTTCCGCCTTGACCTTTTCACTGGCGGCAATCATCGAACCGAATGCGTCGGCGAGTTGCCGCGCCTGAGCCGTATCGATGGCCGTTGGCAGTTCGGGGTCACGCACCTCGCCGGCTCCTTCCTTTTCTGCCTGCTGAACTGCATGCTCGAAGTTTTCAACCCACTCTGCAGTGAGCGGAATAATCACGTGACCGTCGTGTCCGGACAACGTGACTGACACCATCGGAGTGAGTTCGTCGGGCAGCCAGCCGCCTTCATCATCCGCGTCGGAAGAAGCCTTCTGCATGACTGGTACATACACAGGCTTGGCCACGCCGATTCCGTGAATCCGGTCGCTGTACCCGTCCAGCGTGTAGACGTCAGTGAAATCAATGCGCGCTGCAGGCTGACTCCGCCACAAAAACAAAACCTGTCGAGCGGTCTCAAGCTGGGAAGCTGTTTCGGCATCGACGGTAAGGTCGAACTCGTTCCACGGAAACAGCTCTCGCTCCTCGCGTAGGGCGCCCTCTAGCGTTGTCACAAATTCCGCGAACGATGCCGTACCTTCAAACCTGCAATCAGACGTTCGCGCCGTGCCATCGGCATAGTGTTCGGTCACGACGAGTCCAACGGTGTCGATGCGACCGTCGCTCATCCGGGTCGCGACCGAGAAGATTGTCGTGAGCGGACCAGCAGAAGCTTTGTCCACCAGGAAGTCTTCCTCATCGAGCACTTCCGCAGCGCTGTCGCCGAGAAAAGCCCACGGGTTGTGGATGAACTTTTCGGCACGTACGCCGGCGACACGGCGTCCCGGCATATCGCGTTTAATGACCTGGAGGACCTTGCGAACGGATTCGGACAACACGATGCGGACCCGTCCGCCGTCGCTGCTCGCGAGGTCATAGTGAGGCTGGACGGTCCCAAACTGGTCAAAGGCACGCAACCATCCGTCAGGCGCGCCGTCGAACGTGGGCATTACGGTGTGAACACGGCCGAAAGGGGTCTCTTCCCTCGCCTGAGGAAGACGGAGCTTGTCCGGTGTTAGAACGTGTGTCGTTGCCAGGTACTGGGATTTATAGAGAGCGCTGGCAATATCCGCCTGTGAGCGAATCTTTCCCCAACCCAGTTCGTTGAAATGTTGCGTCCGTTGCTCGGCGGGACGGTGCCGGAATTGGTCGATGGTCTCGACCGTTTCCCATGTTGCCGCGGGCAGGAGCGCTTCCTCATTATCGACAGTCAGCACGGCACCTGTCCGTCGAGCAGTGCGGATGCTCAACCCGTTCAGCTCCCAGCTTTCGACAAATATGTCGAAGGATGAATCTGATAGCGTGGCCTGATGGTTCAGGACTGGCTGGAACGGTCGCTCGGGTGGGACGACGAAGCTAGCGAGCGACGACTGATGTTCGGGCATCTCCCTCAGTCGAAAAAACTCCGGCCAGGGGAGGAGAAGGCAGTCGGCATCAACCGACGCGGCGCCTCCCTGCGCCAGTTGGAGGAGGTAGTGAGCAAGAACGAATTCGTGCTGCTCAACGGCATACGCTCTCGCCTGGAGTTCATCGACTGTCGGGGCCGGCAATGGAACGGCCAGCCTGAACGCAATGCCGCGCTCGGTCCATTCCGGCTGGAAGCTCGGACGCGCCGTATTTGTCGAAGCGCCGCGTTTGAACAGATTGAAGAAAGCCATCCTTACTCCACGTAATACCACGCCGAACGTGAGTTAGCCCACTTGAAGCCCCACGCTTTCAGCTGTCTGCCAAGCGCTATGTCCTGTCGCGGGTCTTCAACCCATAGTCGCCCGCCGGCGGCTTGGCGCCTGTCATCGACGTAGGCACCAATGTATTGCTCGACATGGGCTTCCAGCGCTGCCATGGAAAAGGGTGTTTGAGTGGCGACTCGCGAGGGAACGGTGGGCGAAACCCATCCCGGTCCTGCCAGCCCCGATTGGGGCGGCGTCTTGATTTGTCGCGTTTCTACTAAGGTGGGACGGGGCAGTCGTGACTGCTTCGTATCCTCGTCGGGACGAATGCCAAGCCGGGCCAGTTCGTGCGCCGCGCTAGACTGCCAGCCCGCATTATGGATGATTCGGCATCGGGCTCCAGTGCGAAATCCGTAGCGCAAATCCTCGGAGCCGCCGTGATAGGTCGGTGAATACTTGTCGAACCGGAGGGTTGCAGAATCATAGACGTACGCGGCGTTGCCCGTTGTGCTGAACTCCACAATGATGTACTCGCCAATCTGCATGATGAACGCATCAATGTTCTTGTTCCCATACAGGGTCGCGTACGCTCCAGCCTCCCGGGCGATAAGCTCCCGGATTTCCCGGTTGCTTCGCGCGAGTGACACCGTTTCGTTACTGAAAATCAGGCGCGTCCACGAAATCTGCCGCATGTAGCGGCTCCAGAACGCAAGCCGGCCCTCGTCGGCGCTATTCCGAGCGGCCAGTACGTCGAAAAAGTCCCGCAGGTTGCCTTCATTCACCCATTGCAAGACCATTCGCCAAACGGCGTCGGGCACGCGATTCCAAGCCGTCGCAATGCCTGCAGCTGGAGTTGACCCGGTTTCGTGGACACCTATTCTTTGGAACAGGAGGTGTCCATCATGCAGAGACATCGCACCCCGTA